>NZ_JAMAXX010000010.1:0-117134 GCF_023712625.1 Curtobacterium sp. ODYSSEY 48 V2
GTCGTCGGTGGTCGGGGCGCTCGGCACCCGCACGTCGACGGGTGAGACCCGTGACGGGTCGGCCGACGCGCCGCCGACGACGTCGAACGAGATGCCGAGCTCGGCGGCGGTGTCCTCGTCGAGCTCGAGTCCGTCCTCGGTGACCTGGTCCTCTGGGATGGCGCGACCCTTCGACGGGTCCCACGCGTTCGCGAACGACATGCGCACGAGCTTGCCGTCCCCGACCGACAGGACGCCGTGAGCGCCGTCGGCGGCACCGGCACCCCCTCCCCAGAGCGGGGGACACGCCTGACATTTCATCGTATCCGCATTACGATCCTCCTCGGTTTCGGAACGCAACACAGAGGAGTCCTGATTGGACGAGCGGCAGGGCAGCCGAGCAGCAGGACTCCGCGGACGGTCCGAGGAGGTCAGGGGCGGCCCCGGCGCACCCGTGGTCGTCTCCGTGCGGGACGTGTCGAAGCGGTTCACGATCCGCAAGGACAACTCGCTCAAGGAGCGGGTGGTCACCTTCGGCCGTGCAGGCCGCCGGCACAGCGAGGACTTCTGGGCGCTCCAGGGGGTCGACCTCGAGATCCCGGCCGGCAGCACGGTCGGCCTCATCGGACCGAACGGTTCCGGCAAGTCGACGCTGCTGAAGATGATCGGCGGCATCCTCGAGCCCACGACCGGCGTCGTCGAGCGCCGCGGTCGCCTCGCCGCCCTCATCGAGCTCGGCGCCGGGATGCACCCCGACCTGACCGGCCGCGAGAACGTCTACCTGAACGCCTCGGTGCTCGGCATCCCCCGCGACGAGGTCGACGCCCGGTTCGAGGCGATCCTCCAGTTCTCCGGCATCGGTGACTTCATCGACACGCAGGTGAAGTTCTACTCGTCGGGCATGTACGTCCGGCTCGCCTTCGCCGTCGCGATCAACACCGACCCCGACGTGCTGCTGGTGGACGAGGTGCTGGCCGTCGGCGACGAGCAGTTCCAGAAGAAGTGCATCGACAAGATCAAGGAGTTCCAGGCGCAGGGCCGCACGATCGTGCTCGTGTCGCACTCGCTCGGCCAGGTCCAGGAACTCTGCGACACCGCGGTCGTCCTCCACCACGGTGAGGTCAAGTACCACGGGCCCGCCCGCGAGGCGGTGCAGAACTTCCGCGAGATCCTCGAGGGCCGCCGACTCGCCGAGGCCGAGGCCGAGGACCCCGACCAGGACCCCACGCCGGGCAGGGTCACGGACGTCGACGTCCGCGTCCCAGGACGCGAGCCGCAGGAGATCGTCCGCCCGGGAGATCCGCTGCGCATCACGGTCCGCTACGAGCACGCGACGCCGCTCGACCGCTGGAACGCCGGGTTCCTCATCGAGAACTCGCTCGGCAACCTCGTGTACGGCACCGACACGGGTCGCGTGGAGAAGGTCCTCTCGCCGCTCGACGGCTCCGCGACGGTCAGGTTCGACCTGGACGCCGTCGTGTTCGGGAACGGACCGCACTTCGTGCACGCCTTCCTGTCGGACGAGCGCGGTGAGTACATCGCCCTCCGACGCGACGCCGCCCGGTTCGTCATGGAGGACGACCCGACCCACCTCGGCACCCACCGCATCCCGACCCTGATCAGCGAGGACCACACCGCATGACCCGACCGATGGTGACCATCCAGTCGGTGCTCTACCACTCCGACACGGAGCGGGTGGAGCGCGCACTCGAGAGCCTCGACAACGCCGCACGCTGGGCACGGTTCGACGACCGCGTCGCCGGGGTCCGCGTGCGCTACGGCGACTGCTCACCGGCGGCGACCGTCGACCCGGCCCTGCTCGAGCGCTGGCGCCGGGCGACGCCGAACCTCGCCTCGCTCGACTACGTGTCCTTCGGCGAGAACCTCGGGCACGGCGGCGCGCAGAACCGCCTCGCGGCCGAGGACGACTCCGAGCTGCGCATCATGGCGAACCCCGACGTGATCATCACCGGGGACACGCTCAGCCAGTTGGTCGAGCGCATGGACGACACCACGATCGGCGCGGTCGAGGCGAAGCAGCTCCCCCTCGAGCACCCCAAGGACTACGACGTCCGGAGCGGCATCACCTCGTGGGTCGCCGGTGCCTTCTGCATGGTCCGCTCCGCGCTCTTCGACGAGCTCGGCGGGTACGACCACGAGTCGTTCTTCATGTACTGCGACGACGTCGACCTGTCCTGGCGCATCCGGGAGCGCGGCTTCGGCGTGGCGATCGTCCCCGCAGCCCTCGCGTTCCACGACAAGCGCATCGGGTCGACGAGCGGCGTCCTCGAGCCGACGTCCGCCGAACGGTACTACTCCGTGGAGTCCGCCCTGCTGCTCGCCGACAAGTGGTCCCGGCCCGACATCAGCGAGGACATCCTGCGGTTCTTCGACGCGAACCCGGAGCCGGAGGCCACGCGTGCGTGCGCCGAGTACCGGCGCCGGCGCGACGACGGTCTGCTCGCGGACCGCCACGACCCCGACCACACGACCGCCGAATTCACCGGCGGCAACTACGCGGAACACCGGTACGGACTGTGAACGACGAGGCACGCTACGACAACGCCTACTCCGAGGAGAACACCTACGGGGCCGTCCTCCGCCTCCTGCGACGCTCCGTGGTCACGTCGGGCGAGCCGGCGGTCCTCCTCGACCTCGCCTGCGGCTACGGGGCCATCGCCGCGGCGGTCGAGGACCAGCTCGGCGCGACGTACGTCGGGGTCGACGTCGACGCGGACGCCGTGACGGCGCTGCGCGACGGTGGCTTCGAGGCCCACGTCGGCGACGTCGGCGATCCCGAGGCGGTGCGCGTGCTGCTGCGCGACGTCGTCGGCGACCGCCGCGTGCTCGGGGTCACCATGCTCGACGGGCTCGAGCACCTGCCCGCCGGACGGGCCGTGCTCGCCGAGGTGTCGACGTTCCTCCGCGACCACAGCGCTCCGCTCGTGCTCAGCGTGCCGAACAACACCCACCGCGACGTCGGGTTCAAGCTGGCGTTCGGCGCATGGGAGTACACCGACACCGGGCTGCTGGACGACACCCACGTCCACCTCTACAGCGAGCCCGAGCTCGAGCGCACGCTCCGTGCCGCCGGTCTGCACCGCACGGACCGCGAGGACTTCCTGCTGAGCAAGAGCGACCAGCACTTCCCGCTCGACCACCCGGCGCTCATGCGTGGCACCACCGTCAACCAGTGGATGAACGCGCTGCGCGACCAGGCCGCGCCGAACGCCCGCGTGAACCAGTTCGTCTGGGCCTGCCTGCCCGGGCCGGTCCCCGCCGCCGCGGTCACCCGGACGTCGACCGAGGACGACCCGTTCCTCACGGTCGTGATCCGGACGCAGGGGCGTCGTCCGCAGCAGCTCGCCGAGGTGTTCTCCTGCCTGGCGGGCCAGACGGACCAGGACTTCGAGGTGCTCATCATCGGCCACCACGTCGACGTCGCGACGCAGATCGTGCTCGAGCGGTTGATCGAACGCCAGCCGCCGTCGATCGCCGGCCGCACGCGCTTCGTCAAGGTCGACCACGGCTCGCGCGCCACGCTCCTCAACGAGGGCTTCCGACTGGCGACCGGGCAGTACGTCGTGGCGCTGGACGACGACGACCTGGTCTTCGCGCACTGGGTCTCGGCCTTCCGGGACGTGCACCGCAAGCACCCGGGGATGGTGCTCCGCAGCGTCGGGTCCCTGCAGGCGGCCGACGTCGTCAGCACGAGCGGCCACTGGGGCGTCCGTACCGAGGGGCCGATCACCCGGCCCTACGACGCCGAGTTCTCGATGGTGAAGCACCTCGTGCTGAACCAGACGCCGTTCATGACGGCGGCGTTCCCGCGCGGGCTCTTCACGAACCTCGGACTGCGCTTCGACGAGTCGCTGACCACGACCGAGGACTGGGACTACCTGCTCCGTGCCGCGTCGCTCGTCGGTGTCGCGGACTCCCTGCAGCTCACCGCGATCTACCACACGTGGGTGTCGCAGGACGGCTCGCGCACCGACCACGACATCGCGGAGTGGCTGCTGAACCAGTACTCCGTCGACCGCAAGATCGACGCCCTGCCGATCCTGCTGCCGGCCGGCGAGACGCGGCGCATCCGAGAGCTGGTGAAGCTCGCCGAGCAGCCGGCTCCGCTCCCCGCACCCGTGGCGCAGGAGTCGTCCGTCGACCACGGTGAGCGCTTCGCCCTGGCGCAGCGGCTCATCTCCCTGCTGGAGTCGCGGTCGTGGCGCGTGAGCGCTCCGCTCCGGGCCGTCTCGCGCCTCCGCGGGACGAGCGGCCCCGTGCGGGCGTCGGCCTTCGTCGACCCGGCCACCGACGAGCAGATCCTGCGCGACGCGATCGACGCGGTGCTGCGGTCGCGCTCGTGGCGGTCGACCCGCTGGCTCCGGCGCGGCGGCGTCTGAGCCGAAGCACCACGACGGGCTGCCCCTGGATCGTCCGGGGGCAGCCCGTCGTCGCGTCAGCGGTCGTCAGCGGTCGTCAGCGGTCGTCAGCGGGTCGTCCGTCGTCCCCCTGCGGGCCGTCGGGGCGAGATCGGTCAGCCGTCTCGGGTCACCGGGCGACCGGGCCGCCGCCCGCCTCGTCCTCGTCCTCGTGCGGGGCCGGCGAGATCGACGGGTCGACCGAGTCCGGGCCGACGTCGGCGCCGCGGTCCTCCTCGACCTCGATCTCGGTCTGGTCGTCGCCGTCCACGGGGAGATCGGCGCCGGGCTGCTGCGGATCGAACGGTGTGCTCATCGACATACTCCGAGCGTGCTCCCGCGACGGTGGGCGTCGGCTCGACGCTGTCCGTCCACCGCGCCGGGGTCGGCAGCGACCGCGTCAGCCGCGGCCGGGGCCCGTCGCCGGCCCCTGGGTGAGCGACCCGACGGTGGTGTCGACCGTCGTGTCCGCCGCACCGGATCCCTTGCCCTTGCCGCTGTTGCTCCCGGGACCGTTGCCGTTGCCGTTGTTGCCCGCGCCGCCCTGCGGGGCCTCGACGGGGTTGGACGCCGGACCGCCCGGCTCGGGGCCGACGCTCGGATCGTCGGCGGGCTGGCTCGGCTCCTGCGCTGGCTCGCTCGGCTGCTGCTGCTCCTGGCTGGGCTCCTGCGCCGGCTCGCTCGGCTCCTGCGCGGGTTCGCTCGGCTGCTGCTCCTCCTGGCTGGGCTGCTGCTCCGGCTCGCTCGTCTGCTGCTCCGTCGGCGACGAGGGCTCGCTGGAGTCGGTCGGCGCGGGCGTCGAGTCGTCTCCTCCGCCCAGCGCGATCAGCGCGACGCCGATCCCCGCGAGGACGAGGATCCCGACGACCACCGCGGTGATGATCCCCGCACGCCGTCGCTTCGGTCCGTCCGTACCGGGACCGCCCCGTCCGGCAGCCCCCGCTGGACCACCGGCTCCTCGCGACGCGGCACCACCGGCCACCGCACCACCGCCAGCAGCAGCGGCGGCGCCCGCTCCACCGGCGCCCCGCTGCGCACCGAGGACCGTCGTCGCGACGTCGTCCTGCGCACCCGTCCGGTCGTACGCCCGGGTCGCGGCGTCGGCACCGCCGGCGGTCGGCATCGCCCGCGTGGCCTGGTCGCCGTCCGCAGCGCCCGGCATGGCCTGGGTGGCCTGGTCGGCGTGGGCTGCGTCCGGTCCCCCGGCACCGAGCGCGGCACCGGCGAGACCGGCTCCGGCACCGGCCGCTCCGCCGGCAGCACGGGTGAGCGTGCCGGGTCCGCCCGGGAGCAGCTGGGTCGCCGGTGCCGTCCCGTCGCGTTCGAGGGCACGGAGACGTCGGGCCGCCTCGGCCGCGGTCGGGCGCTCGGCCGGGTCCTGCGCCGTCATCACGTGCAGCAGCGTCCGCCACGCGGTGGGCAGGTGCTGGTCGATGTCGGGGCCCCGCGTGAGCCGCGCGGTGGCGGACTCGACGGCGGTGCCGGGGAACGGACGTGCACCCGTCAGGCACTGCAGCAGGACGAGCCCGAGGGCGTAGACGTCGGCCTGACCGGTGACCTCGCGCCCGAGGACCTGCTCCGGTGAGATGTAGGCGGCGGTGCCGATGACGGTGCCGGTCCCGGTCACGCGGGCGGCGTCCCGGAGCAGCGCGATGCCGAAGTCGGCGAGCTTGACGTGCTGGCCGTCGCTCTCGAGCAGCACGTTGGCGGGCTTCACGTCACGGTGCACGATGCCCTGCGCGTGCACGGCGGCGAGTCCCTCGGCGACCTGGGCGCCGGTGCGCGCGGTCGTCGTGGTGTCGAGCGGGCCCTCGCGCAGCCGGGTGTCCAGGTCGCTGCCGGGGACGAGCTCCATCACGAGGTACGAGTCGCCGTTGCCGTCGTCGAGTGCGGCGTCGTAGAGCGTGACGAGCGAGGGGCTGCGGAGCGCGGCCAGCGTGTGCATCTCGGCCTCGGCGCGCGCACGTTCGCCGTGGTCGACCGCGCCGATCCGGAAGACCTTGACGGCCACCTCGCGGCCGAGCTGCTCGTCGACGGCGCGGTAGACGGAGGCCATGCCGCCGTGACCGAGCGTGCCGGTGACGCGGTACCTGCCGCCGAAGACCCGTTCTTCCATGCGGGTGAACCTACCGTGACGACCTGACCGGGCGTGCCGGTCCGCGGCCGCGCACGACCGGGTCGGCACCCCGGTGGAGGGCGGTCAGGTACAGCCGGTGCGCCGTGATCACGAGCGCCAGCCACGCAAGACCGAGGGCCCACGCGGCGAGCACGTCCGTCGTCCAGTGGTGGCCCAGGAACACCCGCGAGACGCCGATCGACAGCACGAAGAGCGTGCCGATGACGATCGTCCACACCCGGGTGACCGTGCGTGACTGCCGCAGGATGAGCAGGTACACGATCATGCCGACGACGACCGTGGCGTTGAGCGTGTGGCCGGACGGGAACGACGGCGAGTGCTCGTACGGCGGCACCGCGTCCGACAGCGGCGGTCGGGCACGGCCGATCAGGTCCTTGCCTGCGATGGTCATGAGGAGCGAGCCGCCGCTCGCCGCGACGAGCAGCACGAGCGGGGTCCAGGCGCGGCGCTGCACCGTGAAGCCGATCAGGAAGCAGACCGCGACGATCGGCATCCCGATCGTCCCGGCGATGTCGGTCCACCACGTGACCGCCTGGTCGGCGAACGGCGAGCGCAGGGTGAGCATCCAGTCGAGGACGGGGCGGTCGAGCACCGCGACGTCGTCGGACGCCCGCACGGCGTCGTACACCTCCGATGCCGCCCAGGTCGCGGTCGCGGCGATGCCGACACCGACGGCCAGCGTCAGGACGAGCAGGGGGAGGGCGCCGTAGCGACGGCCGAGTGCCGCCCAGCCCTCGGCGACCGTGTGGCCGGCCCGGGACCGCCACGTCGTGAGGTCGAGGTCACCGACGCGCCGGTCCTCGACGACCGCCGCCTGCTCCGCACGGTCGACCCGACCGGCAGCCGAGGGGTCCTCGTCGTGGTGTCGCTCCATCGACCCACCCTGCCCGTCCCAGGCTGCGAGCGCGCACGCGCCGGCCCGGACACAGTCCTCACGGCGGGCGAGCACCCGCACGCGCCGGCCCGGCTCAGTCCTTCGCTGCCCCGTAGTCGCGCACCGTCGACACCGTCAGGGGGAAGACCACCGGGAAGTCCCGGAAGAGCAGCCGTCCGGCGTCGACCGCCGCGGCCCGGACCTGCTCCGCCACGAACGCGGCGTGCTCGACGGGCGTGTGCACCACGATCTCGTCGTGCACGAAGAACACCAGGTGCGGCCCGGCCGTCAGCGGGCCGGGGAACCGGGTCGCGAGCCGGGTCCGGAGCGATCCCATCCAGGCTAGTGCCCACTCGGCCGCGGTGCCCTGCACCACGAAGTTCCGCGTGAAGCGCCCCCAGCTGCGGGCACGCCCCTCGACCGCCCGCTGCTGCGCCGGCGTGCCGTCCACCGACCAGGCGCGGTTGCGCGCGGCGAACCAGGCCTCGTCGGGGACGGGCGACGTCCGGCCGAGCAGCGTCGTCACGGGCTCGCCGCGCTCGCCCGCCCGGGCCGCCCGGTCGACGAGCCCCAGCGCCGCAGGGAACGCCCTCGCCAGCCGCGGGACGAGCCGTCCAGCGTCACCCTGGGTCGCGCCGTACATCGCGCCGAGCATCGCGCCCTTCGCCTGCTGCCGCGTCTCGACCGCGCCCGAGGCGACCACCCCGTCGTACAGGTCCCGCCCGTCGCCCGCGGTCGCCATCGCCCGGTCACCGGCCATCGCCGCGAGCACCCGCGGTTCGAGCTGCGCCGCATCCGCCACCACGAAGGCCCAGCCGTCGTCGGCGACCACCGCACTGCGGACCGTCCTCGGCAGCTGCATGGCACCGCCGCCGGCCGCCGCCCAGCGCCCGGTGACGACCCCGCCGACGACGTACTTCGGGTGGAAGCGCCCGTCCTGCACCCACTCGTCGAGCCATGCCCAGCCGTTCGCGGTGAGCAGGCGGGACAGGCGCTTGTACTCGAGCAGCGGCGCGATGACCGGGTGCTCGAGCTCCTGCAGCTCCCACTTGCGCGTCGACGTCACCATCAGGCCGACGGCCCGGAGCGACCGCAGGACGTCGGCGGGCGAGTCGGGGTTGAGTGCGGGGTCGCCGAGGTGTGCGCGGATCTCCCCCGCGAGCTCCTCGAGCCGGCGCGGCCGCACCCCGGTGGGTACCCGGGGGCCGAGTTCCTCCTCGAGCAGGCGCTCGTGCACGTCCGGACGCCAGGGCAGACCCGCGGACAGGATCTCGGCCGCGACGAGGGCTCCCGCCGACTCGGCGGTGGTGAGCAGGCGCAGTGCGCCCGGCGTCGTCGACGTGGCGACCGCGTCGAGCTGGCGGCGGAACTCGGCGACCGGATCGGCTGCGTCGTCGGCCGGTGCGACGGTGAAGAGCGCGTCGTCGAACAGGCGGGCCTGCGTCGGGCGGGTGGGGCGGGTGGGGCGGGCCTCCTGGCCGGGGTCGTCCCACGTGTCGGGTGGTGCCGTCGCGAGGGCCGTCCCCCGCGCGGCGAGCGCGCCGCGCAGGATGCGACGGCACAGGCGGAGGTCGACGCAGCGGCCGACGCGTCCTCCGGCCGCCAGGACGGCCGGGTACCAGCGGGCGGTGTCGTCCCAGACCCAGCGCACGTCGGGTGCGTCGTGCGCGGCGACGAAGGCCGGGAGGCCCGGCTCGTCCAGGCGCGTCGGCTCGCCGGCCGGCTCCCCCGCGTCGGTCAGGGGCGTCGCGGTGACGCCGCCGTCGACGCGGTGGAGGACGAGGTGCACCCGACGATCATCCTCCTTCCCGCGGGACGCACCGTCGGCGGTGCTCGCAGCGGGACCGCGTTGCGAGGTGTCGCCGGGGTCGCGTCGTGCGAGGGAGGGCTCAGTCGGCGGGGTGGGGGTCCTGCGTCGCGTCGGTCCGGGGGTCGGTGCCGTCGGCGTCCCCCGGGCGGACGGCCGCGGAGTCCGCGACGTCGATGCGCACGTCCCCGTCCTCGGCGCGGGAGACCTCGACGCGCGGGTCGGCGTCGTGCTCGTCCGACCCGGACATCCTGCGGAGGGTGTCCTGTCGGCGTTCCTCGAAGGACATGTCGACGCCGTCGCCGAGGTGGTCGTGGTCCGTGTCGCTCATGCGTCCGACCGTACCCGCGGCGGCCGGAGTGCCTCCCGGCAGTGCACGTGAGCAGCGTTCAGCGATTTGGTGCGCGAATCGGACAGACGCCATGGTGGAGTGATGGAGGTGGAGTGATGGAGACGGAGCGCGCACGACCACCACGGTGGCGACCGGTCCCCGCCGACGACGTCCCGATCCACGCGGTGGTCCGCTACCGCGATCGCGGGCGACTCGTCGCCGGGACGGCGGTGGACGTCCTCGACACCCCGGGGCGTCCCGCACTCATCGTCCGCACCGACGACGGGCAGCACCACGTCGCACCGCGCGCGATCCCGCTGGAGATGCAGGTCCACTGACCGGCCCGGGCGGTCGTACCGGGGCCGTCGCCACGACGCAGCGCGCTGCGGCCGCTCAGCAGAGGGGGACGTTGACCGCCAGTCCGCCCATCGCGGTCTCCTTGTACTTCGTCGACATGTCCGCACCGGTCTGCCGCATCGTCTCGACGACCTGGTCGAGGGACACGTGGTGCACACCGTCCCCGCGCAGCGCCATCCGGGCCGCGTTGATCGCCTTGTTCGCCGCGATCGCGTTCCGCTCGATGCAGGGGATCTGCACGAGGCCGCCGATCGGGTCGCAGGTCAGCCCGAGGTTGTGCTCCATCGCGATCTCGGCGGCGTTCTCGACCTGTTCGGGGGTCCCACCGAGGACCTCGGCCAACCCGGCCGCCGCCATCGACGCGGCGGAGCCGACCTCGCCCTGGCAGCCGACCTCGGCGCCCGAGATCGACGCCCGCTCCTTGTAGATCGAGCCGATCGCCCCGGCCGTGAGCAGGAAGCGGACCACGGCGTCGTCGCGGTCCTCCGGGAGGACCTCGGAGACGTAGGTCAGGGCGTAGTACAGCACCGCGGGGATGATCCCGGCGGCACCGTTCGTGGGGGCGGTGACGACCCGGCCACCCGTGGCGTTCTCCTCGTTGACCGCCATCGCGGTGAGGTTCACCCACTCCATCGCGAAGAGCGGGTCGTGGTGCGGGTCGTCGCGGGTGAGCTGCTCGTGCCAGTTCGCCGCGCGACGCCGGACCGTCAGGCCGCCGGGCAGCGTGCCGGTGCGGCGGATGCTGCGGTCGACGCTCTCGCGCATGACGTCGTGCACGTGCAGGAGTCCGGCGCGGACCTCGGCACCGGTCCGTGTCGCGGTCTCGTTCGCCATCGCGACGCCGCTGACGGGCAGGCCGGTCGCGGCGCACGCGGCGAGGAGTTCGGCGCCGCTCGAGAACGGGTGCGGGACGGCGTCGTCGACGGGGATCGCGGCCTCGGCCACGGCACCCTCGGTGTCGCTCGTGATGAACCCGCCACCGATCGAGTAGTAGGTCTCCTCGGCGAGGACCGCCCCCGAGGCACCGGTCGCCCGCAGCCGCATCGCGTTCGGGTGGCGGGGCAGCATGGTGAGCGGGTGCAGCACGATGTCGGCCTGGCGGAACGGCACCGTCGCCCCGCCCGCGAGCCGCAGCACACCGGTGCGTTCGAGGTCGTCCAGGGCCGCTGCCATCGCGTCCGGGTCGACCGTCTCGGGGTCGGAGCCCATCAGCCCGGCGAGCACCGCACCGAGCGTGCCGTGTCCCTGCCCGGTCGAGGCGAGCGAGCCGTACAGGTGGACGTCGAGCCCGGTCACGGGGGCGTCGGCGAGCCCGGCCGCGAAGGCCGCGCCGGCACGCATGGGCCCGACGGTGTGGGAACTCGACGGGCCGATCCCGACGCTGAACAGATCGAAGACGGAGACCGGCATCCCGCCACACTAACCCGTCCGGACGGCACTGCTGTCGGGTACCGGGAGTGGACCGCTCCATCGGCACGGGCGTGGGAGACTCGTGCCATGCCCATCCTCCACAAGGACATGCAGGTCTGCATCTCGCTCGCGGCCCGACCGAGCAACATCGGCACGCGCTTCCACAACTTCCTCTACGACGAGCTCGGGCTGGACTTCGTCTACAAGGCGTTCACCACGACCGACCTGCCCGGCGCGGTCACCGGGATCCGCGCGCTCGGCATCCGGGGCTGCTCGGTGTCGATGCCCTTCAAGGAGGCGATCATCCCCCTCGTCGACGTGGTCGAGGAGTCCGCGGCCGCCATCCGGTCGATCAACACCGTGGTGAACGACGACGGTGTGCTCACCGCGTCGAACACCGACTACGAAGCCGTCGCGTCCCTGCTCCGCACGCACGACGTCGACCCGACGGCCCGCGTGGTGCTCCGTGGCTCCGGCGGGATGGCCAAGGCGGTCACGGCGGCGTTCCGCGGTGCGGGCTTCGAGCAGCTCACCGTCGTCGCGCGCAACGCGGAGACCGGTCCTGCCCTGGCCGAGCAGTACGGCTTCGACTGGGTCGCGAGCGAGCAGGAGGCGCCCGAGGCCGACGTCCTGGTCAACGTCACCCCGCTCGGCATGCGCGGTGCGGACGAGGACGCCCTCGCCTTCGCGCAGGACCGTGTCGAGGCCGCGTCGACCGTCTTCGACGTGGTCGCGTTCCCCGCCGAGACCCCGCTGGTCCGCGCCGGTCGCGCCGCGGGTGCGCGCGTGATCACCGGCGCCGAGGTCATCGCGCTGCAGGCCGCGCGACAGTTCCAGCGGTACACGGGCGTCGCCCTGACGGACGACCAGGTGCGTCGAGCGAGCGAGTTCAGTCGCGCGGAGTGACCGGGTGGCGGCACGGAGGTCCGTGGCGGTGCCGCCACGAGCCTCCATGCCGTCTACTGGGCGCCCGCGCGCCCCTCCGCGACCCAGCGGAGCCGCCGGATGCTCTCATTGTTGCGGATCCAGATGCCGGGCTGCGCGATGAACCCGGGCACGAGTGATCCGGGACCCCGGACGGGGTTCTCGCGGAGCGTCACCCGGCTCCCCCGCGGGTGCGGTTCCACCTCGACCTCGACCCGGGCCTCGCCGACCGGCCAGCCCTTCGCCTGGATGACGAGCCGCCGGGGCTCGTCGACCTCGAGCGAGATCGTCGTGTCGTTGATCAGGAACGGCCAGATGCCGAACGAGTGGTGCAGCTCCGTACCGACGGCGGGCCACCCCGGGTCCTGACCGCGCATGCGCGAGGCGCCGACCACCCAGGTCGGGTAGAGCCAGCCGTCCCGGAGGACGTCGAAGACGGCCTCCGGGCTGCAGTGCACGATGCGGACGTTCTTCGCCATGGTTCAGTCCTCCGGTGCGAGGTCGACGTGCTCGGACAGGCCGAAGGTGTGCCGCAGGGCGCTGCGGGCCGCGTGCCAGCCCGCCATGCCGTGCACACCCGGGCCGGGCGCGGACGCCTCCGAGCACAGGTACATGCCGCCGCCCATCCGCCACGGATCGGACGACAGGACGGGCCGCTTGACGAGCTGCCAGAAGCTCGCGGCCCCGGCGGCGATGTCGCCGCCGACGTAGTTCGGGTTGTACTCGCCCATCTGGACGGCCGTGCGGCTGCTCGACTGCAGGACGGTGTCGCGGAAGCCGGGCGCGAAACGCTCGACCTGCCGGACGATCGCGTCGGTCGGGTCGCCGTCGGAGCCCGCGGGCACGTGCGCGTACGCCCAGAAGACGTGCTTGCCGCGCGGGGCCCGGCTCGGGTCGACCACGGTCGGCTCGCTCCCGAGGACGTACGGGCGTTCGGCGTGCCGACCCTGTGCCACGGCGTGCTCGGCCTCGGCGATCTCCGCACGGGTGCCGCCGATGTGCACGGTGCCGGCCTTCCGCAGCTCGGTGTTGGTCCACGGCACCGGGTCGGACAACGCGAAGTCGACCTTCGCCGCCGCGTTGCCGAACCGGAAGCGGCGCAGCGCCCCGCGCTTCGGGGTGGGGATCTGCTTCCCGGCGATGTGCAGCATGCCCGGGACGCTCGTGTCGAACAGGACGGCCTTCGCCGGGGTCAGGTCGGCGAGGGACCGGACTTCGCGCCCGGTCTCGATGGTGCCGCCGTGGGCGACGAGGTCGGCGGCGAGCGCGTCGACGATCGCCTGGCTGCCCCCGATCGGCACGGGCCAACCGCGGGCGTGGGCGTAGGAGCCGAGCGACAGCGCGGCCGCGGCGGTCGACAGGGACGGCATGTGCTGGATCGAGTGCGCCGCGACGCCGGAGACCATCGCCGGTGCGACCTCGTCGCGGAACCGGGCGTTCCAGGCGGCGCTGCCCTGCTCGAGGGCGCGGAGACCGAACCGCAGGACGGTGAGCGGGTGTCGCGGGACGTGCAGCAGCGCGTCGGTGGCGAAGTCCGCGACCTGGTCGGCGCTGCCGGACAGGGGCGCCATGAGGTTCCGGAAGGCGCGGCCGTCGATGCCCAGGCCCTCGGCGGTGCGCTCGAGGTCGCGGTAGGCGATGCCGGCGCGGCCACGGTCGAGGGGGTGGCCGTACTGCACCTCGGGCAGCCGGAGCTCGATGCGGTCCTCCATGCGGAAGAGCCGGAAGAACTCGGACTGCAGCGCCATGGGGTGCACTGCGGAGCAGACGTCGTGGTGGAACCCGGGCAGCGTCAGCTGTGCCGTGCGGGCACCACCGCCGATCGTGTCGTTCCGCTCGACGACCTCGACCGACAGCCCGGCCCGCGCGAGCGTCACCGCCGCCGCGAGTCCGTTCGGTCCGGCACCGACGACCACCGCATCAACCATGTGCCCGAGCCTAGGGACCCGCGCCCCCGCGGGCGGTCAGCCGTGCCCGGCTCCCGCACTTGCCCGCCCGCACGCGCCCGTTCCTTCCCATCACGCGCGCTGTACCTGGCGGGAACGGGCGTACCGGGTGGTCCGGCGGGACCAGGTACGCCTGATCCCGCCCGGTACGCCCGGAACGACCAGGCACCTGCAGGACCTCGCAGGGTCCGTCGTCAGGGGCGTGCGGTGTCCGCGTCGGCGGGATCCGTACCGTCCTCGGCGGCGTCGCCCTCGTCGGGCTCGTCCGCATCGGCCGGCGTCGCGACCGGGGCCTCGGCGCCCGCCGGGTGCTCCGCGAGCAGCGCCGCGAAGTCCTCGTCGAGCATCTGCTGCAGACGTTCGTCGCGGCCGATCTCGTAGTCCTCGGTCGGGCGCTGCGCCCACCCGAGGCGTCCGACGACGGTCGTGCCGATGTCGTCCCACGCCCGGGCACGGGCCTGCAGCACGATGCGGTCGACGAAGCCCTGGTCGTCGCGCCGCCGGTCGAGCATGGCGGCGAGCTGCTCGTAGGTGGCCTCGCGCGTGCGGAGCTTCAGGTCGTCGCCGCGCTTGTAGTCGTGCTGGTGCTGCGAGCGCCCCCGCTTGTTGCTCGACGTGGACCGGATCTCCCGCATGCGGGCGGCGTCCCCGCGCTGCTCCTCGGCCATGCGGTGCAGTTCCTCGCGGGTGGCCTCGGCGATGACGGCGTGGTCGAAGTACCCCTGGTCGCGGAGGGCGTTCGTGATGATCCGGTTCGCCACCGCGACGGTGACGGCGGCCCTGGCGATGAGGAAGCCCTCGTCGACGGCCCGCTTCAGCTCCACCTGGCTGACCGGGCGGTCGCGAACGTCGTTCCTGGGGCGTCGTCCGAACAGGGCCATGCTCCGACGATACCGGCGTGCGGCCGTCCGTCCGCAGGAGGTCCGTCCCCGGGAGGACCCGCGGTCACACCACCGGGGGACGCGCCGCGGCAGCAGGACCCCGTAGCGTCGGGGACATGACCACCGTGCAGCACACCCCTCGGACCGGCCTCGGCACCGCGAGCCTCGTGCTCGGGGTCTGCTCGCTGCTCGCCGGGTGGACCTTCTTCGCCCCCGTCGTCGGCCTGTGCCTCGGGATCGCCTCCCGCAGTCGTGAGCCGATGGCCCGTGGCCGAGCGGGGTGGGGCATCCTCCTCAACCTCGTCGCGCTGGCGGTCTGGATCGTGGTCGGCGTGCTGCTCCTGCTCGGCGGCGCGTTCGCCGTGTGGGCGGGCGTGTCCCAGGGCCGCTGACGCAGCGTTCGTCTCGCCGGGGGCCCGGCGGAGCGCCGCCGAGGACCGTCAGGTCAACAGCCCGTACACCGCCACGTCGACCCGTCGGGGCCCGAGCGGGAGCGCGCTGCGCAGCGTCCCCTCGTGCACGAACCCGAGCCGCTCGGCCAGCGCCCGGCTCCGGACGTTGTCGACGCCGGTGCGGACCTCCACCCGGGCACTCCCCCGCTCGCGCGCGACCTCGAGCAGTGCAGAAGCGGCCCGTCGGACGATGCCGCGCCCCTCGTACCGCTCGTCGATCCAGTAGCCGAGCGACGCCTGGCCCAGGTACGGGTCGAGCGCGAGCGACACCGAGCCGACGATGCTCCCGTCCACCCGGACGACGCACGGCACCGCCCGGTCCATCGCGTACTGCCCGAGCAGCTGCTCCGTGTGCAGGACGAGCGAGTCCCGGGAGACCGGCGCCCAGGCCCACGGTTCCGCGGCCCGGAGGCGTGCGAGGTTGGCCTGCACCAGGTCGTGGACGGCGTCGACGGTGCTCAGGTCGCGCAGCGTGAGCGTGCACCCGTCGCCGAGGTCCCGTCCCGAAGCCGCCACGTGTCCGAGACTATGCACGCGGCGTGCGCGCCGTCCGGAGCCGGCCGCGCGGACACGCGGACACGCGGCCGCGCGGACACGCGGACACGCGGACACGCGGACACGCGGACACGCGGCCACGCGGCCACGCGGCCACGCGGCCACGCGATGCAGCCCGTCCGGAGCTCGCGAGCAGCGACGCGACCCCGCGGACGACGGGAGGCGCGGTGCCCACCGGCACCGCGCCTCCCGTCCGACAGGTCACCCGGTTCGCCCGGTCGACCGAGTCACCCGTCAGGGCGCCGTGATGAAGCCCTTGTCCACCATCCAGTCGAAGGCGACGTCCGCCGGCTCGCGGCCCTCGACGTCGACCTGGCGGTTCAGCTCCTGCAGCGCCTCGTCGGTGAGCTCCGGCGAGATCTGGTCGTACACGTCACGGAGCTGCGGGTACTCCTCGAGCGTCTCGGAGTCGATCACGGGTGCGACGTTGTACGCCGGGAAGAACCCGCGGTCGTCCTCGAGCACGGTCAGGCCGAGCGACTTGATGCGGCCGTCGGTCGTGAAGACCTCGCCGAAGTTGCACTTGCCCCGGTCGGTCGCGGTGTAGACCGTGCCGGTGTCGAGGATGCTGACGTTCGACGTCGGCACGCCGTTCTCGCCGGACCCGCCGAGCTCCAGGCCGTACTTCTCGAGCATCGGCTTGAAGCCGTCCGCACGCGAGTTGAACTCCGACTCGACGCAGAAGGTCCGCTGGTCGACCGGCAGCTTCGTGATGTCCGACAGCGTCTTCACGTCGTCGAGCTCGGACACCGCCTCGTCGCGCACGGCGAACGCGTAGGTGTTGTTCATCGGCGCCGGTTCGAGCCAGGTCAGCCCGTTGCCGGCGTCCTCGTCCTTGACCGCCTGCCACTGCTCGGTCTTGTCGGGGATCCCCTGCTCGTGCGCCATGAACGTCAGCCAGGCGGTACCCGTGTACTCGTACGTGAAGTCCGCGCCGTGCGAGGTCATCAGCTCGCGCACCGCGACCGACCCCGGCACGTTCGTCTCGTCGGTGACGTCGAACCCGGCCGCCTTGGCGGCGAGGACGGCGATCTTGCCGAGGACGAGCTGCTCCGTGAAGTTCTTCGACGTCACGGTCAGCTTCGCGTCGTCCGGCAGGTCGTCGATCCGCTGGATCGATCCCGGCGCGGCACCCGGCACGAAGGACGCGGCCGGCTGCAGGCCGCAGCCGGTCAGGACGAGGGCACTCGCCCCCGCGACGGCGGCGGCGGCCACCCAGCGGCGACCGGTGGACGGACGGGAGGCGCGGCGGGCGCCCGTCCCGTCGGTGCGGCGGGCGCGACGTACGCCCTGCTCGCGGGTCGTCTCGTCGGCGTGC
Organism: Curtobacterium sp. ODYSSEY 48 V2; assembly: GCF_023712625.1. Taxonomy (NCBI): domain Bacteria; kingdom Bacillati; phylum Actinomycetota; class Actinomycetes; order Micrococcales; family Microbacteriaceae; genus Curtobacterium; species Curtobacterium sp. ODYSSEY 48 V2. The sequence goes on from NZ_JAMAXX010000010.1 coordinate 17,390, forward strand.
GTCGTGTCGTCGGGCGTCATCGGAGTCCCTTCGGTCGTGCGACCGTCTCGACCACGCGGCCGATCCAGTCGATGGTCAGGGCGAGGAGCGCCACCAGGAGCGCCCCGGAGACGAGCACCTTCGGCAGGAACAGGTTCACGCCCGTGGTGATGAGGAGCCCGAGGCCACCCGCGCCGACGAAGGTCGCCAGGCTCGCGGTGCCGACGAGCAGCACCAGGGCCGTCCGGATGCCGGAGAGCATGACCGGGACCGCCAGCGGCAGTTCGACCTTGAGCAGCACGCTGAGGGCGCTCATGCCCATGCCGCGGCCGGCCTCGACGAGCCGGTCGTCGACGCTCTGCACACCGAGCATGGTGTTCCGGAGCACCGGCAGGATCGCGTAGAGCACGAGGGCGACGACCGCCGACCAGCTGTTCAGGCCGAGCCAGGCCGCGAGCAGCACGATGAGCCCGACCGCGGGGGCCGCCTGTCCGAAGTTCGCGACGGCGATGACCGTGGTGCTCGCCCTCCGGAAGGGCCCGCGGGTGAGCAGGACCCCGAGCGGGATGCCGATCACGAGCACGAGCACGGTGGCCTGGAGCGTCAGGACGAGGTGCTGTCCGGTGAGCTCGAGGATGCCCGACGGGTTGAGGGTCGAGCGCTCGGTGGCACTGAGGTCCGCGGTGTTCAGCCAGAGGACCCAGGCGGCCAGGACCACCAGGATCGCGATCGGCTGGACGAGCAGGCCCTTCCAGGGGGCGCGCTGCGCGGTGCCCGGGCCGGCTGCGGTGGGCGCGTCGGTCGCGACGGCGGTCACAGGTCCTCCCCGGACGTCGCGACCGTCGGGGCCACGGGCGAGGACGGCAGGGTCTCGATCGGGTTCGTGTTCGTACCGACCGGCGTGTACGCCTGCTCGTCCGCGGCGGCCGCACGGGACCGGGTGATGGCCTCCATGACGGTCTCGACGGTGATGACGCCGCGGAAGGCGTCACGGCGCCCGGTGACGAGCGCGGCACCGGCGCTCGAGACGAGCATGGTGTCGAGCGCGTCGTTGAGCGTCGCCCCCTCGCCCACGACGGGCAGGGCGGGGTCGATGCCCTCCGGGATGCGGTCGAGGCGCTCGAGCTGCCGCCGGGACGGCCACCCGATCGGGCGCTGACGGCGGTCGACCACGACGGCGTGCCCGTGCCGTCCGGCCTCGTCCATGCGCTGCAGGACGGCCCTCGCCTCCTCGCCCGGCGAGCAGGTCACGGCGTCGACGACGTCGACGTCCCGCACGCGGTTGAGGGTCAGCTGCTTGAGGCCGGCGCCGGAGCCGATGAAGTTCTCCACGAACTCGTTCGCCGGTTCGGCCAGGATCCGCTCCGGGGTGTCGTACTGCACGATGTGCGCACCCTCGGTGAAGATCACGATCCAGTCGCCCAGCTTCACGGCCTCGTCGAAGTCGTGGCTGACGATGACGATCGTCTTGTGCAGTTCCTCCTGGATGCGCAGGAGCTCGTCCTGCAGGCGCTGCCGGGTGATCGGGTCGACGGCGCCGAACGGCTCGTCCATCAGCAGGACGGGCGGGTCCGCGGCGAGCGCCCGGGCGACACCGACGCGCTGCTGCTGGCCGCCGGAGAGCTCGCGGGGGAAGCGGTCGCGGTAGGTGGCCGGGTCGAGCGAGACCAGGTCGAGGAGCTCGTCGACGCGGGCGGCGATCTTCTCCTTCGACCAGCCGAGCATCTTCGGGACGATCCCGATGTTCGCCGCGACGGTCATGTGGGGGAAGAGGCCGCCGGCCTGGATGACGTAGCCCATGCGTCGGCGGAGCTCGTCGGCGTCGATGCCGGTGACGTCCTCGTCCCCGACGACGATGCGGCCCTCGGTGGGTTCGATGAGCCGGTTGATCATCTTCAGCGTGGTGGTCTTGCCGCAGCCGGACGGGCCGACGAGCATGACGATCTTGCCGGCCGGGATCTCGAGCGTGATGCCGTCGACGGCGGGCTTCTGCTGGCCCGGGTACCGCTTGGTGACCTCGTCGAGCAGGATGCTGCGGCCGGTGACGTCGCCCTCGGGGGCGGTGGTGGTGGCGGAGTCAGTGCTGGACACGGATACCTCTCGGGGTGGTCAGGCGGCCGAGGCCGATGAGGAGCAGGTCGAGGACGAAGGCGAGCAGGACGACCCCGACCACCCCGACGACGACGGAGTTCAGGGCGTTGGCGCCGCCGAGGCGGGACAGGCCGGAGAAGATGAAGCCACCGAGGCCGGGGCCGAGCGCGTAGGCGGCGATCGCGGCGATGCCCATCACCATCTGCGCGGACACCCGCACGCCGCTCAGGATGATCGGCCACGCCATCGGCAGTTCGACCTGCAGCAGGGTGCGCATCCGGCTCATGCCGATCCCCCGCGCCGACTCGACGACCGTCGGCGGGATCTCGGCGAGGCCGACCACCGCGTTCCGCAGGATCGGCAGCGTGGCGAAGAACACGACCGTGACGACGGACGGCACGACGCCGAACCCGAGCGGCACGATGAGCAGACCGATCACGGCGAACGACGGCAGGGTCAGCCCGACGGCGGACACCCCGTTCGCGATCGAGGTCAGCTGCGGACTGCGGTAGACGAGTGCTGCGAGCACCACGGCGATGAGCGTGGCGAGCACGGTGCACTGGACGACCAGTGAGAAGTGCTGCCACGACGAGAACCAGATCTGGTCCCATCGCTCCACGACGTACTGGAACACGGTTGGGCGCCCCTCCCTGGTCGGCCGAACGCCCCACCGGACGGGGCACGAACTCGACCGACCGTACGCAGGGGTCGGGGTACTTGACCAACGGCAAACGTCCGATCCGTGCAGTTCCTGCAATTTCGCGCAGGAAGAAACCCCAGTTCAGCGGGCGAGGGAGCGGTGTCACCTGGGAGAACGGTAACGATGTCGAGCAGCGGTCGGCTACTGCGGGATCCTGCCCGCAGCGAGGACGACCCGCCGCACGGGGTACGACGGGTCGTCCGGTGGGACCCGGGACGGTCCGGCTCCCCGATCAGGCCGGCAGGGGGACGCGTCGGGCGGCGACCCGCTCGGCCTCGTGCACGGCGACCCGCTCCGCGGTGAGGAGCAGCGACGCGACCTCGGCAGCGCTCCGCCCGGGCCGGTCGTTCCAGGTGGTGAGGTCGCGGACCCGGGCCATCCGGACGTCCGGCGCCGGGCACCAGACCACCGGTCGCCCCTCGTCGGCGGCCAGGGCGTGCCACACCAGGTCGAGGGCCCGCTGCACCGGCTGCGAGTGCACGACCTGCGGGCCACCCGCCGCCGAGACGACGGCCCCCACCAGGCAGGCGGCGACGAGCGGTCGGCCCTGGGCGGCGAGCGCCGCAGCACTCGACGCCTTGCGCAGGCGTCCGTGCTCGTCGAGGTAGGCGAACCAGGAGTGTTGGATCCACCCCTGCTCGACGACGCCCCGTGCGCCGCTGAGCAGCCGTTGCAGGTCGTCGAGCTCGTGCAGGTGGGCGACCAGCCGTCGGTCGCGGGCTGCCGCGCGCCGGACGGCCAGGCGGTCGAGCAGACCGCGGAGACCGGTGCGACGGACGGCGTCGGGTCGGGCGGACGGGGCGGGAGAGGCGTCGGTGTCGACGTCGTGCGGGACGCGGAACTCGAGGGTCATCAGGCCCCTCCGATCTCCAGTGCACGGACAGGTGAGGGAACGGTAACCCCTGCGGGCTCAGCCGTCCAGCACCGCGTCGATCGCCCGGGCCGCGACCGTCCGGAACGCGTCGTCGTCCGTCACGGCGAGCGCCGACGCGATCGACACGGCCCACCCGCGCGCCCGGGTCCAGGTGGCGGGGTCCGCGTCGACGAGCGACGCGAACGTCCGCCCGCCGGCGTCGTCGAGCGTCAACCACCGGGTGGCGAGGTCGACCGCCGGGTCGCCCGCGGTCAGGTCACCGAAGTCGACCACGGCCGACAGGCGTCGGTCACCGAGCGGCGTCGGCTCGACGAGCAGGTTGAACGGGTGCAGGTCGCCGTGCACCCAGACGGGAGGCCCGACGTGCGTCGGCGCACCGGCAGCGGTCCGCCAGAGCGTGGCCAGCTCCACGGCGCGGGGCACGTCGTCCGTCGCCAGTCGCGTCGTCACGGCCTCGCTCCGCGTCGCGAGCGGGACGGCGCGGACCGGGTTCGCGGGGGCGTCCGCCGGTGCCGGCACGTGCAGGCGTGTCACGACGGCGGCGAGGTCCCGTGCCACCCGGACGCCCTGGGCCTGCTCGCCGGCCGGTCGCCCGGGCAACCACGGCACGATGCTCCACGCCCAGGGGTAGCCGAACGCGGGACGGCCGGTGCGGACGGGCTCCGGGACGGGTGCGGCGTCCCCCACCAGCGCAGCGATCGTCGGCAGCCACCGCTGCTCGTGCTCGACGAGGGTGGCGGCCGCGGCGCGGCGGGGCAGCCGCACGGCCAGGGCGTCACCGGCACGGACCACGACGTTGTCCCAGCCGTTCGCCACGACCCGCAGGGGCAGGTCGGCGAGGTCCGGGTGCTGGTCGCGGAGCAGTGCGACGACCAGCTCGACGTCGACGTGGAACTCGGCCGCCGGGGTGCCCATCGGGCCAGGGTACGACGTCGTCGTCATCCCCGCGAAGTGGGGCTGCTGCGGAAACGTACTCCTTGGTATCCTCCAAGAGAAGCGACGTGGGTGTCCCTGGGGGGACCCGCGTCGCTCAGACCTCCCCGGGGCCCTCCGGCCGGATGATCGCCACGAGTCGAGGCACCTCGGCCCGGGTCCGTTCGGTCGCCATCGCCGACAGCAGCATCGTCCAGAGCTCCTGCAGCCGGTCGTACAGGTCCGCCCGGTCGTGCAGCATGTCCGACACCATCTGCACACCGGCGACGGCGGGGCTCACGACGTGCCCGACGAGCTCCGGGTCCCACGACGGGTCGACCTCGCCGACCTCGATCGCCCGGCGGATGATGTCGGCCGTGTGGTCCACCCAGCGGCCGAACGGGTGCTCGCGCGGGATCTCCCGGGCGTTCGGGTCCGCGGCGAGCCGGAGCCCGGCACGCACCACGACCTCCCGCGTCATCTGCGTCGCCACGCCCTGCGACATCCACATCAGGGACTCCAGCGGCGATGCCGAACGCGTGGCGGCGACCTCCGCGTAGTGCCGGGAGATCTCGTCCTGCCGGGCGATCACCGCGCTGGCGATGTCGGCCTTCGACCGGAAGTGGAAGTACAGCGCCCCCTTGGTCATGCCGGCACGCTCCGCGACGCCGTCCATCGACGCGCCGAGGTAGCCGCGCTCGTCGAACTCGGCCGCCGCGGCCTCGATGAGGGCCGCGCGCGTCGCCACCGCCCGCTCCTGCCTGATCCGGCCGTCCTGCGCCATGTGCTCGATGGTAGCCAGCCGGCCCCGCCCGGAGGAGGCCCTCAGGGGACCCCCCGAGCGCTGCCGTACCGTGACCGGCATGGACGGATGGCGGGACCCGCGGCGCTGGGTACGGGTGGGACGGTGGCTGCTGCTGCCGATCGCCGTGCTCGACTGGGTGGCCCTCACCCCGCAACCGGTCGTCGTCATCGCCTTCCTGCTCGCCGTGGCCGGCATGGCCGGCATGGCCGCAGCCCTCGTCGTGCGGATGCTGCACCGGTCCCGTGGCGCGATGGCGGGCCTCGGCGTGGTGCTGCTCCTCGGGGGACTCGTGGTCCTCGGGCTCGACCCCTTCCCCGGCACGGTGCCGTTCCTCGACCCGTGGTGGCCGGACGCGATCACGCAGCCGCAGGTCGTCGGCAGCGCCTACTGGAAGACCGCCGGCCTCGGGGTCGAGCTCGCCGGCTTCGCGCTCCTGGCCACGCTGCTCGTCGCGGCCGCCACCGGACGACCGGCGCCCCGCGGCCACTGACGCCGCAGCACGTCCACCCGGAGGGGCACCCGCCCCCGGCTCCGCGCGGTCAGGTGCGGGCGAGCACCACGACGGCGACGTCCGCGCCGTCGCCACCGACGGGGACGAGCGACCGGACGTGCGCGACGAGGTCCTCGGGGTGGGCCACCGCCAGCGCTCCGAGCCCCTGCACGTCCCCGACGCCGTCGAGCGCCAGCGCGCCGTCGGTCGCCAGCACCACGCGGTCCCCCGGCCCGAGGTCCAGCGCGCCGACCGTGCGCGGCACGGTGTCCGGCTGCAGGCCGATCGGCAGGTCCGACGGCCGCAGCGCGGCCACCGTCCCGTCGGCCCGCACGAGCAGCGCCGGACCGTGCCCGGCGTCGACCCACTCGGCGTGACCCGTCGTCGGGTCGAGGCGCACGTGCAGGAGCGACCCGACGGCACCGCCGGCCGACAGGTCGGGGGCGAGCTGCGCCTCCAGGCCGGCGAGCGCGTCGTGCAGCGGCAGGTCCGTGCGGGCGACGACGGCGGCACGGACCGACGCCGCGAGGAGCGCCGAGGCCCGACCGCCCGCGGTGACCGTGCCGATCGTGGCCTGGACGGACCCGTCCGCGGCGGTGCGCCAGTCGACCAGGTCGCCCCCGTCCTCGTCCGGCTCGAGGAACCCGTCGACCGCGGCTCCCCCGGTCGTGACCGGGTCGGGCACGAGCCCGGTGAGGACACGTCGTACCCGGCCCCGCTCGATCGAGTGGCCGAGCTCGCGCTCCGCCCACCGGGCGAGGTCCCCGAGGAGCGCGAGGTCCTCGTCGGAGAACACCCGCGGCTGCGCGTCCATCACGCACAGCGTCCCGACCCGCGTGCCGTCGGACATCGTCAGCGGTGCGCCGGCGTAGAACCGGACCCCGTACTCGGTCACGGCGGGCGTGTCGGCGAAGCGGAGGTCGAGGAGCGTGTCCGGGACGACCATCGGCTCGGGGGTGAGCACCGTCGTCGCGCAGAACTGCCCGGTCGCCGGCACGCTCGTGCCCTGCTGGAACCCGAACGTCGACTGCGTGGTGACGAGGTCGTGGTGGACGAGGTTGAGGAAGGTCAGCGGGACGCCGAACGCCTCGTGCGTCATGCGGGTGATGCGGTCGAAGCGCTCCTCGGGCCCTGATCCGAGTACCTCGAGCGCCTCGATCACCGCAGTGCGGCGGGCCGCACCGTCGAGATGGTTGGTCACCCCTCCTGTGTACCCGCACCACCGGCGAGGAACCAGTCCCGCGGGTGGGGGTCAGCCGTCAGCTCGCGTCGCTCGGACACCGGGGCCGCCCAGGCCGCCGCGTTCGCGAGCACCCGCTGGATGTCCGGGTGGTGGTAGACGGGGTACTCCTGGTCGCCCGGCGAGAAGTAGAAGACCCGGCCGAGTCCCCGGCGGTAGGCGACACCGGAGCGGAAGACCTCGCCGCCGGCGAAGGTCGACAGGAAGACCTCCTCGTCGGGGCGCGGGATGTCGAAGTACTCGCCGTACATCTCCTGGCGGTCGATGACGATCGGGTGCGGGACGCCGGCGGCGATCGGGTGCTCGGGTGCGATCGTCCAGACGAGCTCGCGCTCTCCGTCGTTCCGCCACTTCAGCGAGCACGTCGTGCCCATCAGCCGGGTGAACGGCTTCGAGTAGTGCCCCGAGTGCAGGACGACCAGGCCCATCCCGGCGTGCACGGCCTCGACCACGCGGGTGACGACCTCGTCCGACACGTCCTGGTGCGCGACGTGTCCCCACCAGAACAGCACGTCCGTCTCCGCCAGGCGCTCGGCGGTCAGACCGTGCTCGGGCTCCTGCAGCGTGGCGGTGCCCACCGATGCCTCGGGGTGGTGCTCCCGGAGCGCGGCGGCGATCACGGTGTGCATGCCGTCCGGGTAGTGCCCGAGCACGGTCGCGTCACCGCGGCTCTCGTGCACGTTCTCGTTCCAGACGACGATGTTCAGGGGACGGCTCTCGGTCGGCGCTGACATGCCCCCGACGCTACCCGCTCCCCTGGTCGAATCGATACGACCGGCGGTGTGTCGGGGGTGTCGGGGGTTCTCCCGGACGGGTGCGCGACCATGTCGGCATGACCCCTCGCTCCCTGTTCCGTGCCGCCGCGGTGGCCGAACTCGTGACCTGGACACTGCTGATCGCCGGGATGGTGCTGAAGTACGGGCTGGACGCCGGCGACCTGGGCGTGCGCATCGGCGGGAGCATCCACGGGTTCGTGTTCCTGGCGTACCTCGTGGTGACGACGGTCGTCGCGGTGAACCAGCGCTGGTCGGTCGGGGCGCTCGTGCTCGGGTGGGCGAGCGCCGTCGTGCCGTACGCGACCGTGCCGTTCGAGGTCGCGGTCGCCCGGCGCGGCATGCTCGAGGGCCCCTGGCGACGGACCGCCGACGAGCGGTCCGGGGTCTGGGACCGCCTGCTCTTCTTCGTGGTGCGTCGGCCCGGGGTGTCGGTGGCGATCGGGGTCGTGGCGGTCGCGCTGGTGTTCTCGGCGCTGCTGGTCGTCGGTCCCCCGGTCCCCAAGGGCTGACGCGGCGCCGCCCTCGGCCGACCCGGTCGCACGACTTGCCGCCCGCGATCGTCCTGGTCGCACGACTTGCCGCTCACATCCGGCGGCGACGGCATGTCCTGCGACCAAGACAGGGTCTGAGCGCGACCGCGTGACGGACGGGAGGCGCGGTGCCAGCCGGCACCGCGCCTCCCGTCCGTCGTCGGTGCGCGCCTAGAGCGCGGCCAGCGCCTCGTTCAGGGTGGCCGACGGACGCATCACGGCGTTCGTCTTCGCCGCGTCCGGGCGGTAGTAGCCGCCGATGTCGGCCGGCTTGCCCTGGACCGCCACCAGCTCGTCGACGATCGTCTGCTCGTGCTCGTCGAGCTGCGCCGCCAGGCCCTGGAACGCCGCTGCGAGCTCGGTGTCCTCGGTCTGCCGGGCGAGCTCGTCGGCCCAGTACTTCGCCAGGTAGAAGTGGCTGCCGCGGTTGTCGATCGACCCGAGCTTGCGGCCGGGCGACTTGTCCTCGTCGAGGAACGTCCCCGTGGCACGGTCGAGCGTGTCCGCCAGCACCTTCGCCCGTGCGTTGCCCGTCACACCCGCGAGGTGCTCGAGCGACACCGCGAGCGCGAGGAACTCACCCAGGGAGTCCCAGCGCAGGTAGTCCTGCTCGACCAGCTGCTGCACGTGCTTCGGGGCCGAGCCGCCGGCACCGGTCTCGAACAGCCCGCCGCCGCCCAGGAGCGGGACGACGGAGAGCATCTTCGCCGAGGTGCCGAGCTCCATGATCGGGAACAGGTCGGTGAGGTAGTCGCGGAGCACGTTGCCCGTCACCGAGATGGTGTCCTCGCCGCGACGGATGCGCTCGAGCGAGAAGCGCATGGCGTCCTCGGGCGCCATGACCTCGATCTGCAGCCCGTCGGTGTCGTGCTCGCCGAGGTACTGCCGGACCAGCCCGATCAGGTTCGCGTCGTGCGCGCGCGTCTCGTCCAGCCAGAACACGGCGGGAGAACCGGTGGCACGGGCGCGCGTGACGGCGAGCTTCACCCAGTCGCGGATCGCCACGTCCTTCGTCTGGCAGGCACGCCAGATGTCGCCCTGCTCGACCTCGTGCTCGATGACCGTCTCACCGGAGCTCGTGACGACGCGGACCTTCCCGTCGCCGGGGAGCTCGAAGGTCTTGTCGTGCGAACCGTACTCCTCGGCCTTCTGCGCCATGAGCCCGACGTTCGGCACGGAGCCCATGGTCGACGGGTCGAAGGCGCCGTTCGCGCGGCAGTCCTCGATGACGGCCTGGTAGATGCCGGCGTAGCTCGAGTCGGGGATGACCGCGAGGGTGTCGTGCTCCTCGCCGTCCGGGCCCCACATGTGGCCGGAGGTGCGGATCATCGCGGGCATCGAGGCGTCGACGATGACGTCGCTCGGCACGTGCAGGTTGGTGATGCCCTTGTCCGAGTCGACCATCGCGAGCTCGGGGCCGGCGTCGATCCCGTCGGCGAACGCCTGCGTGATCTCCGCGCCGTTCGGCACGCTGTCGAGCCCGGCGAGGATCGAGCCGAGGCCGTCGTTCGGGTTGAGCCCGGCGGCGGCGAGGTCGGCCCCGAAGCGCTCGAACACGCTCGGGAAGAACGCGCGGATGACGTGGCCGAAGATGATCGGGTCGGAGACCTTCATCATCGTGGCCTTGAGGTGCACCGAGAACAGGACGCCCTGGTCCTGCGCGGCACGGATCTGGTCCTGCAGGAACGCCTCGAGCGCGCGGACGTGCAGGACGGTGCCGTCGACGACCTCGCCCGCGAGGACGGGGATCGACTGCTTGAGCACGGTGGTGTCGCCGTCGGCGGCCACGAACTCGATCGTCAGGGTGTCGTCGGCGGGGGCGATCCACGACTGCTCGTTCGAGCGGAAGTCGTCCTTGCCCATCGTCACGACGTTGGTCCGCGACTCGTGGCTCCAGGCGCCCATGCGGTGCGGGTGCTTGCGGGCGTAGTTCTTCACCGACAGCGGCGCGCGGCGGTCGGAGTTGCCCTCGCGCAGGACCGGGTTGACGGCGCTGCCCTTGACGCGGTCGTAGCGGGCCCGGACGTCGCGCTCCTCGTCGGTGGTGGGCTCGTCGGGGTAGGCGGGCAGGTCGTAGCCCTGCGCCTGGAGCTCCTTGACCGCCGCCTTGAGCTGCGGGATCGAAGCCGAGATGTTCGGCAGCTTGATGATGTTCGCCTCGGGCGTCCCCGCGAGCTCGCCGAGCTCGGCCAGGGCGTCGTCCAGGCGCTGCTCGTCGGTGAGCCGCTCCGGGAACTGGGCGATGATCCGACCGGAGAGCGAGATGTCGCGGGTCTCGACGTCGACCCCCGCGGTGCGCGCGAACGCCTCGACGACCGGCAGGAACGAGTGGGTGGCGAGGAACGGTGCCTCGTCCGTGAGCGTGTAGATGATCTTGGCCATGCTGGCGGGTACTCCCTTGTTCGACCGTGCCGGACCTCGGTCCGTCCACGGTACTCGCGGCGCGGTTTCTCTCGACGTCAAGATACCCGGTCGGGCCCTGCCGTGGAGTCGGGTCAGATCGTGATCCGGAACACCCGGACCCCGGCGGCCCGCAGCCCGGCGGTCCCGAGGCGGGTCCGCATGCTCCGGAAGGGGCGCTTGAAGCCCGAGCGGGCCGAGGCCACGCCGATCTGGTGGAGCACCTCGGACGTCAGCGTCCGCTCGACCTTCGGGGCGAGCCGGGTCACCCCCGAGACCGTGATGACGATGCGCACGGCGTTCGGCGCGAGCAGCGGCGCGGTGAGCTCCGCGGCCTCCTGCGCCCGGTGGAACGCGGGGTCGTCGCCCGGTCGGCGGATCGCGATCACCGCGAGGTCGGCATCGGCGTGCTCGTGGGGATCGGGGAGGTCGTCCACCCCGACGACCCGCATCCTGGCGGCGTCGACGCCCGCACGGACGGCCGACGCCCGGAGGACGGGGAGCAGTTCCTGGGTGCCGGCGAGCACGACCTCGGCGGTCGCGAGGTCGATGGGTTCGTGGCGTTCCCGCGGCGTTCGGGCCATGGCGCAGGTCCTTCCGGTCGCTGGTCTCGGACACTACCGACGCGACGTCCAGCTTTCACGCAACCGCGGTGACACGTCAGCGGACTGTCAGCCGTTCGGTAACGGGAAGATCACGATCACCCCTGTACAAAGCGACAGACTCGTGCAGAATGGTCTGCGGCCATGACGACGACACACGACACCGACCAGCAGCAGCCGGAGACCCCGGTCGTGCACCTGTCCCGTCGCGCTGCCCTCGAGGCCGAGCGCGCAGCGGCCGGCAAGGCAGCGCGTCGCACCCGCGCTCCCCGCCCGTCCCGCTCGGACGCGGCCCCGGCGGTCGCGACCGTCTCCCCCGCACCGGCGCCCGGCCGAGCACCCGAGTCGTCGGCCGCTCCGGCTCCGGCTCCGGCTCCGCACACCGTCCCGGTCGCTGCGCGGTCGGGACGTCGCACGACCGAGGCCCGGGCCACCACCGAGCACGTCGACGCGCGGATCACCCGGGTCGTCCGTCGACGGAGTGCCGCGCTGCCGGTCGCCGCGACGCCCGCGGCACGTGCAACGCGCCCGTCCCGCTCGCACCGCGCGAGCCGCATCACGCTGACCAGCGCCGCTGCCGCACTCGCGATGTTCGCCGCGTCCGCGATGCCCGCCCACGCCAGCGCCGGCACCTCGTCAGCGACGTCCACGCTCGCGCCGCAGGTCCGCACCCAGGACTACGCGGTCACCCAAGCGGTCACGGCGGCCGCCCTCGACCGCGACGACTTCACGGTCGGCGGCGGGCAGCAGGTCGTCGTCGCCGGTGACGGCGGTGCCGAGGGCGCGGTGTCGTACGGTGGCGAGGTCCGCTCGCCGTTCCCCGGCCCGGTGCGCATGAGCTCCGGGTTCGGGTACCGCTCCGCTCCGTGCGCCGCGTGCTCCTCGCTCCACCAGGGTCTCGACTTCAACCCGGGCATGGGCGCCCCGATCGGCGCTGTCGCCGCCGGCACCGTCCGCGTCTCGGGCACGTACTTCTCGTACGGCACGACGGTGATCATCGACCACGTGATCGAGGGCCGCCGGGTCTCGACCCTGTACGGGCACATGATCCCCGGGTCGTCGCCGCTGCGGGCCGGCGACACCGTCGAGGCCGGCCAGTTCATCGGCAGCGTCGGCTCCTCCGGCGTCTCGACGGGCGCACACCTCCACCTCGAGGTCCTGATGGACGGTGTCACGCCGATCGACCCCGAGGCCTGGCTCGAGGCCCGCATCGGCCGCTCGCTCACGATCTGACCCGAGCACGACCCGACCCGGGCTCGATCCGACCCGGGCGACCCGGCGGATCGTCGGGACCGCTGACGTCCCGGTCCGTGCACCCCGGACCCACAGCACTCGTGCAGCACCGGCGCGGCGGCGTCCCAGCATGGCTGTACAGGATCACAGCATGGACGATCACCACAGACCGCCCGCCCGGCGCCGACCCACGGTGGTGTCCCGCTGATGGACGCCGACACCTGGATCGCCTTCGGGCTCGTCATCCTCTTCGTGCTCGTCGGCGGTGTCTTCGCCGCAGCGGAGATCGCCCTCGTCTCGCTCCGCGAGTCACAGCTGCAGCAGCTCGAGCGACGCGGCTCCCGCGGAGCCCGGGTCGCCGCGCTCGGGCGTGACCCGAACCGCTTCCTGTCCGCCGTGCAGATCGGCGTGACCGTCGCCGGGTTCTTCTCGGCCGCGTACGGTGCGTCGTCGATCGCACCGGACGTCGCGCCGCTGCTGTCCGGCCTCGGACTCGACCAGGGGGCGGCCGAGGCCGTCGCCCTCGTCCTGATGACCCTGGTCATCGCCTACCTGTCGCTCGTGTTCGGCGAGCTCGTGCCGAAGCGCCTCGCCCTGCAGCGCGCCGAGGGCTTCTCGATGGCCGTCGCGCCGACGCTCGACCGGTTCGCGACCGCGATGCGCCCGGTGATCTGGGTGCTGTCGAAGACCACGAACGGCGTGGTCCGGCTGCTCGGTGGCGACCCGGACGCCCGCAGCGAGTCGATGAGCACCGAGGAGCTCCGCGGTCTGGTCGAGGACCACGACGCCATCGACGCGCAGGGCCGCCGCATCGCCCGCAGCGCCCTCGACGCCGGCGACCGGATCCTCCGCGAGTCGATGCGCCCCTGGTACGACGTCTCGACCATCGACGCCTCGCTCAGCATCGCCGACGCGACCGACCACGCCATCGAGGTCGGCCACACCCGGTACCTGGTCACCGAGGGCTCGCGGGACGACGTCGCGGGCTTCGTGCACCTCCGCGACCTGCTCCGCCCGACCGACCCGACGGCACCCGTCTCGACGCTCGTGCGCCCCGTGCTCGCGCTGCCGGAGACGAAGTCGCTGTCGAGTGCCATCGCGGACATGCGCACCGAGGGACACCAGATCGCGCTCGTGGTGGACGAGTACGGCGGCAGTGCGGGCATGGTCACGCTCGAGGCGCTGCTCGAGGACCTCGTCGGCCGCATCAGGGACGAGTACGACCCGCCGGCCGCCGAGTCCGACGGGATCGACGGTGCGACCGTGCTCGAGGACCTCGCGGCCGACGGCGGTCCGCTGCTGCCGGACGGCGACTACGAGACCGTCGGCGGGCTCGTGCAGGTGCACCTCGACCGCGTGCCCGAGGTCGGTGACGTGGTCGAGACCGGCGAGCACCGCCTCGAGGTCACCGAGATGGACGGGCACCGGGTGGCGCGTGTGCGCGTGACTCCCCGAGCGGCGGACGCCGCCACGGCGGCGCCGGCGGCCACCGAGCCGGTGCACGCGGTCTCGCCCGTCTCCTAGCCGGGCCACCACCGGACGGGAGGCGCGGTGCCGACCCGCACCGCGCCTCCCGTCCGTCACGGGTACCGCCGGTGCCTGTCGTCGCGACGGTGCCGCCACGTACGCTCGTGCCATGGGTATCGACGTGCGCAACGAGATCCGTGACTTCCTGTCCTCGCGGCGGGCGCGGCTCACCCCCGACGAGGTCGGCATGCCGTCGTTCGGCGGCGGCGTCCGCCGGGTGCCCGGTCTGCGTCGGCACGAGGTCGCGATGCTCGCCGGGGTGAGCGTCGACTACTACACGCGGCTCGAGCGCGGCTCGCTCAAGGGCGTCTCGGACAGCGTGCTCGAGGGACTCGCGGGCGCACTGCAGCTCGACGAGGACGAACGGACGCACCTGTTCGACCTCGCCCGTCTGGCCAACGCCGGCGTCAAGGTGATGCACCGGAACGTACCGACGCGTGTCCGACCGGGCGTGCAGCGCCTGCTCGACGCGATCACCGGCGCGCCCGCGTGGGTGCGGAACGAGCGCGGCGACGTCGTCGCGACGAACGAACTCGGCCGGGCTCTGTACGCGCCGATGTTCGCGGGCCCCGGGCGCCCCGTGAACACCGCACGGTTCACGTTCCTCGACCCGGCCGCGCGCGAGTTCTTCCCCGACTGGGCGGCCACCGCGCGCGAGGCCGTCGCCGTCCTCCGCGCCGCGGCCGTCGCGAACCCCTGCGAGCCCGGTCTCGTGACGCTCGTCGGCGAGCTCTCCACACGGAGCGAGGAGTTCCGCGGCTGGTGGGCTGCCCACGACGTCCGGGTGCACCGACGGGGCGGCAAGCGCATCGCGCACCCCGTCGTCGGGGAGCTGCAGCTGGACTTCGAGGCGCTCGAGCTCGTCGCCGACCCGGGCCTGACGATGTTCACCTACTCGGCGGAGCCGGGCAGCGAGTCCGAGCGGTCGCTCGCGCTGCTGGGGACCTGGGCCGCGACGGAGCGGTCCGAGCGGCTTGCCGCCGTGCGTGCGGGCGAGGCCGAGCTGGACGACTGACGGGCTGACCGGACGACCGCCGTGGTCAGCGGTCGGTCGTCACGGCGCGGTCGGTCCTGCGGGTCCTTCGGGGCGAGGGGCGCCGTCGGTGCCGTCGGTGCCGTCGTCGCTCCCGAGCGTGTCGACGAGCGAGTCCACGCGGAGCCGGTCGATGCGCAGTTCCTTCTCGGTCGCGGTCAACCGCAGCACGCGGATCGCGGCGAACACGAGCACGATGAGTGCGACGACGAGCACGAGCAACAGCAGCACGACCGCCAGGTAGACGATGCTGACGACGGCGAATCCCCCGGAGACCATGCGACGACGCTAGCAGGGAGCGTTCGTAGGGTGGGGCCGTGACGAGGATGCCGGTGGACGAGGACACAGCGGCGCTCCTGCGACGACACCGCCGCCCGGAGCCGACGTTCGTCCGTGCGGTCGCGGGGTCCCTGGCCGATGCCCGCACCGTGCGCGAGGAACGGCCTGGTCCGGTCTCGTACGTGCCCGCGGACCGGCAGGTCGTCTCCGACGGGGACGCCGACGCGGTGCTGCTCACCTTCCCGAGCATGGACACCGTCGCCGGGCTCGCACGGCCCGAGGACGGCCGGGTCGTCGTCCTCGCGCGCGACCCGGACCGGCTCCGCACCGGCTGGCTCGCCGAGTACGCGTCCGCGGTGGTCGCCGCCGAGGCGGACACGCTGCCGACGGTCGAGCGGCTGGCGACGCTCGTCGGGCCGTCCGTCGAGGTCGTGCGCCTCCCGGTGCCGTTCACCTGCGTGGACGGCTTCGGCGAGGGCTACTACGCGCGACCCGAACGGCTCCTCGACGCCGATGTCCGCGCCGCCGACCCGGCGTGGAGCCTGGTCGACGACCTCACCGCTCGCCGATCGGTCGCCGCCCTGCGGAGCGCGCTCGCGTCGGGCGAGTGGGACAGCCGGTACGGGGCACTCCGCCGGCGGCCCGCGCTCGACGGGTCGGTCGTCCTGCTGCGGCCCACTCCGTGACTCCCTGACCGGGTCGACGACGACTCCCCGACCGGGTCGACGACGCGACACGCCCGGCTTGACACGCCGTCGTAGGCTGGGACCGTGAGTCAGCAGGAGGTGGTCGGCGCGCAGAGCGCCGGCATCAGGGCGTGACGCCCCCGGCTGTGCCGTCCGGCACGGCCGCGTCCGTCGAACCCTGACCACACCTCCGCCCGTGCGGCGCGCACCCGCGCCCGGGCCCGTCGAGAGCGACCACACCGTGCTGCCCATCAGCGAGAAGACCATCCGTTCGTCCTTCGTCAACGCCTCCCGCAAGGAGGTCACCGACCTGACCCTGCCGACCGACCTCGAGACGCTGGACTGGGAGTCGCTCGACTTCCTCGGCTGGCGCGACCCGAAGACCGCGCGCCGCGCCTACGCCGTCGTCCCGACGCTCGAGGGCGACCTCGTCGGCATCCTGTTCCGGCAGGCCGAGGCGTCGCCGCGTGCACGGGCGCAGTGCTCGTGGTGCCAGGACGTCAAGCTGCCCAACGACGTCGTCTTCTACGCCGCCAAGCGCTCGGGGAAGGCCGGCCGGAACGGCAACACCGTCGGTACCCTCGTCTGCCAGGACTTCCAGTGCTCCCGCAACGTCCGACGCCCGGTGCCCCCGGCGTACGAGGGCTACGACGTCGAGGCCGCCCGGGTCCGCCGGATCGAGGACCTGCAGCTCCGGATCGCGTCCTTCGCCGCCGACCTCTGAGCCCGCCGAACCCGCGGGACGCGACCTTGGCGGATGCTCGCAGCGCTGTACCGCTGCGAGCATCCGCCGACGTTGCGTCCTGCGGAGGAGCCCCGGGAAACCCCGGCGTAACGCGCGGTCCCTAGGGTGTGGCGGGTGGACCTCCGCGACTTCGACTCCGCCCCCGCCGACGACGCCCGACGGACCGCCCTGCACTGGGCAGCGGTGCCGGCGTGGGCCGACGCCCTGGTGGCCGCTCGACCGTTCCGCACCGTGCCGGCCCTGGTCGCAGCGGCAACCGAGGCGGCGGCGCAGTGGACCGCGGCGGACCTCGACACCGCCCTCGCCGAGCACCCCCGCATCGGCGAGCGCACCACCGAGGCGTCGTCGGCCCGCGAGCAGGGCGCGATGGCGACGGCGGCGGACGACGTCGCAGCGGCCATCGCCCGCGGGAACGCCGCGTACGAGGACCGGTTCGGCCGGGTGTTCCTCGTGCGTGCCGCCGGGCGGACGCCGGAGGAACTCCTCGCCGAGCTCGAGCGGCGACTCGCGGGGGAGCCGGACGCCGAGGTGGCCGAGGCAACCGCCGCCCTGGCCGACATCGCCGTGCACCGGATCCGAGCGACCTTCGGCGTCCCGCACCTGACCACGCACGTGCTCGACGCCCGCACCGGCACCCCGGCCGTCGGTGTCGCGCTGACACTGCGCACCCCCGAGGGCGAGGTCCTGGCCACGGGGGAGACGGACGGGGACGGGCGTGCGGGGCTCGGACCGGACGTGCTGCCCCGTGGGGACCTGGAGCTGCGGTTCGACACCGGCGCCCACCACCGCGCCGCCGGGGTCCCGACCTTCCACCCGTACGTCGTCGTCGCGTTCACGGTGACCGGGACCGACCACCTGCACGTGCCGCTGCTGCTCAGCCCCTTCGCCCACAGCACCTACCGCGGCAGCTGACCAGGCGGTCGCCCGGCGCCCGGCGCCCGGCGCCCGGCGCCCGGCGCCCGGCGCCGAGTCTCGCCCAGGCGGACACGTTCGTGGTCCCACGACCGCGAACGTGTCCGCGGAGCCGAGTCTCGCTGGAGCCGCGGCGGCGCGGCGCGGCGGCGGCGCGCGGCGGCGGCGCGCCCGGCGCGGCACGCCCGCGCGGCGCGCGCCGCGTCAGGACCGGCCGCCGCCGACCGTCGCGACCGGCGCCGTCGAGCGCACCGCGTCGTACGACCCCACGGTGGGGTCGGCGCCGTAGCGCTCCCGCAGCCCGCGCGACCCGAGCAGCAGGTTGAGCAGGATCGCGGCGATCGCTCCGGCCGAGATGCCCGAGTCGAACACGAGCGTGAACCACGTCGGGAACGCCCCGTAGATCTCCGGCGCGACGGTCGGCAGCAGCGCGATCGCGAGCGGCAGCGCCACGACGAGCACGTTCCGGTTGTCGAACCGCACCTTGGAGAGCGTCCGGATGCCGCTCGCCGCGACCATGCCGAACAGGGCGACCCCGGCACCGCCGAGCACCGCGTGCGGCACCGCCTCGACGACCGCTGCGACCTTCGGCACGAGCCCGAGCACGACGAGCATGCCGCCGGCGGCCGTCGCCACGTACCGCGAGCGCACCCCGGTCAGGGCCACCAGCCCGACGTTCTGCGCGAACGCCGTGTACGGGAACGTGTTGAAGACCCCGCCGAGCACGGTACCGAGGCCGTCGGCCCGCAGTCCGTCGGCCAGCGTGCGGCGCGACACCGGACGGTCGACGACCTCGCCGACGGCCACCATGTCGCCCGTGGTCTCGGTCATGATGACGAGCCCGACGACGAGCATCGACACGATCGACGCGAGGTCGAACGTCGGCAGCCCGAAGTGGAACGGCGTGACGACGGCGAACCAGGCGGCGTCGCCGATCCCCGACCCGTCGACCATGCCGGGGACGAACAGCGCCGCGACGGTGCCGAGGACGAGCCCGAACAGCACCGAGACCCGCGCGAGCCCGCGCGGCGCGAAGCGCTCGACGAGCACGACGGCCAGCAGCACGCCGGCCGCGAAGGCCACGTCGAGCGGATCGGCAGCGCCGTCCTCCCCACCGTCGGTGATCCACCCGGCGGCGACGCTCGTGAGCGAGACGCCGATGATCAGGATCACGGTGCCGGTGACGATCGGCGGGAACAGCCGCACGAGCTGCGAGAACCACGGCGCCACGAGCACCATGAACACCCCGCAGGCGATCGTCGCCCCGTAGACCGCGGTGATGCCGTGCGCACTGCCGATCGCGATCATCGGACCGACTGCGGCGAAGGTCACGCCCTGCACGAGCGGCAGGCGGACCCCGAAGCGCCAGAAGCCGACGGACTGCACGATCGTCGCCAGCCCGGCGACGAACAGGTCGGCGCTGATCAGGAAGGCCAGGTCGGCCCGGTCGAACCCGAGCGCCCCACCGACGATGAGCGGGACGGCGACCGCCCCGGCGTACATCGCCAGGACGTGCTGCAGGCCCAGCGGCAGGAGCCGACCGAGCGGCGGGACCGTGTCCACCCCGTCCGGTCCGGTGGTCGTGCGTGGTGGTGTCGTGCTGGTCATGGTGCCCCCGTCGCGGTGCCGGTCACGTGTCACCTCGACGCTAGGGAGCCCCTGTTTCCGCCCCGTGACGAGCTCGGGTCGCGCGCGTCACGCACCGCGGCCCCGGAACGCGCGTTCCGGAGTGACCGCCGACACCGAGACGGACGGGAGGCGCGGTGTCGGCCGACACCGCGCCTCCCGTCCGTCTCCTGGTCGCGTCAGCGACCGATGGACGACATGTCGGGGTACCGGTCCCCGGTCGGTACGGGCAGCGCCGACAGGCGCGCGAGCTGGTCGGCGGAGAGCGTCACGTCGGCGGCGCCCACGTTCTCCTCGAGCCGTGAGACCCGCTTGGTGCCGGGGATCGGCACGACGTCGTCGCCCTGCGCGAGCAGCCAGGCGAGCGCCACCTGACCGGGCTTCGCGCCGACCTCGTCGGCGATCGCCGTGACGGCGTCGACGATCCGCATGTTCTCGGTGAACGCCTGCTCTGCGAAGCGGGGGTTCTGGCGGCGGAAGTCGTCCTCGTCCAGGTCGGACGGCTTCGTGATCGCGCCGGTCAGGAAGCCGCGGCCGAGGGGCGAGTACGGCACCAGGCCGATGCCGAGCTCGCGGAGGGTGTCGAGCACGTCGCCCTCCGGGTCGCGCGTCCACAGCGAGTACTCGCTCTGGAGCGCGGTGATCGGGTGCACGGCGTGCGCCCTGCGGATCGTGGCGGCGCTCGCCTCGGAGAGCCCGATGTGGCGGATCTTGCCCTCCTGCACGAAGCCGGCGAGCTGTCCGACCACGTCCTCGATCGGGACGGCCGGGTCGACGCGGTGCTGGTAGTAGAGGTCGATGTGGTCGGTGCCGAGGCGGCGGAGCGAGCCCTCGAGCGCCTCGCGGACGGACTCGGGTGCGCTGGAGATGCCGCGCTGCTGCGTGGGGGTCTGCTCGCCGGCCTCGTGCCGGTAGAGGCCGAACTTGGTGGCGATCACGACCTGGTCGCGGCGGTCGCCGAGGGCACGACGGAGGAGCTCCTCGTTCGTGTACGGGCCGTAGGCCTCGGCGGTGTCGAAGAGCGTGACGCCGAGGTCGATCGCGCGGTGGATCGTGCGGATCGACTCGTCGTCGTCGGTGCCGGCGCCCGTGTAGAAGGCGCTCATGCCCATGGTGCCGAGGCCGACGGAGCCGACCTCGAGGTCTGCGAGCTTGCGTGTCTGCATGGGTGCAGGTCTACTCCTGCCGGCACCTCGTCAGGGAGGTACCGGCACAGCTACGCTGAGGGCACGGACAGTGTCCGCGACGGAAGGGGAACGTCATGACCGTGGTCTGGATCGTCATCGGCCTCGTGGTGGTCGTCGCCGCCCTGCTCGTCGTGCTCGAGGTGCAGAACGCCCGGCGTCGGAAGGCCCTGGCGCACCTGGAGCCCGTCGACCCGCGCGTCGGGGAGCGCGCGATGTCCGAGGCATCGGGGGAGCACGCGATCATCGAAGGCGTGGCGAAGTCGGCGCACCCGGGGATCAGCGGCGCCGGGGGCGGCCCGCTCGGCTGATCTGCCCGACCGGGCGGTTGCAGGTTCCGCTGCACGGTGTTGCACT
Organism: Curtobacterium sp. ODYSSEY 48 V2; assembly: GCF_023712625.1. Classification (NCBI taxonomy): domain Bacteria; kingdom Bacillati; phylum Actinomycetota; class Actinomycetes; order Micrococcales; family Microbacteriaceae; genus Curtobacterium; species Curtobacterium sp. ODYSSEY 48 V2. The sequence goes on from NZ_JAMAXX010000010.1 coordinate 38,371, forward strand.
CGACACCGGACGCGCTCGTGCGGTTCCTCCAACGGGATCGGACGCACAGCCCGGCACTGGTGTGATCGACCCGTGAACCTGTACCTCCGGCTCTTCCTCCTCGGCCTGCGCCTCCGGCTGGCCGCCCTGCGACCGGGGCGGCGCCCCTCGCTGTGGGACGAGGCCCACACGCCCTTCCGCGTGCTGCCGACGGACCTGGACACGCTGCGGCACGTGAACAACGGCCGGTACCTGACGCTGATGGACCTCGGCCGCTACGACCTGCTGTACGGGTCCGGCTTCTGGCAGGAGTCCGCCCGCCGCGGCTGGTACGCCGTCGTCGCTGCGCAGACGATCACGTACAAGCGCTCCCTGACGCTCGGGGAACGGTTCACCCTGCACACCCGGGTGCTCGGCGTCGACGAGCGCGCCGTGTACATGGAGCAGACCTTCGTCCGGCAGGGCGCGGTCGTCGCTCGGGCGGTCGTCCAGGCACGGTTCCTGCGGCGCGAGGGCGGCCAGGTGACGCCCGAGGACGTGGTGGCCGCGGCGGGCGGCGCGGCGCGGGACCTCACGCTGCCCGGCTGGGTGCACGAGTGGGCCGACGCCGTGCGGATCAGCAGCGGCGGCGGCGTTCGCTGACCGGTCCGCCCGCGGCCGCGGTGCCCGTCCTACGATGACGGCGTGGACGACGACGACCTGGTGCTCCCCGACGCAGCCGCCTGGCGTGCCTGGCTCGACGAGCACGAGGACGATCCCGACGGCGTCTGGCTGGTGCTCGCCAAGAAGGGCACGACGGAGCCGACGTCGCTGACGTACGACCAGGCGCTCGACGAGGCCCTGTGCTCGGGGTGGATCGACGGGCAGAAGCGCGGCCGGGACACGGCGACCTTCCGGCAGCGCTTCACCCCGCGCCGCCGGGCGTCGCTCTGGTCCCAGCGCAACATCGGGCTCGTCGCGGCACTCGAGGACGCCGGCCGCATGCGCCCACGCGGTCGCGCCGAGGTCGACCGCGCGAAGGGCGACGGACGGTGGGACCGCGCCTACGCCGGAGCGGCGACCGCCACCGTGCCCGACGATCTGCGGGCCGCGCTCGACGCCGCACCCGCTGCGGCCGCGCTGTTCGCCGAGCTCGACGCGACGAACCGGTACGCCGTGCTGCACCGGGTCGTCACGGCACCGAGCGTCTCCGCACGGGCGAACCGGATCGCGAAGCTCGTCGCCGGGCTCGCGACCGGCGAGACGCCGTACCCACGCCCGGGTCGTTGACCAGGGCCCCCGCGCTGCCCGTCGCACGCGCCAGGGGGACACCGATCCAGCAACGGGTCACTCCACGGGCGTAGACCGGGGTCATGACCACTGGTACCGACACCACGAACCGTCCTGCCGCCGCCTCGGGCACGTTCCGCATCGGCGGTGACCTCGAGGTCCACCGCCTGGGCTACGGCACCATGCAGCTCACCGGCCCGGGCGTCTGGGGGCCGCCGAAGGACCACGACGAGGCCGTCCGTGTCCTCAAGCGCGCGGTCGACCTCGGCGTCGACTTCTTCGACACGGCCGACTCCTACGGCCCGTACGTCGCCGAGGAGCTGCTCCGTGAAGCCCTGCACCCCTACGGCGACGACATCGTCATCGCGACCAAGGCCGGCCTGACCCGCACCGGCCCGAACGAGTGGCCGCCGGTCGGCCGCCCGGAGTACCTCCGCCAGGAGGCCGAGATGAGCCTCCGCCGCCTCGGCCTCGAGCGCATCGACCTGTTCCAGCTGCACCGCATCGACCCGAAGGTCCCGCTCGAGGACCAGATCGGCGAGCTGAAGAAGCTGCAGGACGAGGGCAAGATCCGCCACATCGGCCTGTCCGAGGTCTCCGTCGACGACGTGAAGGCCGCGCAGGAGCACGCCGAGATCGTCACCGTCCAGAACCTCTACAACCTGCAGAAGCGCGACGCCGAGGAGCTCCTCGACTGGTCCGAGGAGCAGGGCATCGGCTTCATCCCGTGGTTCCCGCTCGCGACCGGTGGGCTGACCGGCGAGGACTCGCCGCTCACCGAGATCGCGCAGCGCAAGGGCGCCACGCCGGCACAGCTCGCGCTCGCGTGGCTGCTGAAGCGCTCGCCCGTGATGCTGCCGATCCCGGGCACCTCGAGCGTCGACCACCTCGAGGACAACATGCAGGGCGCGACGATCGAGCTCACGGACGAGGAGTTCGCTGAGCTGTCGAAGCTGGGGGAGTGACCCCACCAGGCACCGGACGGGAGGCCCGTGGCGACACCGCCACGGGCCTCCCGTCACGTCTCGTGACCACTTCGTGACCCGTCCGGGCTTGTCGGGGGCTACCCGGTATGTGCATACTCGGTATGTCCGAGACGGACCGAGACGGGGGAGTCACGATGAGCGTCAAGATGGGCGTACTCGCGCTGCTGGTGGGAGGACCCGGGTACGGGTACCAGCTCCGGGGGGAGTTCGAGCACCGCACCGGGGGGAGCTGGCCGCTCAACATCGGCCAGGTCTACACGACGCTCGACCGTCTCGAACGGGACGGACTCGTGGCCCGCGGCGACGCCGACGACGACGGACACGTCGTCTACACGGCGACCGACGCGGGCCGCGACGAGGTCGCACGCTGGTTCAGCGAGCCGGTACCCGCGAAGCGCGGTCGCGACGAGCTCGCGATCAAGTTCGCGCTCGCCGTCACGGTCCCCGGCATCGACGTCCCTCGACTGGTGCAGGTGCAGCGCGCCTCGGCGATGCGCGCACTGCAGGACCTGACGCGGTTGAAGCGCTCCGCCGACCCGTCGGAGGACCTGGCGTGGTCCCTCGTCCTCGAGTCGATGGTCTTCCAGGCCGAGGCCGAGGTCCGGTGGCTCGACCACGTGGAGAGCTCCGTCGCGCGGTACATGCCGTCGGCGGCACATGTACCGAAGGCACCGGTCGAGTCCATCGCCGACACGGCCCACGAGGGCGTCCGATGAGCGCCGCCGACACCGAGGCGCTCCTCGCCCTGGATGCCGTCAGCGTCCAGTACGGCTCCGGTGAAAGGTCCGTAACCGCACTGGCGGGTGTCGACCTGACGATCCGACGAGGAGAGATGGTCGCCGTGATGGGGACCTCCGGGTCCGGCAAGTCGACCCTCCTCGCGTGTGCCGGAACGCTGCTGCCGCCCACCAGCGGCGAGGTGCGCATCGGCGGCGAGTGGGTCTCCGACCGCCCGGCGCGGGAGCTCGCGGCGCTGCGCCGGCGCCTCGTGGGGTTCGTGTTCCAGGACTTCAACCTCATCCCGTCCCTCACGGCGGTCGAGAACGTCGCCCTCCCGCTCGAGCTCGACGGGTGGAAGGCGAGCAAGGCCCGCCGCGCGGCCGAACTCGCGCTCGAGAACGTCGAGCTCGGTGACCGCGCCGACGCCTTCCCCGACGACCTGTCCGGCGGGCAGCAGCAACGCGTCGCCATCGCCCGTGGCGTCGTCGGTGACCGGCGACTGGTGCTGGCGGACGAGCCGACCGGTGCGCTCGACTCGCAGACCGGCGAGGTGGTGCTCCGGATGCTCCGCCGGCACGTCGACAACGGAGCGGGTGCCCTGCTCGTGACGCACGACGCACGGCACGCCGCCTGGGCGGACCGGGTCGTCTTCCTGCGCGACGGTCGGGTCGTCGACGAGACGGTCTACGCCGGCGTCGAGTCGCTCGTCGGCCGAGCAGCCTCGTGAGGCTCTGGCCGGCGCTCCGACTCGGTCGCCGCCTGGCCTTCGCGAAGACCGGCCGCGCGGTGCTGATCGTGTCGCTCATCGGCATCCCCACCGCGGGGTTCGCGGCGGCGGCCGTGGTCATCCAGTCCACACTGCCCACCGTGCAGGAGCAACTCCGGTACGACCTCGGCCACGCAGCCGCCCAGATGCGCCTGTCCGGCCCGGACCTGCCCGGGATGCGGCAGGACCCCCTGCAGTGGCAGCTGACCGACTCGGCGCGGGACAGCCCGGTGACGAGGGCGGACGAGGACTCCCCCTGGGCCGACCTGCTCGACCACGTGCCGGCGGGAGCCGAGGCGATCCCGGTCCGGACCACGCAGGTCGTCGTCGCCGGCCCGGGGGTGCCCGTCGCCGTCTCCGCGGACGAGGGAGCGACGTGGTCGCCCGACCTCGACGGACACTGGCACGTGCTGTCCGGCCGTGCACCGACCTCCCCCGACCAGGCGATGGTGACCCCCGCGACGCTCGAGCGCCTCCACCTGTCCGTCGGCGACACACTGACGGTGACCGATCCGGTCCGCGAGCGGTTCACCGTCACGGGCACCATGCGCGACGCCGCCTCAGGCCCGGGTGCCCAGGGGGTGTTCCTGCCGCCCGGGTCCCTGCCGGCCGAGCTCCCGTACTCCGTGCAGCGGGGTGGGTCGGACACGACCGTGTTCCTGCCCGAGGTCGCCCCGACGTGGTCGGAGATCCGCGCGCTCAACGCGCACGGGATCGTCGTCGAGTCCCGTCCGGTCGTGCTCGACCCGCCGGCGGACCGACTCGAGGGCGTCCCGACCGAGATGACCGTGAACGCGTACCTCGGTGCCCTGGCGCTGATCGGGGTGTTCGCCGCCTTCGAGGTCGCACTGCTCGCCGGTGCCGCGTTCCTGGTCGGCACCCGGGCGGACACCCGCACGTACGCGATCGTCACGAGCCTCGGCGGTGAGCGCGGCTTCGTGCGGGCGGTCGTCGCCGGCTCCGGGCTGGTGCTCGGTCTCGTCGGCGCCGTGCTCGGGACGGCCCTGGGCACCGGGATCGGTGTGCTGGCGTTCCACCTGCTCGACGACGGCAACGTCGGGACCTGGCCGGGGCTGCACGTGCCGGCACTCGCCCTCGTCACGATCGCGGCGGTCGCCGTCGTCGCCGGGCTCGTGGCGGCCCTGGTCGCGGCACGTGCAGCGACCAGGATCGACGTCCTCGCGGCCCTCCGCGGGTCCCTGCGCCCCGCTGCACCCCGTCCCCGGGCGGAACGGCGGCGGCGGACCTGGGTCCCCGTGCTGGTCGTCAGCGGGACGGCGATGACACTAGCGTGCGGCGTCGGCGTGCTCCTGCTCAACGACCGACCCGTGCAGCAGGACCGGTGGGCCGTGCTCGCCGGCGTCGGGGTCGCGCTCGGGCCGTGCCTGGTGCAGCTCGGTGTGGCCCTCGCGTCGCCGTGGGTCCTGGCCGGCGTCGCACGGCTCTCGGCGCGCCTCGGTCTGTCCGCCCGGATCGCCGCGCGGGACGCTCGACGCAACCCGGTCCGCACGGTCCCGGTGCTCGCGAGCGTGATGAGCGTCGTGTTCGTCGCCTCGGTCGTGATCACGTGGAGCGCCTCGGAGCACGCCCGCTTCGTCCGGGGGTACGAGTACACGACCGCCGTCGGGGTCGCGACCGCGAACGTCTCGCTGACCGACCGCGACGAGTACAGCGACGGGTACGACGCCGCGGTCACCGACCGGGCCGCGCACGTGCTCTCCGGAGCGTTGGACGGCGTCCGGCTGCACGTGCTCGCCGTGAACCGCGAGGATCCGGGGAAGGATCCGACCACGATCACCACGCCGCACGACTTCGTGCAGCGGGACTGCCAGACGTACGACACGACCGGTTGCGCCGAGTTCCTGCAGAGCGTCGGGAGCGGCGAGCCGCACATCGCGGCGGGGACGGTCGACGACTACGCCCTGCTCACCGGGCACCGTCCGTCCCCCGAGGTCCGACGGGCGCTCGAGGACGGCGAGGCCGTGTCGCTCTGGCCCGAGTACGTCCGCGACGGAGCGGTCCGCATCGACACCTTCCGGAACCGCACGATCGACGACACCGCGCAGCTCGAGGACACCCGCCCCGATGCCTCGACGACGATCCCGGCCGTCGTCGACGTGCAGACGCCACGGATCAAGGTCGGGGTCTTCATGACCCGGGACACGGCAGCGGCCCACGGGGTCCCGCTGGTCGACGGCCTGCTCGCGATGCACCTGCCGCAGGACCTGACCCCGGCGCAGTACGACGCGCTGTCGTCCGCGTGGCAGAGCGGTGGCGGCGCTGACCGGGAACGGTGGGGTGGTCCGGGCTTCGCCTACGAGCGCGGTCCGGTCGACGACCAGGCCGCCGTGCAGGCCCTCGTCCTCGCACTGGCCGCCGCCGTCACGATCGGTGCCACCGCCGTCGCGGTCGGGCTCGCCCGCTCCGACGGACGCCGGGACGACGAGGTGCTCGACGCGATCGGGGCGGAACCGGTCCTGCGGCGCCGCGTGTCGGCGTGGCAGGCGGCGATCCTCACCACGGTCGGCGCGGTCGTCGGCACGCTGCTCGGGTTGCTGCCGATCCGGGCGCTCACCCTGCGGTTCGACGGCGGCCCGACGGGGACCACGCACCTGCCGTTCGTGGCGGACTGGCCGGTGCTGGCGCTGCTCGCCCTCGGCCTCCCGCTCGTCGTGACGGCGGGCACCTGGGCGACCGCCGGACGCAGCTCCCGCCCGGTGGTGCGCCGTGCCCCGTGAGCCCGAACCTGAGAACGGCCGCGAGGACCCTCAGCGACGCTGCGCGTTCCCCAGGTCTGGGGCCTGGTCCCGGCGGGCGATCCGGAGGATACCTGTACCCGTGACCCGCACCACCCGTCTCGCCGTCGTCGCGAGCATCGTCTCCGCAGTCTGCCTCGTCGGGGCCGGCGTCTTCGTCGTCGCCGCACCCCACACGGCGAGCGCCGAGGACCGCCCCGTCGCCGCAGCAGCCGACACCCGCGTCGAACGCGGCACCACGGACCTCGCTCGTCCGAGCACGCCGGACCAGGTGGTCTCCGGAGCGCTCAGCACCCCCGCGCTGCCGGACGCCGTGCCGTTCGCGTACGCCGGCGACTCGATCACCGCCCGACCCGACTCGTGGCTGCACCAGCTGGAGTCCGACGACCGGCTGCGCGCCGTCGGCGGCTACGCGCACAGCGGGTACCGTGCCGACCAGGTCCTCGCGGAGATCGGTCCGGTCCCGCAGGCGCGCGTGCTCGTGGTCGAGGTCGGCACGAACGACGTCAACCAGGCCGTCCCGCTCGACCGGACGATCGCCGGTGTGGACGCGATCGTCCGCAAGGTCGGTGCGGCGCGGGTCCTCGTCGTCGCCGGTCCGCCGTCCGACTGGACGTGGAGCCGGTGGGGTGCCGACCGTCGCTCGGGTCAGATCGTCCTGACCGATGCGCTGCACGCTGATGCCGACGCCCACGGGTGGGCGTTCGTCGACCCGTTCCGCTCGCTCCGGGCGGCCGACGGGGCCTACGTGGCGGGGACGACGCCGGACGGCATCCACCCGACGGCCGAGGCGAACCGTTCGGTCGCCGCGGCGATGGCCGACGCGATCGAGCGCACCGCGCGCTGACGCTGCCGGCTCGGGCGCAGCGACGCACCGTGCGGCGGACGGGAGGCCCGTGGCGATCCCGCCACGGGCCTCCTCGCAGGCTCGGTCGGCGCGGCCCGCGTGACGCTGGCGCGTCACCGCTCAGCGGGCCGCGCCCGTCCGTCGTCGCTCACTCCGGCAGCGGCTCGGCGTAGGTGCGGAAGTCCCCGCGCTCGGTGTGGATGCTCCAGAGCCGCTCGGCGACCGCGGCCGACGAGTGGTCGTCCTGTCCGTCGTCGATGCCGAACGGGATGATCAGCTGACCGACGTGCACGTGCTCGTCGGCCACCGCGTCGTGGAGGAGCTGCGCGTAGGCGCTCTCGCCCGCGAACGCGACCGACGTGCCCGTCACCCGGGCGCCGGGTCGGACCGCGCTGCCGCCGTTGACGAAGAGGATCGTGCCCGTCCCGATCGCCCGCATGCCCGGGAGCACCTGGCGCACGGCGTTCACCGAGCCGTAGACCGAGAACTCGACCGGGCCGACCAGGTCCTCGGCGGTGGTCTCGAGCACCGGGCGCATGTACTCCTTCGCGGGCAGCGGGCTGTACTGCAGCACCTCGATCGGGCCGAGCTGTTCGGTGGCGGCCTCGAGCGCGGCGCGGAGCGAGTCCCCGTCGCGGACGTTCGCGGCGAAGCCCTGCGCGCGGTACCCCGACGACCGGAGCTCGGCGGCGAGCGCGTCGAGCCGGTCCTGGTTGCGGGAGATCAGGGCGACGTCGAAGCCCTCGCGGCCGAAGCGGTCCGCGACGGCGAGCCCGAGGCCCTTGCCGGCGCCGACGATGGCGATGGTGGTCATGCGGTGGTCCTTCCGTGGGTGTGGCGCCGACGGTAGGCCGCCCCGCGCAGCGGTGAGGGGCTCCGCCGGGAACCCCCAGCCGTTTCCCGACGGGGCCGTGTGGACTCGGGGCACGACCCGGGAGGATCACCGTGGACACCACCCGCACACGCCGCAGCCGCCGCACCTGGTCCGCCCTCGGGCTGGCCGCCGTGGCAGCCCTCGGCCTGACCGCCTGTTCGGACGACCGCGCGCCGACCGGTCCGGGCGACCCCGCCGGGCAGGGCAGCACCGCGAGCCCGCCCGCCGACCTCGCTGCCGGCCAGCTGGCGCCGGACGGCCGGACCACGGACGTCGTCTCGGGCCTCGAGGCGCCGTGGTCGGTGGTCCCCGTCGGCGACGACGGCGACGCGTTCGTCAGCGAGCGGGACTCGGCGCGCGTGCTCGAACTCCGGGCGGACGGGTCGACGCGGGAGGTCGGGACCGTCGACGGGGTCCGGCACGGCGGCGAGGGCGGACTCCTCGGCCTCGCCCTGCACGACGGAGACCTGTTCGTCTACTCGACCGCCGACGACGGCAACCGGATCCAGCGGTACGACCTGACCGGGGACACCGGCTCGTACCGGCTCGGTGTGGCGACGACGGTGATCGACGGGCTGCCCGCGAACACCTTCCACGACGGCGGGCGCATCGCGTTCGGCCCCGACGACATGCTCTACGCGAGCGTCGGCGACGCGGGGCAGCGGTCCGAGGCGCAGGACCGCGATTCCCTGGCGGGCAAGATCCTGCGGCTGACCCCGGACGGCCAGGTACCCGACGACAACCCGTTCGACGGTTCGCCCGTGTGGTCGCTCGGGCACCGGAACGTGCAGGGCATGGGTTGGGCCGAGGACGGCACGATGTTCGCCGCGGAGTTCGGGGAGAACCGCTGGGACGAGCTCAACGTCATCGAGCCGGGGGCGAACCACGGGTGGCCCGAGGTCGAGGGCACCGGCGGCGAGGACCGCGGGTTCGTCGACCCGGTGCAGCAGTGGTCGACGGACGAGGCCTCGCCGAGCGGGCTGACCGTGATCGGCGACACCGCGTTCGTCGCGAACCTCAAGGGGGAGTCCGTCCGCGCCGTCCCGGTCTCCGACCCGTCGAGCTCGACGGTGTACTTCCAGGGCGAGCACGGGCGCATCCGCACGGTGCTGCCCGGCCCCGGCGACACCCTCTGGTTCGTGACGAACAACACCGACGGCCGCGGCGACCCACGCGACGGCGACGACCGGATCCTGTCCGTGCCGCTCACCGAGGCGGACTGAGGACCGAGCGCCCGGGCTGACGTCGGCGCGCCGCGGGATCAGGGGCGGAACGACTCCGGCACGTCGAGGTCGCCGTGCTCCGCCTGCCACCGCAGCGCATCGCGCACCGTCGCCGACGCCGTGTACGCCGGTGCGTACCCGAGGACACGCCGCGGCTTCTCGGTGCTGAACACCTGGCTGCGGGACAGGTGCTCCCAGCTCGCGTCGGCGTGCTCCGGATCCGTGGTCTGCCGGAACCGGTCCCAGTCGACGGACTCGAGCCGTGCCTCCCGGCCGGCCCACGACGCGACCAGGTGGGCGTACCCGCGCACCGTGAGCGCCGTCGGGGCGGTCGCGAAGAAGTCCTGCCCGGCGGCGGCGTCCCGCTGCTCGACCGCGAGCTGGAACAGCTGCGCGACGTCGTCGGCGTGCACGTGGGCCATCGACTCCGCGCCGAGGCCCGGGACCTCGACGACCTCGCCCGCGGCGAGCCGTTCGACCACCGTGGGGTCGAGGTTGCCGAGCGGACCGATCGGCATCCAGCCCGGACCGCTGATGTGCCCGGGGTGGATCGACGTCGTGACGACCCCGCCGTCGGCGGTCTCCTGCAGGAGCATCCGGGCGATGGCGTCCTTCTGCGTGCCGTACTCGCCGAAGGGCGGCGTGGCGGTCTCCTCGGTGATCGGCAGGACGTGCGAGACGCCGGCGCGCCAGATCGACCCGCAGTGGACCAGGTGGGTCCGGCTGCCGCGGAGCGCCCGGACGAGCTGCTCGGCCGACCCGAGCGTGAAGCAGACGAGGTCGACCACGGCGTCGGCGCCGAGAGCGGCGATCCGGTCGCCGAACGTGCCGTCCCGGTCCTCCTGCTCGCGGTCGGCGGTGATCCGCTCGACCTGCTCCCACTCGGGAGCCTCCGCGTACGGGCTGCTGGTGCCGCGCGTCACGACCCTGACGCGATGCCCGGCGCGCACGAGGCGGGGGACCAGGAAGGTGCCGATGTGGCCGGTGGCTCCGATGACGACGATGTCCATGCGGGCCACGCTAGGCGCGCGTCCCCGTGTGCGGCAGGCCCTGCCGGTGCTCCCCGGCGGACGGGACGGCGACGGACCGGACACCGGACGGACGGGAGGCGCGTGGCGGGTCCGCCACGTGCCTCCCGTCCGGTGTCGGTCCGGTCAGGACCCGCTGACCACCTTGACGGAGCCGGCGATGACCGCCGCGTCCTCGGCGAGCGCGCCGACCGGGTCGGGCAGGCCGGAGCTGCTGAGGAGCTTGCGGGCGGCCCACCCGGCGAAGCTGCCGACGATCGCGCCGACGCCTCCGAGGATCGCGCCCTCGAGTCGGAGGTCCCGCCGACCGGTCGTCCCGAGCGCCGCACCCGCGAACGCACCGGCACCGATGCGGCCGACCAGGCCGAGCGGCGAGATGCGGGCGGGGGCCTTCGGGGACTTGTCGCCGACGAGCTCGCCGATGGCGGACGCGACGAGCAGGCCGCGGCCGAGCGGCGAGCTGAAGGCCTTCCACTGCTGCCAGTCGCCCTTGACGGCCTTGTTGTCGTGGTTCAGCGCGAGGACGGCCAGCGGGGTGCTGCTCCGTCCACCGCTGAGGAACCCGAGTGCCAGAGTGCGGACCAGGGTGTGCTGCTCGTCGTGCTTGCTCATCGGTTCTCCCGTCGTGTCGCACCGGACGGTACTCGCCGGGCGCTGGGGGACGGACCCGCTCCCGCCGCTTCCGAGCCGCACCGCGTACCGTCCGGGCCATGAGCAACGTCATCCTGTTCGGCGGCCACGGCAAGGTCGCGCTCCTCGCCACCCGGATCCTCACCGAGCGCGGACACCGCGTGACCTCCGTGATCCGCGACCCCGACCAGCAGGACGAGGTGCGCGCCCACGGCGGCGAGCCCCGGGTCGCCGACGTGCAGGAGCAGTCGCTCACCGACTTCGCCGATCTGGTCCGCGGGCACGACGCCGTCGTCTGGTCGGCCGGTGCCGGCGGCGGTTCGGCAAACCGCACCTGGGCGATCGACCGCGACGCCGCCGTCCTGTCCGTGCAGGGCGCCGCGCAGGCCGGGGTCGACCGCTACGTGATGGTCTCGTGGTCCGGGTCGAAGCTCGACCACGGGATCCCCCAGGACCAGGACTTCTTCGCGTACGCGCAGTCCAAGATGATCGCCGATGCCGTGCTCCGGGACTCCGGGCTGCAGTGGACGGTCGTCGCGCCGAGCACCCTGACCGACGACGAGCCGACCGGCTCGGTCGACTGGGACGGCTCGGCGTCGCAGGTCCCGCGCGGTGACGTGGCCCACGTGGTCGCGGACGTGCTCGAGGACCCGTCGACGGCCGGTCGGACCATCCGCTTCAACGGCGGCGACACGGCGATCGCCGACTTCCTCCGGGGCTGACCGCGTGGCGGACGCCCCCCGGTCGCTCACACTGGAGATCGGGGACCACGAGCTGGTCATCGGGCTCGTGCGGCGCGTCCACCTCCGACGGATCGGGGGCCCCGTCACCGAAACGTCGCGAGACTTCTGACCACCGGGACGAACGGACCAGTCCATGCACGCTCTCCTCGTCCGCATCCGGGAGTCCTTCTGGTTCCTGCCGGCCGTGCTCGGTGTGGTGGCGATCGTCGCCGCGCAGCTGCTCGTCACCCTCGACCGCGAGGTCCTCGACGGGCGGGTCCCCGCGGTGCCGTTCCTCGACGCGCTGAGCGCCGGGGGCGGTCGGTCGATCCTGACGACGATCGGCACGGCGATGCTCACGGTCGCCGGGACGTCGTTCTCGATCACGATCTCGGTCCTCGCCACCACGTCCTCGACGTACGGCCCGCGGCTCGTGCGGAACTTCACGGCCGACCGGGCGAACCAGCTCGTGCTCGCGGCGTTCACGTCGACGTTCCTCTACGCGATGGTCGTGCTGCGGACGGTGCACACCGACGTCGACGACGGCGACCCGTTCGTCCCCGTCGTCGCGATCCACGTCGCGGTCCTGCTCGCCGTGCTCGACGTGGGCGTGCTCGTCTTCTTCATCCACCACATCGCGTCGAGCACGCAGATCACGTCGCTGCAGCGGCAGGTGCAGACCGACCTGCGTGCAGCGGTCGACGAGGCCTACCGGGACGGCGACGACGATCGACGGACGATCGCCCCCGTCGTCGTGCCCGAGGACGGGTGGTCCGCGGTCCGGGCTGCGGCCGACGGCTACGTGCAGTCGGTGGAGTGGCGGGCCCTGACGGCCTGGGCGGGCCGCAACGACCGTCTCGTCGACGTCGTCGCGACCCCGGGCCGGTACGTGATCCAGGGCGACGTCGTCGTCCGGGTCCGCGCGGACGGGGGCAGCAGGCCGACGGTCGACGCCGCCACCGCTCGGACGCTGCGCGCCGCGGTGGTCCTCGGCACCGCCAGGACGCCCGTGCAGGACGTCGAGTTCGCCCTGCAGCAGCTGGTCGAGATCGCCGTCCGCGGGCTCGCTTCCGGCTCGAACGACCCGTACACCGCGGTCAGCGCCCTGGACATGGCGACGCCGGTCCTGGTGCCGCTCTGGCGGGACCGGGCGGCCGTCACGGCGCTGCTCGGCCCGGAGGGAGCGCCGCGCGTCCTGCAGCACTGGCCGGCACCGGAGGACCTCGTGGCGGGCCTCTTCGCGACCGTCGGCCACTACGGCGCCGGGCAGCCGCTCGTCGAGCGTGCCGCCGACCGGCTGGCCGGTCGGCTCGAGCAGCAGGCGTCCCAGCGGCGGCGCGGACTCGTCGCGACGATGCGTGCGCGGACCGTCGACCCCGGCCAGGACAGCCCCGCCTGAACGGTTCCACAGCACATCAGGCACCATGGACGGATGGCCACCACCAGACCACCCGCAACCGCATCCGATCAACTCCGGCCCGGTGAGCCGGTCCGCACCACCCCCCAGCTCGCTCGTTGGGTCTTCTGGCCGGCCGCCGTGATCGTGCTCGGCTTCGTCGCCTGGACCCTCATCGCGCCGTCGTCCGCCGAGGCCGTGTTCACCGCACTGCAGAGCGGGATCGTCCGCAACTTCAGCTGGTACTACGTGCTCATCGCGGCGTTCTTCGTCGGGTTCTCCCTGTTCGTCGGCTTCTCGAGGTACGGCGACATCAAGCTCGGCAAGGACCAGGACGAACCCGAGTTCTCCACCGGCTCGTGGTTCGCCCTGCTCTTCGCTGCGGGCATGGGCATCGGCCTCGTCTTCTACGGTGTCTCCGAGCCGCTCAGTCACTTCGCCTCGCCCCGGCCCGGTGTCACGGGCACCGAGAACCAGCTCGCCCAGCAGGCGATGACCCAGACCTTCCTGCACTGGGGCCTGCACGCCTGGGCCATCTACGTCGTCCTCGGCCTCGCCCTGGCGTACGCGATCCACCGCAGGGGCCGCCCGGTCTCGATCCGCTGGGCACTCGAACCGCTGCTCGGCAACCGCGTCCGCGGCGGGTGGGGCAACCTCATCGACGTGATCGCCCTGATCGGCACGCTGTTCGGTGTCGCGACCTCGCTCGGCCTCGGTGTCATCCAGATCGGTGCCGGCCTCGAGAGCGCGGGCCTCGCCGAGAGCAGCACCGTCAGCCAGATCGCGATCATCGCGGTCATCACCGCCGTGACGATCGTCTCCCTGGTCACCGGTGTGACCAAGGGCATGAAGATCCTCTCGAACTTCAACCTCATCCTCGCGGCGGCACTGCTGCTCTTCATCCTGATCGTCGGCCCCACGCAGTTCCTGCTCCGCGACTTCGTCCAGTCGATCGGCGCCTACCTGCAGAACGTGGTCGGCCTGTCCTTCAACGTCACCGCGCAGCAGGGCGCCGCGGGCGAGGAGTGGCAGGGCGCCTGGACCACGTTCTACTGGGGCTGGTGGATGTCGTGGGCCCCCTTCGTGGGCATCTTCATCGCCCGGATCTCGCGCGGTCGCACCGTCCGTGAGTTCGTCTTCGGCGTGCTGCTCGTGCCGACCGCCCTCACCTTCCTCTGGTTCGCCGTCCTCGGCGGTGCCGCGATCCACCAGGAGACCGACGGTGCCGGCGGCCTCGTCGGCGCGGACGGCTCCGTCGACGTCGAGGGATCGCTCTTCACGCTGCTCGCCGACCTGCCCGCGGGCGTCGTGCTGACGTTCGGCGCGATCCTGCTCATCGGTGTGTTCTTCGTGACGTCCTCGGACTCGGGGTCGCTCGTCATGGCGATGATCGCCTCGGGCGGTGACATCGAGCCGAAGAACTGGCTCCGCGTCTTCTTCGCGGTCGTCGCCGCCCTGCTCGCCGTCGCGCTGCTGCTGACCGGCGGGCTGAACGCGTTGAAGACCGCGGCGATCACCACGGCACTCCCGTTCAGCGTCGTGCTGCTCATGGTCTGCTGGTCCACCGTGATCGCCTTCAACCGGGAACGCCGGGCGTACGACAAGGCGGAGCGCGAGGTCCTGCTCGAGCACGTCGGCGCGTACTACGGTCTCGAGGTCGACGCACCGGAGCAGCGGCAGTCCGGTCGCCCCTGGGACCTGGTGCGCCGGATCCGCGGCGGCCGTGGGCGTTCCGCGTCGGCCGTCGGCGAGGTCAGCACCTCGCCGGACGCCTTCCCGGTGCACACGCAGACCGTCTCGCCGGACCCCGGCATCGACGCGACCCTCGACCCGGCGCCGGCGGACACGTCCGCCGACCGCCCGGAGGAGCGCCCCGGCTCCTGACGCGACCCGGTGACGGACGGGAGGCGCGGTGCCGGCTGGCACCGCGCCTCCCGTCCGTCCGTGCGCCGTACGCCGCACGGCCCGGGCAGCTCGTCGCACTGTCTGCTGGTGGCACGGGGGACCGGGGTGTAAAACTGGGGGCATGACAGTTGCAGCAGGGATGCACCACGCGCGGTCGACGCGGCTCGACCTGCGGGAACTCGTGCAGGAACTGAACGCGGCTCTCGGCCCGACACTCGTAGCTGCCGCCACCGGGAGCAAGGACCGCAAGCTCCCGCTGAAGTGGGCCAAGTCCGACGGTCCTCGCCCGGGGAACGACTTCGAGCGGCGACTCCGGCTGCTCTCTCGCACGTGGAACGCGATCGCGGAGCACGAGGGTGCGCACGTCGCCCGCGCTTGGTTCATCGGCGCCAATCCGTTCCTCGAGGAGCGCACTCCACTGACCGCCGTCCGTGAGGACGACGCTGCGCAGCTCGGGCGAGCAGTGCAGTCGTTCATGGAGGGCACCGCGGACACGTGACGAGCCGAGGGCCACGCACCTGCACGACGACGGGGCTCCGACTCCTTCCTGCTCGGAGCGACACCGGGTACCGCATCGCGAAGAGCAACTACCCGCCGGTGTCCGCACCGACTCGAGGTCGGCACGGCGACCACGCTGCAACGGAACGCTCGAGCTGGGGTCGCTACGACGCCGCCGGTACGGAGACCTACTACACGGCCGAACTCCGCACCGGTGCATTCGCCGAGGTGCTCGCGGCGTTCAAGATCCCCCTCGGGACGGGCAGCGCGCTCGAGGTGGATGCTGCTGCTGTCGGGCTGACCCTCGAGGAGTTCCTCGCCGATGTCGCCGCCGACTGGGACGAACGGTCGTTCATGCAGACCGGAACCCTCCCACGATCGTGGCGCGATGACCGGACGGTCCTCTCGCTGGAGCACCCGAGCACCGGTTGGTTCGTCGACGTCGAGCACCCCGACACCCTGAGCGCCGTCGAACCCAGTCTCCGGTCGCACCTGCTCGTCGGCGGTTGGGCGTCGTTCACCACAGCCACCCTCCGATCGGACGACCGATCGGTGACCACCGCCGTCGCCGACCTCGTGCACGACGCCGTGCTCGACGATCAGACCCGTCCGCTCGGCATCCACTTCGGGAGCAAGCACGGCGAATCCTGGTGCCGGGCGACCTGGCTCGACAGGACTCGGGAACTGTCCGTGGTGTCCAGCCAGGCCATCGGACTCGGCGACCCCGACTTCCGTACGGCGACGCACCGATTCGGCCTTCGAGCCTTCTGACGTCAGGAGTTCCCCGGAGACCGTCCCGGTCCGGCGGCGACCAGGTGACGGACGGGAGGCGCGGTGCCGGCTGGCACCGCGCCTCCCGTCCGTCTGCGGTCGCCCTCGGCGAACACGGCGGACATGTCCGCGGGCGCTGCCTAGGTTCAGGGCATGACCGGTGCACCCGTCCTCGTCTTCGTCCACGGCGCCCTCGTGAGCGACGGCGCCTGGTGGTGGCGCCCCACCGCTGACCTGCTCCGCGAACGGACCGGCGTCCCCAGCACGGCCGTCGCCCTGCCGTCGTGCGGGGAGACGGACGCCGCCGGGGGTGACCTGCAGGCCGACGCCGCCGCACTCCGTGCCGTGCTCGACCAGCACGACGACGTCGTGCTGGTCGGGCACTCGTACGGCGGCACGGTGATCGCCGAGGCCGGCTCCCACCCCTCGATCCGCCACCTGGTGCTCGTGTCGAGCTACACACCGCCGGTCGGAGCGTCGCAGGGATCGATCATGTCCGAGGAGCCGGACCCGGTGACGGTGCGGGTCGAGGACGGCCGGGTCGCACTCGACGGGTACGACCCGGCGTCCTTCGGCGCCCGCTTCCTGCAGGACGCCGACGAGGCGACCCAGCGCGCGGCCTTCGACCGGACGACGAGCCAGGCCGCCGAGGCGTTCGGCTCCCCGACCACACGGCGCGGGTGGGCCGACGTCGACTCCACTGCGCTGGTCTGCCTCGACGACCGCAGCACCACGGCGGCCCTGCAGCGCGATCACGCATCCAGGGCGACGCGTGCCGTCGAGCTGCCGACAGGCCACCACCCGTTCGTCACTCGTCCGGACCTGGTGGTCGACGTGCTGGAACCGCTCCTGACCTGAGCGGTCCTGTCAGCCCAGCTGCGCCGCGAGCACGTCCGGCGTCTGCTGGAGCGACGCCTTGACCATCGCGCTCCACTCGTCGACGACGACCTCCGCGAGCCCCTGCTCGACCCCGTCGAGCGACGCGCGTGCGACGTCGGCCGGGTCGGTCATGTGGCCGTCGTACCCGGCCATCATGTCGGTGTCGGCCGCGCCGAGGTGCAGCCCCTGGACCGTGATCCCGGCGTCGCGCAGCTCGAGCCGGACCGCGTTCGTCATGTTCCACTCCGCGGCCTTCGCCACCCCGTAGGCACCTGACCCCGGGTACGCGAACCAGGAGAGCGCGGAGAGCACGTTGACCACCGCGCCACCACCGTTGCGCTCGATGACCGGTGCGAAGGCCCGCAGCATCGACAGGGTGCCCCAGAGGTGGGTGTCGAGCAGCCGGTGCGCGTCGGCGAGGTCGTCGCGCAGGAGCGAGCCGGTCCCGGCGATCCCGGCGTTGTTGACGAGCAGCGTGACGTCCTGCGCGGCGGCAGCCGCAGCGGCGACCGACGTCTCGTCGGTGATGTCGAGCGGCAGCACCTCGACGCCGTCGATGTCGACGAGCTCGGGGCGGCGAGCGGTCGCGTAGACCTTCGACGCGCCGCGCTCGAGCAGCTGGGTGACGAAGCGGCGGCCGATGCCCCGGTTCGACCCGGTGACGAGTGCGACGGATCCGGCGATGTCCATGGTGTCCTCCTGCCTGGCGGGTCCTTCCCGCTGCGGCTCGGCTACGGTAGGACCTCACATCGGTGTCAGGTGCAAGTGTGGATCGGAGACGACGTGCGGATCGGTGACCTCGCTGCGGCGACGGGTGCGAGCGTGCGCTCGCTGCGGTACTACGAGGAGCAGGGGTTGCTCAGCGCGGAGCGGACCGCGGGTGGCCAGCGGTCCTACGCGGCGGCGTCCGTCGAACGGGTGCAGCTCGTGCAGCAGCTCTTCGCCGCCGGACTCCCGAGCCGGACCATCGTGCAGCTGCTGCCGTGCGTCGACGCGGGGGTGGCGACGCCGGAGTCCTTCGCGCTGCTGGTCGCCGAGCGCGACCGGATCACCGCACAGCTCGCGGAGCTCGAGGCCGCCCGCGACCGGCTCGACGAGGTCATCGCGATCACCGAGCACCCGACGCCCGAGCACTGCCCGGCGCTCCGGGAGCACGCCGCCGCGGCCTGAGGGACGCCGACGCTGTCGGTGGCCCCGCCTAGCGTGAGGGCATGCCCGAGGGTGACTCCGTCCACCGCTTGGCAGCTCGACTCCGTGCCGTCGACGGGGCCCTGGTCGCCCGCGGCGAGCTCCGCGGCGGCGCCGACGCCGGCACCCCGCTCGGCGGCCGGCGCATCGTCGCCCACGCCACGCACGGCAAGCACCTGCTCACCCGGTTCGACGACGGCACGACGCTCCACACCCACATGCGGATGACCGGTTCGTGGACCACGACGGGTGCGGGGAAGCGGCTGCCGGTCCGCGCCGCGCAGGACGCCCGGGTGCGCATGGCCCTCGACGACGGACGGACGGTGTGGGGGATCGCGCTGCCCGTGGTCGAGCTGCTCCCCACCCGCGACGAGCACCTGGCGGTCGGGTACCTCGGCCCGGACCTGCTCCACGACGACTTCGACCGCGACGAGGCCGTCCGACGCTGCACGGCCGACCCGGACCTGCCCGTGCGCACGGTCCTGCTCGACCAGCGGCGCGTGGCCGGGCTCGGCAACCTCTGGGCGAACGAGCTCGGCTTCGTCCGCGGGCTGCACCCGGACCGGCCGATCGGCACGGTCGACGTCGGGACCCTGCTCGACACCGCGCAGCGGATGCTCCGCCACTCGGCGACGACACCGGACGCCCACCAGGTGACGACGGGGGTGCTCCGTCGTGGGGAGCGCCACTGGGTCGTCGGGCGGGCCGGTCGGCCGTGCCTGCGCTGCGGCACGCGGGTGCGCGCCCGCGACGACGTCGAGGTGGTCGGCTCCGCGCCCCGACGCGTCTGGTGGTGTCCCCGCTGTCAGCCCGCGGCGATCGGGCTCGCCGGGACCGCCGCGGGCTGACCGTCAGCGATGCCCCGGGCGACCTGCTCGGGCGTGCGTCCGACGGTCGACACGACCTCGGCGGCGTCGTGCAGCCAGCCGTCCGCCGCCTCGGCGTACGGGGCGAGGCGGCTCATCCGGAAGGTCGAGTAGCCGACGACGGCGTCGTCCTCGATCCGTCGGCGCAGGGTGTCCTGGTCGGCGTGCAGGACGACGTGCCGCACCGGGATCCCGTGCTGCGCGAACCCGTCGGCGATCTCCCGCCAGTAGGCCTCGACCAGCACGGTCTGCGGCATGACGAGGGTGCCGCCGACCTGGTCGAGCACCCGCCGCGCGGTCTCGACGACGAGGGGGCGCCACGGGGCCCAGTGCTGGAAGTCCCCGTGGTCGGGCAGCGCCGGTCGGACGTCCATCAGGACCTCGCCGATCTTCTCCGGGTCGAGCACGTGGGCGTCGGGCAGCATCGGCTGCAGCAGGCGGGCCGTCGTCGTCTTGCCGGCCCCGTGGGTGCCGTTGATCCACACGATCACCCCGCGGACGCTACCGCACCGACCCGCTCGGGTGGGTCACGATCTGGACGCGCCACGGGACGGACGGGAGGCACGGTGCCGGCCCGCCACGGGCCTCCCGTCCGCCGCCGGGCCCGTCCGTTCACCTCGGTGCGGCAGGATGACCCCACCCCGTCCCGACGACCCCCGGAGTCACCGTGCCCGACCAGAAGCCCGCCGTCCTGTTCGTCTGCGTCCACAACGCCGGCCGCTCGCAGATGGCAGCCGGGTGGCTCCGGCACCTCGGCGGCGACCGTGTCGACGTCTTCTCCGCCGGGTCGGAGCCCGCCGACCGCATCAACGCCGTCGCGGTGCAGGCGATGGCCGAGGAGGGCATCGACATCGCGGGGGAGCAGCCCGCCGTCCTGACCACCGACGCGGTGCGCCAGGCGGACGTCGTCGTGACGATGGGCTGTGGGGACGCGTGCCCGGTCTTCCCGGGCAAGCGCTACGAGGACTGGGCGCTCACCGACCCGGCCGGCCTGCCGATCGACCAGGTGCGCCCGGTGCGCGACGACGTCCGCCGCCGGGTCGAGGCCCTGCTCGCCGAGCTGCTCTGAACCAGCGCCGCGACCGCTCGGTCAGACCAGCGCGGCGATCCCGAGCAGGAGCAGCGCGAGGAGCGGCAGCGCGCCCTGCGTGGTGGCGGCACGGCGCTTCGTCGCGTCGCTCGTGAACAGCACCAGCGCGGCGGCCAGCATGCTCCCGGTGCCGGCGACGACGAGCGTCAGGCCGACGGCGGTGCCGCCCGACGCGACGACGACGATGCCGACCAGGACGAGCACGGCGAGGAACAGGTTGTAGAAGCCCTGGTTGAACGCGAGCGAGCGTGTGGCGGCGGCCTCCTGCTCGGAGGTGCCGAAGGTGTTCCGCGCACGCGGGGTGGTCCAGAGGACGGACTCGAGCACGAAGATCCAGACGTGCAGGAGCGCGGCGAGGGCGGCGAGCACCAGGGCGACGACGGTCATGCCCAGACCCTACGACGTCCGGTCAGCGACGTCGCGTGGCCCGGCGTCGCACGAGCCCGAGCGCCGCTGCCGCGAGCAGGCCGCCGATCACCGCGCCGATGCCGTTCGTGACCAGGTCGCTCGTGTCGCAGGCCCGGCCGATGCCGAGCACGAACGCCTGCACCGCCTCGATGCCGGCGGACAGGCCGATGCCGGCAGCCGCCGTCAGCAGTGGCCGGCTGGTGCGCAGCCCGGCCAGGAACACCACCGGGACGAGGACGCCGGAGGCGAGCCACGGCACCTCGACGAGCAGGGTGGAGAGCAGGGGTCAGGTCCTTCGGTGCGCAGGGAGCGGGAGCTCGTGCGCCGCGTCCCAGGGCTCCGTCCAGCCGAGCCGGTCGAAGAGCGCGTCGAGCAGCATCGCCGTGAACCCCCAGAGCGTGTGCACGCCGTGGTCCGACCGTACCGTGAAGGCCGGCCCCCGCCACTCCCGGCCGCCGCGGCGGAGGACGGTCACCCCGCGGTTCGCCGGGTCGAGCAGGTCGGCCACGGGCGTCCGGAAGACGGCGGCGGACTCCCGTTCGTCGACGACCCGCACGGGCGTCGGTTCGCGCCACCACCCGAGCACGGGCCGCACCAGGTGGTTCGAGTGCGCGAGCGGTACGGCGGGCAGTGCGCCGAGGACCTCGACACCGGACGGGTCGAGCCCGGTCTCCTCGCGGGCCTCCCGCAGAGCCGCAGCGGGCGCGTCGACGTCGTCCGGGTCGATGCGCCCGCCGGGGAACGCGATCTCGCCCGGGTGCGAGCGGAGGGTCGAGGCGCGGGCGAGCAGCAGGACGTCGAGGTCACGGTGCACGGCGTCGGCGACGGCGGGGCGCGTGCTCGGGGTGCGGTCGAGCACTCCGAAGAGCATGAGCACGGCCGCCGCCCGGGGGTCCGGCGTGCTCGGCATCGCGGGCACGAGCGGGACGGCGTCGGGACCGGCGACGGCGGCGAGCGCCGCGCGGGCAGCGTCGGCCGGCGGGACCTGCGCCGCCCGGGTCACCGCCGTGTGCCGTCCTCGTCCGTGCCGTGCCCGACCGTGCCGTGCTCGCCCGAGTCGTGCCCGGCGGTGTCGTCCTCGACGTCCGGTCCCGCGGCGGGGACACCGTTCCGACGGGCCAGCAGGGCGCGGACGCCGACGACGCCGGCGAACACGACGACGACCAGCGCGACGATCAGCAGCAGGATCGTGTGGTGTCGGTGGTCGACCGGGGCGGCGGCCGCCTGGGTCGCCGACACCTCGTCGGAGGTGCCGGACGCGGCGTCCGCCGTCGCCGTCGCGGTCGGCGCTGCGGAGGACGCAGCAGCGGTCGGGGTCGGCGTCTCCGCGATGCCCGAGGTCGTCGAGGAGTCGAGCGCTGCCGGGCCGCTCGACGCGAACCGGTACTCGCCGGAGATCGGGTGCCCGTCGACGGAGACGCTCCGCCACCGCACCGAGTACGACCCCGCTTCGGAGATGTCGAGGTCCTTGCCGATGGTGTTGCCCTCGACCGTGACCTCGCCGGACGTGTGCTCGGCGTCCTGGGCGTCGGTGACGCTGATCACGATGCCGGTCTGCAGGCCGTTGAGCGGCGGCTCGGAGAGGGTCAGGGTGATGCGGTCCAGGTCACCCGCGACCGTCACGTCGGCCACCGGGTCGGACGCGACCAGCACGTCGTGGGCCGATGCCGGCCCGGCGACGAACAGGACGGGCGCGAGCGCTGCGACGAGGACGGTGGCGAGGAGGGGTCGGAGACGCACGGGTGCCTTTCGACGAGGGCGGACCCGGCTGGTACCGGACGCCCCGAGCGTACCCGGGGCGTCCGGCAGAGCGGCCCGGTCAGCCCTTGCTGACGAACTGCACGTCGGACGAGCCGAGCTGCAGCTGCTCCTCGATGCCCTGCTGGTCCGTCGAGCCCCAGCGCTCCGCGATCCTGCCGTCGACGAACTTCGACACCTGGATGCCACGGACGGTGAACGAGCGTCCGGTCGGCTCGTGCCCCTGGAACGGACCCGTGTGCGTGCCGTGGATCGTGAACACCGCGGTGACGAAGTCGTCGGTGACGATCAGCGGGTCGGCCTCGAGCGTGACGTCGGGGAACGCCGTCGTGAACTCCGTCCAGAAGTCGACGATGCCGGCGAGTCCGGGCGCCTGCCCGGGTGCGGGGTCGTGGTCGACGACGTCCTCGTGCCAGGCCTCGTGCATGCGACCCCAGTCGCGGGCCTCGAGGATCCCGCCGAGCTTCTCCTGCGTGGCGGCGTTCGCGTCCTTGGTCATGTGGGTTCCTCCCGTGGTCGGACGGTGAGGGTCATGGCTACGCCGGAGACCCCGGAACGACCCGAGTGTCCGAGGGACACGCTGTCCGATCGGCGAACGACGGTGGCGACGGACGGGAGGAACGTGGCGACCCCGCCACGCTCCTCCCGTCCGTCCGCCGACCGGTCAGCGGTCGGTCCCGCGCTGGATCTCGACGTCGCCCGCCACCGCCGTGAACCGGTACTGCTGCGCGGCACCGGGATCGGTACCGAGCTCGTTGTCGACGTCGCCGACGGTGGCCTCGGCGGTGATCCGGTAGTCGCCGTCCGGCAGGCTGACCACCTGGTCGCCCGACGTCGTCTCGACCGTGATGCTCCGCGGCGCCGCAGCGAGGGTGAGCTGCACGTCGCCCGAGGTCGCCTCGACGGCGAGGGCGTCCGCCCGCCCGTCGAGCGTGACGTCACCGGCGGTGCTCGTCAGTGCGACGTCACCCCAGCTGCCAGCGAGCAGCACGTCGCCGGCGGTGGCGTCGACCTCGACCGGGACGTCCGCGGCGTCCTCAGGCACCCGCACGGTCAGGTGGGCGCCCTGTCGGACCCCGACGGAGAGGTCGACGATGCTCCACGCCGGACCGGACACCGTGAGGTCGAGCACCCCGTCGCGGACCGCGTGCCGTTCACGGAGTCGGGTGTCACCGGCGACGAAGACGACCTCCGTGCGGTCCACGTCGACCCGCTCGACGCGGACGTCGGTGGCTCCGGTCTCGATCCGGATGCGGTCGAAGGACTCGTCGACGGCACTCGTCCGTGAGTGGTCCTGCCGGTCGCTGGCGGCGACGGACTGCACCACGACGACGGCGAGCAGTGCGACGAGCAGCACGGAGCCGACCACGAGCAGGACGGTCCGCAGGGTGCGGGGACGTCGGGGAGCCGGCGGGGGCGTGGAGCTGGTGGGCGGGGCGATGGTCGTCACGGGGATCTCGTTCCTTCGGGTGCTGGTGCGGGGTGGGCGGGCGGGGCGGGTGCGCGGTCAGCGTCCCCGGCCGGCGGCCTCGGACAGGTAGCGGAGCACGGCGAGCACGCGGCGGTTGCCGGTGCCCTCGGCCGGGACGCCGAGCTTCGTGAACACGGCGGAGACGTGCTTCTCGACCGAGCTCTCGGTGATGTGCATCGCAGCGGCGACCGCGCTGTTCGACCGACCCTCGGCCATGAGCTGCAAGACCTGGAGCTCCCGCGGGGACAGGGTGTCGATGCCGTCCGTGCGGCGCGAGCGGGCGAGGATCTGCGCGACCACCTCGGGGTCGAACACGGTGCCACCCGAACCGACCCGCGCGACGTCACCGAGGAACTCGTCGACCTCGACCACGCGGTCCTTGAGCAGGTACCCGAGTCCTGCGGTGTCGCTCGTGATGAGGTCGGCCGCGTAGCGCTCCTCGACGTACTGGGAGAGCACGAGCACCGCGACCCCGGGGTGCTGCGCGCGGATGAGGACCGCGGCGCGCACCCCCTCGTCGGTGGAGGTCGGGGGCATCCGCACGTCGACGATCGCCAGGTCGGGGCGGTCGGCGGCGACGGCGTCGAGGAGGGCGGGAGCGGTGTCGACGGCCGCCGTCACCTCGTGCCCGGCGTCGGTCAGCAGGCGGACGAGTCCGGCCCGCAGGAGGACGGCGTCCTCGGCGATCACGATGCGCACGGGAGCTCCACGGTCACTCGGGTCGGGCCGCCGACGGGGCTCTCGGTCAGCAGGGTGCCGCCGGCGGCGCGGACGCGGTCGCGCATCCCGCTCAGTCCGCCGCCGGGGTGACCGTCGGTGCCGGCGCCACCGACCCCGTCGTCCCACACGACGGTCCGGACACCGCCGGGCACCTGGTCGACGGTGACGGCGCACCGCGTGGCACCGGAGTGCTTCGCGACGTTCGTCAACGCCTCGGCGACGGCGAAGTAGAGGACCGCCTCGACCTCGGGCCGCGGTCGACCGGTGAGCACCACGTCGACGGTCGTCGGGACGGCGTTGCGTGCGGCCACGGCGGACAGCGCGGCGTCGAGCCCCCGGTCGGTGAGGATCGCCGGGTGGATGCCTCGGGCGAGCTGTCGGAGCTCGGTGATCGAGTCCTTCGCGTCGCGGTGCGCCTGGTCGAGGAGCTCCCGGGTGGCCGCGGGGTCGCTGTCGAAGCGCGACCGGGCCATGCCGAGGGTCATCGCGAGCGCCACGAGCCGGGGCTGGACGCCGTCGTGCAGGTCGCGCTCGATGCGGAGTCGTTCGGTGGTCGCGGCGTCGACCGCACCCTGCCGGGCGTCGGCGAGGGCGTGGATGCGGTCCTGCAGCGCCGCGGTCCGGCTGGAGCCGAGGAGCAGCGGTGCGAGCGCCCGGTCGAGACTGCCGGCGCCCCACACGTAGAGCACGGTCACCACGAGGAGCACCACGCTCGCCGTGACACCACCGGCCGTGCCACCGGGGAGCAGTCCCGGCAGGGGACCGGATCGAGCCGTCGTCACGATGAACGGAGCGAGCGTCACGAGCGAGAGGAACCCCCACCCGAGGACGGTGGACACCAGGTGGTGCGCCAGCGCCCGCCAGGTCACCGGGTCGGCGAGGTCGACGAACGCCTGCACCACGGGACGCCAGAGCCCGGTCGTGCGGGTCGTCCGGCGGATCGGCCGTGGGATCTCGACGTCGCGGAGGGCCGCGGCGCGGCGGCGCTCGAGCTCGGCGGCCCACCGGGCCGTCAGGGTCGTGGCCACCAGCAGGAGCACCCCGACCCCGGCGGCGGGGATGCTGCCGATCGAGGTGGCGAGGAACGTGACGAGGAGGACGGTCCAGACGAGGCCGAGGAACGCGTCGAGGAGGAGGTCCACGGCGGAGCTCCAGAGGGCGATCGCTTTCTGCACGGCTTCACAGTAGGGGCGGACGCGAGCACCGCTCGACGGTGGTGACCGCACGATCGGGTGGGGGTTTCCCCCACCCGCCCACGGACGGACGGGAGGCGCGCGGCGACCCCGTCACGCGCCTCCCGTCCGCCGTGTCGGTGGGTCAGCGACCGGCGGCGTTGTGGTTCGCGACCTGCGTCGCGGACAGCTCCGTCGAGTAGACCGCGGCGTACCGCATCGACCCGGTGAAGTACTCCCTGGACGGCGCCCCCGGCCACCCGCTGATGGTGTCGTACCCGATGCGGAAGTACCCGGTGTAGTTCTCCGGGGCCTTGAACGCGGTGTTCGACGCGACGAGGGTGCCGTCCAGGTACAGGCGCATCCCGTTCGTCGGCGACATCGTCGACACGACGTGGTGCCACGCACCGTCGGTGACGGCCTTCGGGGACGTGATCACCTGCGTGGTGCCGTTGTACGAGCCGAACACGAGCTGCCCCGAGGTGTTGACGTAGATCTGCCGGTCGTGCTGCCCCGAGGTGGCGACCTGGTTGCTGCCGAAGCCGATGAGCAGTCCACCGGCCACCGTGGTGCGGAACCAGACCTCCTCGCTGAAGGTCGTCGGGTTCGCGTAGGCCCGCGGCGTCGAGACGAAGCTCGTCGACCCGTTCAGCGTGTACGCCGGACCACCGTCGCGGGAGCACGCTGCCGGGTTCGCGGTCGTGGTCATCGACCCCTGGTAGGTGCCGGCGTTGCCCTTGCCCGACGAGTCCGCCGCGGTCTTCGCGCCGGCAGCCTCGTCGAGGTCGTAGGCGAACAGCGCGCCGGAGGCGTCGGCCAGCGCTGCGGCACCGCAGGTGAAGTACGGCGCGGTCGCCGCGGTGTTGCCGGTGTTCGCGACGGTCGCGCTGTACGCGGACCGCGTCGGAGCGAACTGGTTGAGCAGCACGACCACGGCGAGGGCGACGACGAGCAGTGCGGCGACGACCCGGCCGTCGCGGAGGCGACCGGCCCTCACGAGGCACGCACCGGTTCGACACGGCCGACGGCCAGGCAGAGCACGAGCGGCACGAGGCACACCAGGACGAGCGCAGCCCAGCCGACCGGGTCGAGGTGGATGTTCGAGGTCAGCTGGTAGTGCCCGTTCGCCGTGAGCTCGTGGATGACGACGCGTCCGACCTGGCCGTCGACCAGGTGCACGGTGGTGCCGCCGTGGGCCTCGACGCGGACGGGGAACATCCCGGAGGAGACGATGGTCGCCTCGACCCCCTCGGGGCTCGAGGTGTTCGTGATCGTGGTCACGTTCACGAACGGCTTGAGGACGAAGGCTGCGTACGAGGTCGTGAGGGCACCACCGGCGATGCGCAGGCAGGTGCGGGTCACGCGGTCGGTGAAGGCGCTGGTGAGCGTCCAGATCAGCAGGGTGCCGACGAGCAGGATCGGTGCGGCGCGGAACAGCCAGCCGAGGTGGGGCACGAGGAGCACCGGTGCGCCGATGACGTCGTGCTGCGTGAGCGTCCACGGGTCGGTGGCACCGTTGATGTCCCCGCGGGTGTGCAGGCCCTGCGCGTCGATGCCGATGATGCGGTGCGTGTAGACGACGCCGGGGTTCGCATCGGTCGCGAACGAGACGACGTCGCCGACCGCGAGCGTGTCCACGTCGACCGGCATGTCGAGCACGAGGGTGCCGACCGGGGCGGCCACGCCCATCGAGGGCGTCTCGACGACGAACCAGCGACCACCGGCGGACAGGAACAGCACCGCGGCGGTCAGCAGCACGGCGGCGACCGCGGCGACCGTCCAGGCGAGGACGGTCTCGGAGCGGCTGACGGCACGGCCGCGCAGGACCGGACGGTCGAGCGTGCCGCTGAGCGGGATCGCTGCGGTCTGGCTCATCTGCTGCTCCGGTGGGGTCGGCCGCCCCGGAGGGACGGCGGGTGGTGCGGGTGCGGGGAGTGCGTGGGGAAGGGGGGCGGCGCTCGGGCGTGGGGGGACGTCCGAGCGCCGCCGGGGTGGACGCGTCCGACCGGACGGGGGGATGACGGTCGGACTGCGCCGGGGGTGACGTCACCCGGCCGGAAGGGGGGAGGCCGGTCGGGGGGCGTCGGTCTGTGGAGTTCGGTCTGGGAGCGGGGGGTACCGTGCCGGCGGGACGGGATCAGGGCGTCACGCCGGCTCGCTCCCTGCGGGTCAGGCGGTGAAGGTCCAGGTCATCGGGACGGACGCTGCGAGGCCCTGGTACGTGTTGCCGGCCGACGGGTCGAGGGTGACCGCGAAGTTGAACGGCACGGTGGCGCCGGCGGCGGGGGCCTGGGGCATCGTGAAGGACGAGGCCGGCGCACCCTTGAAGCTGGCGAGGGTGCCGCTGAAGACGGTGGTCGAGCCCGAGGTGATGACGAGGTTCATCTTCGCGCACAGGTCGGTCGCGGTGCCGTTCTGCGTGCCGTTGGCCGACTGCGTGCAGGTCGCACCCGGGGTCAGCGTGAAGGTCGCGGCGTTCGCGGTACCGGTGTTCTTGATCGAGATCGCGGTGTTGACGGTGTTGCCGGGCGTCATCGTCGTGCTGCCACCGAACTTGTTGATGGTGGAGCAGGTCGCCGCGTTCGTGGAGACCGAACCACCGTCGGTGCTGAGGCAGGTGACGGTCGCGCCGGCGTTCTGCTCCTGCATGACCAGCGTGCCGGTCGCGGCGGTGTTGCTCGAGTTGGTGATGCTCGCGGCGAACCCGGAGAGGGTGCCGGTGAGCGAGAGCGACAGCAGGACGGCGGCGAAGATGCCGGCGAGGAGTGCCACGGGGGCGAAACGGATCCGCTTCATCGCGGAGGTGCGGAGCTTGGTGGACACGGTGTACCTCATCGTTCGGTGGTGGTGCGGGCAGTCGGAGCAAGTGGTTCGGGCTCACTTGCTTCAATGATCAAGATAGTCAGTTGTTCACCAATTTGACCACTCGTATACTTACCCCAGAGCGGGGGACGCCCCGTGTCCCCCCTTCGACGGAAGCAGGTCCCGTGGCCCCCTCCACCGACGACGCCGACCTGATGGCGGCGTTCGCCGCGGTCGTCCGCGCGAACACGAGCCTGGTCGGCCAGCTCAGCGCGCAAGCCGGCATCCACGAGAACGCCCTGCGTGCGCTCGTGCTCGTCAGCGACACCGGGTACTCGACCCCCACCGAGGTGGCCGGCTACCTCGGGCTGACCTCGGGTGCGGTGACGAACATGATCGACCGCATGACGGCCGCCGGACTGATCGAGCGCGCACCCAACCCCGCGGACCGACGGGGGTCCCTGCTGCGCCTGCTCCCGGCTGGCGACGCCGTCGTCGAGGACTACCGCACGCGCTACGGCGCGATGCTGCGCGCCGTCGACGGCGCGCACGGCGGCGAGCTCCACGAGGTGCTGAACTCCCTGGCGACCAGCCTGTACGAGCAGGCGGCCGACGCGATCGGCGTCCGCGGGGACTGAACCGGGACGCGGCGGACGGAAGGGACGTCGCGGGCCCGCCGCGCGCCTCCCGTCCGCATGCCCCAGACTGGAACGATGCCCCAGCTCCCCGTCGTCTTCGAGGTCGGCTCCATCATCGCGCTCGTCGCGATCCTGCTCGTCGACCTGCTCATCGTCGCCCGCCGACCGCACGTCCCGAGCCTGCGCGAATCGGGCACGTGGGTCGGTGTCTACGTGGGGCTCGCGCTCGTCTTCGCGGTGCTCATGCTCGTCTTCGCCGGCGGGGACGCCGCAGGGCAGTTCGTCGCCGGCTGGCTGACCGAGTACAGCCTGAGCATCGACAACCTGTTCGTCTTCGTCATCATCATGGCGCGGTTCAGCGTGCCGAAGGCGATCCAGCAGGAGGTGCTGATGCTCGGCATCATCATCGCCCTGGTCCTGCGCGGGGTGTTCATCCTGGTCGGCGCGCAACTCATCGAGGACTTCACCTGGATCTTCTACCTGTTCGGCGCGTGGCTCATCTGGACCGCGATCCAGCAGCTCCGTGAGGACGACGACGAGGAGCAGCAGGACAGCGCCCTCGTCCGCCTGCTGCGCCGTCGGGTGCGCATCACGGACGAGTTCGACGGCATGAAGTTCCGCGTCTCCCAGGACGGGGCGAAGCACTTCACACCGCTGCTCATCGTGCTCATCGCGATCGGCACGACGGACCTGCTGTTCGCGCTCGACTCGATCCCGGCGATCTTCGGCATCACCGAGAGCGCGTTCATCGTCTTCACCGCGAACGTGTTCGCCCTGATGGGTCTGCGGCAGCTGTACTTCCTGCTCGGCGGGCTGCTCGAGCGCCTGGTCTACCTGAAGTACGGGATCGCGCTCATCCTGGCGTTCATCGGCGTGAAGCTCGTGCTGCACGCCCTGCACGAGAACGAGCTGCCGTTCCTCAACGGGGGCGAGGGGTTCTCGTGGGCGCCGGAGATCCCGACGTGGGTGTCCCTGGTGGTGATCCTCGTCGCGATGGCGGGCGCGACGGGGGCGAGCCTCGTCCGGATGCGACGGGACGCGGTGGTCAGCGGGCGCTGACCGTCCGGGCCGCGGTGGTCGGCCGGCGCTGACCCTGCGGCCGCGTCAGGCGGCGGGCTCGGCGCTCTGCGGGATCGGCAGGGCGATCTCGACGTCGGGGTCGTCCTGCCGGGCCGCCCGGATCATCGAGTTCGCGGTCGCGGCGAGCGGTACGGCGAAGAACCCGCCGGCGATCCCGCCGATCGTCGTGCCGGCGATCACCGCCAGCAGCACCGCGAGCGGGTGCACGGCGACGACGGACCCGGTCAGGAACGGGTGCAGCACCTGGCCCTCGAGCTGCTGCACGAGCACGACGACCCCGAGCATGACCAGGGCGACCACCCAGCCCTTGAACAGCAGTGCCAGGAGCACCGCGACGGCCCCGGCGGCGAAGGCCCCGACGACCGGGATGAACGCCCCGACGAACACCACGACACCGATCGGCCCGGCGAGCGGCACCCCGAGCAGGAACGCGCCGAGTGCGATGCCGATCGCGTCCGTCGCCGCGATGACGACCTGCACGCGGATGAAGTGCGTCAGGGTCGTCCACCCGGCCTCGCCGGCGACGCCGATCCGGTGCTGCGCGGCCCGGGGGAAGAGCGAGACGACCCACTCCCACATCCTCCGTCCGCCGGTGAGCGCGAAGATCGTCACGAAGGTCACGATGAAGAGCCCTTCGCCGAGGTGCACGAGGGTGGCGCCCGCGACGACGACGCCCTGCTGCAGTTCGGCGGCGTGCTGCTCGACGAAGGTCCTGGCGTCCGTCGAGAGCGTGTCGAGGTCGACCGACGGCAGGCCGAACGGCGGGTGCCGCAGCAGGTCCTGCACGGTGCCGATGAGCGCCACCGTGCGGTCCTCGAGGCTCGGGAGCTGCTCGCTGACGCGCCAGACGACCAGGAAGACGAGCAGGGCGATCCCGACGACGAGCGACAGCAGCGCGAGGACGATCGCGAGCCACCCCGGGACACCGTGACGCTGCAGCAGGGCACTGAAGGGCACGAGCAGCGCGGCGACGACCAGCCCGATGAGCAGGGGCACCACGACGTTCGACAGGGTGAAGGCGATCCACCCGACCAGGCCGACGGCCGCCGCGATGACGAGGATGCGACCCGCGAACACCGCGCCCGTGCGCAGGCCGGACGGGCGGGGAGCGGGTGTGGTGGTCACGGGGTGTCCTTCGTTCGGGGTGCTGGTGCCGGGCGCTCGGTCGAGCGCTCGGCACGGGGGTGCGTCACGTGGTCCGGTGTGCGTCGGGACCAGGTGCGCTGCACGTGGTCCATCCACGTGACGACGACGGTGTGCGGGGTGGTGAGTGCCGCGATGAGCACCAGGTAGACGCCGAGGTCGGCTCGGCGGACCACGACGGCGAGTGCCACGAGCATCGCCACCGCGATCGCGGTGATCGGCCACGCCTGACGGGCGAAGCGGAGGAACGGCGCGAGCAGCCGCCCGCGGTGCAGCTGTCCCGCGCTCGTCGGCTCGGTCAGCTCGAGGCGCAGGATGTGCCGGACCGCGTGCCACAGCGTGAAGTAGAGGCCGACCGCGAGCACCGGCGGCACGACGGCGAAGAACGCGACGAGCACGAGGTCCTCGGAGACCTGCCGCCAGCGCGGTCCGCCGGCACGGGCGACGACCACGACGTGCAGCACGACGAGCGCGGCGACCAGGACGGCGCCGGCGAGCCGGACCGCGCCGGGCACCACGAGCACGGCGCCGTCGAGCCCGCCGTCGACCACCGCCGCCGACTCGACGACCACGTGCGCGGCGGCACCCGGCTGCGCGACGAACGGCACGGTCATCGGCAGGGCTCCGCGCACCGCCACGGTCAGGCTGGACCCGAGCGCGCCCGGCACGCCGTCGCCGAGGAGCCGGTCGACGAACAGGTCGCCCTGCCCCCAGTGGAACCAGGTGATCCCGACGAACACCGCGAAGCCGAGCAGCGGTGCGGTGGTCCAGAGCGCGACCGTCGCCGCGCCGACGACGAGGTAGAGCGCCACGACGGTGACGACCGACCGCGCGGTGCTCGTCCCCGGGCGCAGGCGCGCGGGGACCAGGTGGTCGAGGGCGCCGTGGGGGAGCCCGAAGACCAGCACGCTCACCGCGAAGGGCACGAGCTGCACCGCCACGGGGACGGCAGCGCCGCTGAGCGTCGTGACGGCGCAGGCGAGTGCGACGAGCGCGAGCACCGCGGTCACCGGCGCGAGCACGCGGTCGGCGACCCAGGTGCGGAGCGCGGGCGGCGCCGCGAGCCCGCGGTCGGGCAGGACGCCCGCCGGCACCGCGGTCACGATCGGCCCCCGGACCGGACGGCCGTGTCCCGGTCCGTCCGGGTCCGGGTCCGGGTCCGGGTCTGGGTCCGGGTCTGGGCGATCGTGTCCGGGTCCGTCCGGGTCCGGACGACCGCGTCACGGACGGTCCGCGCCAGTGCCGCCAGGAACGGGCGCTTCTGCAGCGCCAGGACGATGCGCAGCTCGTCGATCGGGCCCGACCGCTCCGACAGGAACCGGACGACGAGGGGACCGGGCAGCGCGAAGAGCCGCCGGAACGCCTCCGCTGCCTGCTCCGGCCGGTCCCGCAGGAACCGCAGGAACACCGCGTCGAGGAAGCGCGTCCGCCACCCGTCGACGAACGGCGGCACCGCGGTCCCGGCGGCGAGGTGCTGCGCGACGACCGCGCTGTGCCGGTTGCTGCGGGCGAACCCGTAGCCGCTGCTCGGTCGGGTCGTCCCCACGACGGCGGTCGCTGCCGACCACCGGGCGTCGGGCCGTGCGGGTGCGTCGGTCATCGGGATGCACCCGCGTTCCTCGTCGACCACGCGCCACTCGTCCGGACGGAGCCCCCACCGTCGCCCGACGTAGCCGGCGACGTGGCCCTCGTGGTCGAACGGGTCGGCGGCGTCCGGGGTGAAGACCGTGCTCTCGACGAGCGCCTCGGTGGGGGAGACCGGCAGGACGTAGACGAACCGGGCAGGTCCGGCGGCGTCCTGTCCGGTGAAGTCCATGAGCGTCGCGGTCGACGTGTCGAACACGGGTCGGTCGGCGGTGACCCAGTGTCCGACGAACCGCTGGTGCAGGAGCACGCGGCCTGCGCCGACGTGGTCCGGGCACCGGGGTCCACGGGCGTCGAGCACCTGCCGTGCGCGCACCGTCCCGAGTCGGGAGGTCACGACGCACCCGTCGTCGGTGCGCACGACCGTCGAGACGGGGGCACCGCCGACGACGCGGACGGTCCCGGCGGTGTCGTGGCCACCCGCGGCGATCCGTCGCTCGGCTGCCTCCCGACGATCGGCGGCCCGGACGAGCACGTAGGGGTGTGCGGGGTCGGTCCCGGTGCTCGTCCCGTGGTCCGTGCGGACCTCCCACCGGTCCCAGCTCGCCGACCGCGCCTCCGGCAGGGGATCGCTGCCGTCGTCCCACGAGCACCACGAGCGCGGGTCGGGCGTCGAGCGCCCCTCGAGCACGAGGACGGTCGGTGCGCCCGCGGAACCGGCCTCGGCACCAGCACCGACACCGGCACCGGCCCCGGTCTCGGTCTCGGTCGCGGCCTCGGCCTCGGCCTCGGCGAGCCGGATCGCGGTGGCCAGGCCGGAGCAGCCGGCTCCGACGATCGCGACGTCGACGGTGCCGGGCAGTGCCGGACGGACGGGGCCGGGGGCCGGGACGCGGTGCGCTCCGACCCCCTGGCTGGTCGCGACCGTCGGGTCAGCGACGAGCACGCTGCGCACCGGGGGCGGCGGTGGCGTGCTGCGAGTGGTGCGCCGTGGCGGTGTTCGGGAGCGTGCCGTCGGAGAGCTTCTCGGACGAGATCCAGAGCGCCTCGGGGAGGGTGTCGACGCCGGTGCGGACGTCCTCGGCGGAGCGGAGCTTGGCGATCTTGTGGATCATCGACCCGAAGCCGACCTTCGCGACGATGTCGGCTGCCGACAGCACGATCTGCATCCACGTGATGACCGCGCCGCCGTGCCCCCAGCCCTGCAGGCCGAAGACGACCGGGTACGCCATCCACGTGACGATGAGCAGGATCCCGGCGTTGCGGAGCGTCCCGGCGGCCTCGGTCCCCTTGAGGTCACGGCCGCCCTTGACGACGACGTAGACGACGAGGACGTACAGGACCACCATGAAGATGCCGGAGATGACGCCCCAGGTCCAGAGCGCGCCCGTGTTCGTGCCGGAGTCGATGACGACGCCGCCGACGAAGCCGGTGCTGATCATCAGGAACGCGGCGGCGATGCCCACCGCACGCAGTCGACGGGCCGCGGCACCGGCGAGGGTGGCGACGGCGATGAGCTCGATCACCAGCAGCGGCACGGTGACGGTCCAGTCGAAGTAGCGCGGCGCCCAGGACAGGATCGCGTTCGCGTTCGGCACCCAGGACGCACCCTTGCGGTCGTAGCCGATCGCGAACTCGAGCACGAGCAGGACGTACGACAGGAACGCGATGCCGGTGATGCACAACCCCGCGTACACGCCGCTGCGGTACCGGCCGGTGACCTCGCTGACCGAGACCCACGACTTCACGAAGAACGCGAAGAGCGCGAGTCCCGCGACCGAGAGTGCGTAGACGATGAGCGTGTGCTCCGCGAGCGTCAGCGTCGCGTTCCACGGAGCGAGTGCATCCGACATGGGGGTCCTTCCGGGGGATCGAGGGTCAGCGGGACACCGCCGACCAGGAGAACTTGCTCCTGGGCAACCGTCGCGGTTCCCAGGCCCGGCTGCGGACGGGGTACAGCACCGTCCGTAGCGTGGTGATCCCGAACGAACCAGGGCACGATCGCGCCCGTCTCACCCCCAGGGGTGGTCCTGAGAGGATCCAGATGTCCGAGCGCATCCGCGTCGCACTCGTCAACGACTACGAACTCGTCCTGCGCGGCCTCGCCGACCTGCTCGCCCCGTTCTCGGACCGACTCGAGGTCGTGCAGCTCGACGCCCGGCACCGGGTGACCGTGGACGTCGACGTGGCGCTCTACGACACGTTCGCCCAACCGCAGCGCGACGACGAGGACGTGACCCGGCTGGCCGCGAACCCCCGCATCCGGACCGTCGCCGTCTTCACGTGGAAGATGGACCAGGACCTCATCGACGCCGCCGTGTCCCGGGGCGCGACGGGCTACTTCGCGAAGAGCTCGACCGCCGAGCAGCTCGCCGACGGGCTCCTCCGCGTCGCGGCGGGCGAGCGGGTGCTGGACGAGCCGCGACGTCGGGTGGCGAGCGGGCCGGGTGTCGACTGGCCCGGCCGCGAGCTCGGGATCTCGGACCGGCAGTCCGAGATCCTCGCCCTGATCACCCAGGGCAAGCGCAACGACGAGATCGCCGAACTGACGCACCTCAGCCCGAACACGGTGAAGACCCACATCCGCACGCTCTACAGCAAGATCGGCGCCCGGACCCGGGTCGACGCGGTGCTGTGGGGGACCGACCACGGGTTCCGGCCCGACCACCGCAGCGTCGACCGGGCCACGTCGCCGTAGGCTGGCCCGGTGGGCGACGACGATGAGCAGCAGTCACGAACGGAGTCGTCCGTCGTGGACGCGTCGGTCGTCGGGCTCGGCATCGTGCTCCGCTCCCTCGCGCCCGCGCTCGAGCAGGTGACGCTGCAGCAGTACCGGATCCTCGTCCTCCTGGCCACCCGCGGGCCGCTGCGGGCCGGGGACCTGGCCGTCGAGCTCGGGCTGCTCCCGTCCGGCATCACCCGGATGGTCGACCGTCTGGTCCGCGACGGGTGGGTGACCCGGAGGACGTCCGGTCGCGAGGTCCTGGTCACCGCCGGTGAGGACGCCCTCGCGCTCGTCGAGCACGTGCTGGCGCGCCGGGCCGTCGAGTTCCGGGCGGCGCTCCGCCGGATGACCCCCGAGGAGCGGTCCGCCGTGCGCACGGCGGCGGACGCGCTGGCGCGCACCGCGGTCGCGGACCCGGTGCTGGACGCACAGCTCCTGCTCGCCACCCCACCCGAACGGTGATCCCCGGGTCGTACCGTGGGGGCGTGACGATCACGCTGACCAGGACCGACCCGCAGGGCGCCGACCGGGAGGCCCTGGTCACCTTCCACACGTCTGCCCGCTTCCCCTTCCACGTCCGTCCGCAGCCCACCCGCGTCGACCTGGAGCGCGCGATCGACCGCGGTGCGTTCCGCGACGACGAGCACGACTCGTGGTGGCTCGACGACGAGCGGCTCGGACGCGTCGGGCTGGTCGTCCTCGAGGACCTGCAGGACCCGGCACCGCTGCTCGACCTGCGGCTCGCCCCGGCGTTCCGTGGGCAGGGACTCGGGGTACCGGCGCTCCGAGCGGTGACCGGTCACGTGTTCCGCACCATGCCCGACGTGACGCGCTTCGAGGGGCAGACGCGCGAGGACAACACCGCGATGCGACGCGTGTTCCTGCGCGCCGGGTGGGTGCAGGAGGCGCACTACCGGGAGTCGTGGCCGGTCGAGGGTGGAGCACCGCTGGCGTCGGTGGCGTACGGCGTGCTCCGGCGGGACTGGGAGACGGGTCGGGTGACGACGTTCGCGTGGGACGCCATCACGCTCGACGACTGACCGAGGAGTCGTCGCGATCAGCCCGACTCGTCGCGATCAGCCCGACTCGTCACGATCAGGACGGCTCGTCGACCAGGGCGGTGAACCGACTGCCGACGCCGTACACGAGGTGCCGCGTCGTCCCGGCCGCGGGCGGCGGCACCTCGTCGTGGTCGTCGCACACGAGCAGCGTCCAGTCCGGCCACCACTTCTTCGGCCGCTCCTGCTCGGAGAACCCGCAGACGGCGCACTCCAGGTGCGTCCAGACCTTCTTCGTCCCCGTGCGGTTGCCCCGGGACTGCACCAGCCAGGCGGGCGGGTCCTGCTCGATGCGCTCGAGCTCGGCCTCGCTGATGTGCGACGGGATGCCGTGGCGAGCGGCCATCTCGAGGGGGATGTCGAGCCGGATCGCGGCGTCACGGCGGGAGAGCATCCGTCCAGGGTAGGTCGTCCCGAGGTGTGCGGATGCGCCGGTTCCCGCGTCGCCACCCGGCCACCCGGGTCATCCGAGCGGCGGATCTTGCCTGAGCCCCCGTTCAGCCCACGGTGGAACGACCGGTGCTGACCGGGACTTTCCCCTCTGCCCCTCGGGCGGGGGACCAGCCGCGCACCCAGGATCCTCCTACTCTGCGCGAACCGACAGATTCCCGTTCTGTCACCTGACCCCTGGGGGAACCCGTGCGCCGTAGCACCTCCACCGCCCGACGCGCCTGCGCCGTCGGCACGACCATCGCCCTCGTCGGCCTCACGACCGGCCTCGGCATCATGACCGCGACGTCGGCCTCCGCCGTCGAGCCGACGACGAGCACCGCCGTCGCGGACGGCGGGACCACGTCGACGGTCGCCCCGAGCACCGACAGCCCGAGTACCGACGCGCCGGGCACGGAGGCACCCGCGACGGGGACCCCGACCTCGGACGCCCCCGCCGCCGATGCACCGTCGACGGCTGCTCCCACGACCGACGCCCCCGCCACCGAGACACCCGCCACCGACGCGCCGACCCCGTCCGAGGGCGACGAGCCGACCGGCTCCTCCACGACGACCGCCGACCGCCCCGCGGCCGCCGGCACCGTGACGATCGACGGCGTCGCCGCGGTCGGGTCGAAGCTCACGGCCGAGCCCTCGGGCTTCACCGCCCCGGCGAACCTCAGCTACTCGTGGACCATCGACGGCACGTCCGTCAGCCAGGGCCAGAGCTACGTGGTGAAGCCCACCGACGCCGGCAAGGTCGTCATGGTCACCGTCACGAACACGCAGGGCGGGATCGCCGTCGAGTCCGAGTCGGCCCAGACCGACCCGATCACGCAGGCCCCGGTCTTCGTCGACGAGGACGGCGAGCCGGTCACCGACGGCATCACGACCGAGGGCGACCTGACCCTCACCGCGACCGCGGGCGAGGCGTTCTCGTACACCTTCCGCGCGATCGGCTCGCCCAAGCCCGTGCTGGCCCTCGACTACTACAACTCCGAGGACGGCGAGGACGCGGACGGCTGGACCCCGGCCGACCAGCTGCCCGAGGGGATCTCGTTCGACCCGGCGACCGGCGTGCTCAGCGGGACGACCGTCGATGCCTCGTACTGGGACTTCGCGGTCACCGCGACGAGCGGGACCGAGACCGTGACGCAGACCGTCGAGCTCGACGTCCGGGCGGCGGCACCGGTCGGGCTCGAGGCGACCGCGGTCGACCGCGCCGACTTCATCGACTACGCGAAGGCCGGCTTCCCGGTCGGCTGGTTCGACGACGAGGCGACGAAGAAGTCCGGCTCGCTCCGGTCCTGGATCATCAAGGCCGACGGGTCGGTCGTCACCGAGCACACCGACTGGGAGCAGACGCCCTTCGGCGGGTCGGAGTTCATCGACGAGGTCCCCGGCGGCACCCCGACCGTCCCGCAGGGCGGCACGCTGCTGCTGTCCGGCACCCTGGTCGACGAGTTCGGCAACGCGGTCGAGGACGAGGAGGACGACCTCGGCGTCACCACCATCGACGTCCGCTCGAACGTCGCGTCCGACGTCGTGGAGCAGGACTCCCTGCTCGGTGACTCGGGCTTCGTCGGGGTCACCTTCCCGCACGCCTCGGTGCACCGCCTGACGGTCAGCGCGTCCGACTTCAGCACCGCGTTCGACGTGCAGGTGACGCCGACGCCGGTCGCGGCCGTCCCGGGCGGCACCACGACACCCGCTGCGGTGCAGCACGGCACCGCGTCGGCGCCGAAGGGCCACGGCCGGCTCGCCTACACCGGCGCCGACGAGACCTCGCCGATCGCGTGGGCACTCGGTCTGCTCGTCGCCGGTGCCGGCCTGATCGGCGCACGCACGCTGCGTCGTCGACTCGCCCGTTCCTGACCCGGTCCCTCCCGTCCGTCAGGTGCCCACCTGACGGACGGGAGGCTCCTCCCGCGGCCCCGCCACGTCCCTCCCGGACGCAGCGGGGCCGTCGCGCGTCCGTGGACGGGTGGGTCAGACGGCGATGCGGCCGCCGTCGACGGGCAGGACCGCGCCGTGCACGAAGGACGCCGCGTCGGCCGCGAGGAACGCGATCGCCTCGGCGACCTCCTGCGCGGAGCCCGCGCGACCCGCCGGACCGGCCGCGGCCAACTGGTCGAGTGCCTCACCCATGGCCGCGGTGCCCTCGGTACGGGTCGGTCCAGGGCTGACCGCGTTCACGCGGACGCCGGAGGGACCGAACTCGGCCGCCCACGACTTCGTCAACAGGACCAGCGCCGCCTTGGTCGAGCCGTACAGGCCCATGCCGGCGGCGCCGAACTCGGCGACCATCGTGGTCACGTTGACGATCGCACCCGTGCCACGCTCGGCCATGCCCGGCGCGAGCGCTGCGACGAGGAAGTACGGCGCCTTGACGTTGAGGTCGTAGACCTCGTCGAACCCCTCGGGCGTGGTGTCGGCGGTCGGGCCGAACGGGAAGATGCCCGCGCTGTTCACGAGCACGTCGACCCGACCGTCACCGATGCGCAGCGCCGCAGCGGCGAGGGCCCTGGCGCTCTCCGCGTCGCCGAGCTCGGCGCGCACGAAGTCTGCGGCACCGCCGGCCGCGCGGATGCCGCGGACGACCTCCTCGCCGCGCTCGGCGCTGCGGCCGGACACGACGACGTGCACGCCGCGCGAGGCGAGGAGCTCGGCGGTCGCGCGGCCGATGCCGCTGGTGGAACCGGTGATGAGGGCGGTGGTGCTCATGGGACAGTCCTAACTGCACAGATCTGTTTGGTTTGTGGTGCTGGTAACTGTACAGATCGGTGCAGTAAAGTCAAACCATGGCCGAGCCCACCAAGACACGCCGCCGTCCCGCGTACGAACGCGCCGTCGCGACCGCCGACCGGCTGTTCTACGAGCAGGGCATCCACGCCGTCGGGGTCGACCAGGTCGCGGCAACAGCGGACATCTCGAAGGCGAGCCTCTACACGCACTTCCGCACGAAGGACGACCTCGTGCTCGGCTACCTGCGCGGCCGGAGCACCGCCTGGCAGGACCACGTCGCGACCGAGCTCCCGCAGCGCGGGGCGACACCGCACGAGCGGATCGTCGCCGTGTTCGCGCTGCTCGGCGAGTGGTTCGACGAGCCCGGTTACCGCGGGTGCCCGTTCATCAACGTCGAGGCCGAGTACGGCGCCGGACACCCCACGCACGAGGTGACGCTCGAACATCGCGACTGGGTGCGCGGACTGTTCAGCGGCCTCCTGGCAGAAGCCGGCTCCGCGGACGTCGACGGCACCGCGCTCCAGCTCTGCCTGCTCTACGACGGCGCCATGGCCAGTGCGCAGGCCGACCCGTCCCGACCGTGGGCCCGGGCGGCAGCGGCAGCCGCACGGGCACTGCTCGGACCGGCGCTGTAGCCGGTCCGCAGGGAGGGGCGCGGCCCGACCTCGTGGTCACCGGGCACGGTCGGGCGCCGGCCTGCTGAACAGGTTGACGACGTTGCCGTCGGGGTCACGGACCAGCGCGGAGCGGTTGCCCCAGGGCATCGTGGTCGGCTCGAGGACGACGTCCTCCGGTCCGAGCCGGAGCTCCGCGAAGGCGCCGTCGACGTCGGCGACCGCGAACTCGATGAACACCGACCGGTTCGTGGCGGGCGCCAGGGCCCCGCCGAGCATCGCGACGGTGGCGGTACCGGCGATCGCGAGGGTCGCGCCGGGTCCGGTGAACTGCGCGAAGACGGGCGCGGGGCGTTCGGCGCGCTGGCCGGTGACCCGCTCGTAGAAGGCGACGAGGCGGTCGAGGTCGTCGGTGACGATGCGGATGGATGCGAACGACAAGGGGTTCCTCCGGTGGTGATGGTGCTGCTGTGGTCGGCGCCCAGCTTCACCGGAGGTCGCGAC
Organism: Curtobacterium sp. ODYSSEY 48 V2; assembly: GCF_023712625.1. NCBI lineage: Bacteria > Bacillati > Actinomycetota > Actinomycetes > Micrococcales > Microbacteriaceae > Curtobacterium > Curtobacterium sp. ODYSSEY 48 V2. The sequence goes on from NZ_JAMAXX010000010.1 coordinate 79,615, forward strand.
ACCGTCCTGTCGGTGTTCGCGGGATCCCGTCGGTGTTCGCGCGATCCCGTCGTGCGGTCGCGGCCGCGGTCAGTCGACGACCGGGCGCAGCCGCCCGTACGCGATGCCCAGGTCCTCGGTCCGGAGCACGCGCCGCGGTGGTCGTTCGTCGGTGACCTCGATCGCCACCATCCGGTCGGCGCGGAACGCACGGACGCCGTCACGCAGTCGGCACCACGCGACCAGGTACCACTGACCGTCCTTCTCGATCGATCCCAGCGGTTCGACGTCCCGGATCGAGACCGCGCCGTCCGCCGCCCGGTACCGCAGGCGCACCACCCGGTCCGCACCCAGCGCCTCCGCGAAGGCGACCGGCGTGACGGGGTCCTCGTCGGCCTCCAGGAAGAGCACCCGGGACGCAGTGGCACCGGCGCGAGCCGCGTCGCGGTCCGGCATGACCGCGAGCACCTTGCGTGCCGCGGTCCGGGCGGCCTGCCGGAACGGGCTGTTGCCGAGGGCGCCGAGGCCGATCAGCACCGCGAGGGCCTCGTCCGGCGTGAAGCCGGCGGGGCCGAGCGTCGCCGATGCGTCGATGACGTACCCGCCGGTGCGGCCGGGCTCGGCCCAGATCGGCAGACCCGACTGCTGCAGCGCCGCCAGGTCCCGCTCGACGGTCCGCACGGACACCTCGAACCGCTCCGCGAGACGGCGTGCGCTCCGCGGACGGGGCGCGGCCGCCCGGAGCTCCTCGACGATGCCGTAGAGGCGGTCGGTGCGGTTCACGGACCCATCATCCGGCAGGGCGGACCGGTCCGCGGACGTCGGGTCCCCGAGCGCCCTTCGGTGCGACGGTGCTCACACGTTCGCGAGCCGACCAGGCGGGAGTCGAGCCAGCACGCCCCCCGGGCAGCGCCCCCTGCGCGACGCAGCATCTCGATCCGGCGTTCGGAGCGGCGCGAGCGGATGCTTCTCGTTGACTCAGACGACCGTCAGGCCGTCAGACCGCTGTTACCTTCAGCCCATGAGTACCGGGCATGGCAATGCACCGCTTCGCTTGACTCCGGCGGTACGGATCGCAGCGGTGCTCGCCGCCGCGTACGGCTTCTCGCTCGTCGCGCTGGCAATCGTGCTCGCCACGGATCAGGCCCTCCATCGAGGAAACGTCGGCCACCTCCACAGCCTCGCTGCGTCTCGCGGGGTCGTGTACTTCATCGTTGCGTGTATCGCCGGCGCTGCTCTGCTGATGACGGGCAGCGTCCGAGCATGGCGCGGCGCGAGGGGGCTTCCAGCGCTCATCCCCCTCGGACTCATCGTTGCCATCGGTTGTATCGGCGAGCCGATCGACATCTTGACCGGTCAGAGCTTGAGCTCCGACATCACCGGTGTGGCGATCATCTGCGCCGCCGCCCTCCCGGCAGTACTCCTGATCCTGCCCCGAAAGGACACTGCGTAGCGATCGGCTGATGAAACGGCGGCCGTCTGGCCGTCAGCCGATGCCGAGCAGCGGTCTCGCTGACCGATGGCTCATCGGAGTCCGCCGTTGATGACCTCCGACATCGCCCGCAGCGAAGTGAGGCCTACGGACCCGGCCCGGCTCGAACGGGCAGCCACCCTCGCCATGCTGCGGGCAGGACGCATCCATACCGGGTAGATGCGCCTCGGGCGGGTTCCCGTGGATGCTACCGCCCCCTCAGCGACCGGTCATTGTCTCGATGGACGGTCGTCCACGGGGTCTTCTTTGACGGTGTCGTCCTCGTTTGTCTCGAGAAGGGTGGCTTTCGCTCCGGCATCCTGAATGTACGACGCTCGGCGCAACATCAGCCCGAAGGAGAGAACCACCGCGAAGAAGGTGCCTCCAGCGATTGCTGTACTGACGTGGTCCTCGAGGGACCACGGGGCGAAGAACGAGAGCACGGTCAAGGTGAGCACAACCGCTGCGATTGCGAGGTTGACTTTCGCCATGATCTTACCGACTCGGGCCCGCTTCTCGTAGGTGTCCACCCAAGCTCGGTACGGCACACCGAGCGGGCCGATCGATTCGTCGGGCATGGCGGACGTGTCAAGGTCCACCGTGACGCTCATGAAGCTGATCCAGTTCCACCAACGGCGCGGCGGAACAGCGAGAGCCTCCGCCTCGGCGAGAACGTGGTTCTCGACGGCTTGGTACGCGGCACTGCCGGGGACGAGGAGCTTCAGTGTCTCCGCGCCGTTTCTGATCGCCTGGACCCGTGAACGGGGCCCCCGATCCTGCGCACTGACCCAGAACCCCTTGACGAGGTTGACCAGGATGGTTGCGATGCCCGCCGAGGTGACAGCGGCGAGCACCGGAATCCAGGTCGGAACCGGGTCGGCGGCCTTCTGAGCCGCGAGCAGGATGGTCGCCGAGATCATGCGGTCAGCCTAGGGAACGAAGAGCCTCGCGACAGAGATCGGCCACGGGGTCTTGTTTCCTCAGGGCACGGCTGCGCCGCTCCATCCCTTCGCAGTGCGACGGGCGGCCGATTACCGGTCATGAACTGACACCGCGGGTCAGCTGACCTTCTTCGCGATCGTCGCAAGGTGATCCCGGATCTTCCGCAGACTCTCGTCAATCGTCTTCATCCGCCCCTTCATCGACGTGGAGCTCACGCTGTACGTTGTCAGGGTTACCGTCTCAATGGTTAGGTCGAAGGAATCGCGGATCCGTAACCAGCCGAGCCCTTTGTATGACACGTCGACCCGGACCTCATCCGGGGTCGGCTCCCTATTCGTCAGTTCTGCGCCTGAGCCGGCTTCACCAGCCCACCAGGTGTTCGACAGGAGCTGCCCGGGATTGAGTACAGGGACGGCCCGCTGATACCGCTGCACCAAGTACGGCGCGACCAGTCCACTGGTCTCAGCCGGCAAGGTGATCGGGGGTGTGAAGCTGACCCGCACCTCACGCGCGGGAGTCGCGCCGAGGTTGGAAACCACGAAGTCGATGGACGAATCGCTCTCTGGTGCCGGCCGGAACTCTGCCGTCACCATCGGCTGGGACCGCGCCTTACTGTCCGACGCAGCAGAAATCAACGCCAAGATCGCCACAAGCGCTGCCACGACACCTGCTACCGCGCCGATCGCTGACCCGTATTCGTTGATCCAGTCCCACACCAGCTTCACCCCTGATCGTCGTTCTCGGATCGTACCGGCGACACAGATGAACGGGCCTAAAGAGCCGTCTCGATAGCCGGTCCACCAGTGGGTCACGGCTCGCCTGCGGGAGCTTCGGACCCCTACGGACCCACTCCGGTGCGAACCCTGTCTCACACAGGTGGTCCGCGAACCATCTCAGTTCACGCACCCCGTACGGACGCCTCTTGACGCACCAGCGCTGAGCTGGACGTTCGTCGACGTGGCTGCTCCGTGCTGCCGAACGACGTGCCCACATCCGTACTCCAGACACGTTGTCCGGCAGTCGGACAAGTCAGCTGGCGGACGACAACAACTGTCGACTGCCAGCCAACTTGTCCGATATCGATCTTGGCTGACATGAAAGGCGCCATGACGGTCCAGAGCTACTGCCAAATTACGTGTCCGTTCTGGACGTGAACCTCAGAGACGGCAGGACCAATTGGAACTGAAGACGTTCGGCTCGCTTCGGCCCGAGTGCCGTCCATCTCAGAGGGAGACGACAGGTCGGTGCTCGCTACCCGCAAGGACGACGTCCCGGAATATGGACTCTGGGAGTTGACTAGCTGCTGCGAGTCGGTCGACCCCGAATCCAGCCTCTTCGAGCATCGCCACCGCACGTCCGACCGCGACCGGCTGCTCGCGCGGACCCAGGGGCCCTCGCTCGGGTAGTCCCTCCGCGGAAAGACGCTTATTCGCGCGCAAGTATGTTGCATCGGACCAGAGCCCTAGGCGATGGGCACGGAAGATCAAAGCGCGGAGACTGATTTTCCATTTTCGTTTCGCCGCAAGTAGCGCTTCCCAATCCGCCTTTTCCGGGAGATCCGGGAGCAGATCGTTGTCTGGCGCTAGAAACTGGGACGCGAACGTGTGTGCCTGGTCCTCAACGATCTTCGAGCCGGGCTCGACGTCCGGGTGCATGACAAGGTGCCCGAGCTCGTGAGCCGCGTCGAATCGACTGCGAGCCTTGTCGTCCTTGAAGGGCGAGAGCAGGACGAGTGGCCGGCGTCCGATGTCGGTTGAGAACGCGTCCACCTCGCGAACGTCGCTTTCCGGTGGCATTGTCAGCACTACGACGCCGGCCGCTTCGAGGGTACGAATCATGTGCGCGATCGGTCCCCGGGGAACTCCCAGAGCAGCACGCGTCGACGCTGCGATGCTGGCAATTTGGTCGACCGTCACCGCACTATCGACGAGGTGCGTTGGTACACGAAGTTCTGGAAAATCGACGTAGTCCTCGAGAACGTTGACCACAGCAGCGCCGAGCTCAGCAAACGCTAATGCTCGTTCACGAGATATTGCAGGGGTTGAGCGGAGGGAACGGAAGTGAGCGGCTTCCGTTGGAATCCGCGGGATCTCCGCACCACGCTGGAAGAAGGCAATGGGCAGTCCGAGGTTCAAAGCGAGTTGCGCAGCAACAGCGGTCGTTGGCCGGCTCTGGTTCCGCTCAAATTGAGTGATAGCCGCCGCAGACACGTCCGCGCTTCCCGCGAGGCTTGTTCGAGTGAGCCGGCGGAGTCGTCGCGCCAAGGACAGACGACCACCGTCGAAATCCTGCATTACCCCGCCAGCACGGCGGGCTCGGGCACGTCGGAGCGCGTCCGACTCAGCGCCCATTGTTGCCCTCTCGGATGTTCTTCTTCAGACGGATGTGGAGCTTCGGCTCTTCGCCGACGTTCGGCCCGAGGGGAACGTCAGGGCGGGCGTCAACGCTGTCGCCCGCGGCTTCGTCACGCCAAAGGGGCTCGGCCGCAACCACGTGGTCGGACCGCAACGTCGGGATCGCGAGCCATCCTGCAGTAAGCGGCGTTTCACTGAGGAGCCCGTTCCAAACGAGGAAGAACTCGTTCAACGACCCGGATGCCCCAAGGCCAGAAGCGGGGAACAGTGCCTCATGCCCGTGCTCCTGATGAGGGGCTCGGTAAACATTGTCGTTACGAGACGCTGATTCGCGGCGAACGTTGCTCTCCCATTCGAGGTCTGTTGACCAGTCCGGGTGCAGACCACTGGTGGAGGGTGCTTTCACCAAGCGGATCGTCACCTCCCCGAACGAGCAGAACACAACGCCGCTGCGACGCCCGACCGTCAGGCCGGCGTCGAGGAGCACGTCGTCCCGCCGAGAACGGTAGAGCCGCTTGCCAAGGTTCTCAGAGCACTGCATGCCAAGCGACCGAGCCGTGTCGCCAAGTGCATCGTCGTAGCGAGCGACGTTCGTCGTCCACATCGACGCGACCAGATCGTGGAAGAACGCCAGAGCGCCCGCTTGCTGCAGCCGCTCGGCGACAGCCGCCGCACGAGTGGCGGCCTCAGTGTCGAACGTCATCGTCTCCCCTTCAAGCAGAATCATGCCGAGGGGCTACCCCTCCTCAAGTAGGATACGCACGAGCCCGTCGGAAAATCAAGTAGCACGCCAAGATCGGCTCCGCTCACTTCCGTGAGCCCCAGACGACGCGCTCTTGAGTGCTCTCTCTCATCCCGGCATGGACTAGGCCATGCGTACCCTTCGTCTCCCTTGGCTGAGCGTCGAGTATCGCTGCGCTGAACTTCCAGCGGACTCGCTCCGAGCGTTGAGGACGCGCCACTCGCTGATGAACGGTACGTCTGAACATCGTTGTTCTCCTCCGCGAAGGCGCGTCACCCGCCGCGACCGCTGATTATCAGTGCCAGTCGATGAGGTGATTGCCGAGCGCTCCGCGGTAGACGCGGGCGCCGTGCCAGCCGTAGGGCACCAGCACGGTCACGTCCTGGTCGGTTTTGTTTTCGTTTCGCCGAGTCATTCGCATGACCGGAAGGTACGGCTGCCACGGAACCTCGCGTAGATGCGGGTTCCAGTCGATGGGGAAGATCGGCCGGTCGGACGGGATTGGGTGCCTGCGGAGGGCCCAGCGGACGTGCTGCGGCGTGCGGTGCACTGCTGCGGCGAGGGCTCTGACGGTTGTGACGCCGGAAGTGACGTGATCGTGGAGCACCGAGACGTCGATGTCGTCAATCTCGGGGCCGAGGTTGACCCCTTCTCGTCCAGCCCATCGCTGGGGCTCCCAGACAGCGGCTGATGATGTGCCGTTGCCTTGGTCGTACGCGTTCACGGCATCGATCGCGACCGCAAGCCAGGCCTCTAAGTACGCGTCGAGGGCTGCCTGCAGCTGAGCCGTCATGCGGATCTGAAAGTCCGTGTACTCAGCGGCATCTCGTCCGTTCGCGACGATCGCCCAATGAGCGGGGAGAGCGCTGATCGGTTGTGCTGTGGCTCGAAGGTAGAGGTATCGGCGTGCGTTGAGGAGCCGTCGGGGGCCGCCGGTAAAGGTGCTGACGCTGGCGCAGATCATGTCCCAGTGCGTCGGCTTGAGGAGTTGCCACCACGGCAGGTGTTGGCGCCGGGTCGCGTAGTTGATGTGCGGTGTGGACGCTGCGAGGTAGCGGGCGAGTTCGCCGAGTTGACGCAGGATCGCGGTGGTCTGCGCGGGTGCCCCGAGCATGGTCGGCCTGAGTCTTCTTCCGATGCCGGCGATCACCTCCGGTTCGGGTGCGTCCCGGTGGGTGCCGGCGAGAGCAGCGGTAAGTCCTAAGGCGAGTGATCGTTGGAGCGTTTCGGGATCGGCGCCGCCGGCCACGCTCAACGGTACCGCCCAATTCGTCCAGAGCAGTGGTGGGATGTGGTCCGCGGTCCACTCTGGGGTCCGGAGGGAGTCGCGGGGCATCAGGAAGTCGACGTAGGCCGCGACGGCTGGTTCATCGAACTCTGCTCGCACTGCGCTACCAGTCACGAGACGTTGCATCGCGGGGAGGTCCTGATCGACGGCGCGGAGGACGCGGCCTCGGAATCGCGGTCCGACGCCCGGCCAGTAGCCGAGGAGGGTCGCGGCGCTCCCGGGACCGCGTGCGCTCTGCCCCCGCTCGGAGGGCCGCGCGAACGTGAGCCGCCGGATGATGTGCCGGACCTTCTCCTCCGGGTCGAACATGAGTGCGAAGGCGGCGGCCATGAGCGCCCCCATCGCCAACGCGTTTTTCGGAGGCGCGGTTCCGATACGTGCCGTCTCGTCGAAGAGACCGTGCAGCTGGGAGGGGTCGAGCGTGGCGAGCTCGGCGATGAGAGGGACGTCGTTCGCGGCGAGGAGTGCGATGCCGACGCCGCGCAGCGTGGGGAAGAGGTGCTGTGCGTCTGGGATGAATACGTCCAGCGTGTCCCGGTCACGTCTCCAGGCGGCTGAGATCGCGGCCTGTGCGCGGACGATGGGAGCGCTTTCGTCGAAGGGTGCCTCGTCCCAGGTGATCCGCAAGTCGTGACCACACCTGCCAGCGCCGGCGATGCGTGCACGGCAGCAAGAGGGGTCGACGGGGTGAGCTTCCATGAGCGCAGGATCTGGGATGCCTTGCCCGCAGGCAGGGCATGCGTCGTGCAGTGGCACGAGGTGCGTTTCGCAGAGGAACGACCACCACAAACGCCAATGGGCGAGGAAGACGGCTGGCCGCTCGGTGAGGCACTGTGGGCAGTATCGGGTCCCGGAACCTCGGGTCCAGTTCTTCGCATGCGCGGGGAGACCGTCGTCGCCAGGCGCGAGCGCGTCGTTGACAAAGGACCGCATCATCCCGTCCAGAAGTTCGCTCGTGTCGCAGCCGACGGCGGTTGCGATGGACTGCGCGATCTCGTTCGGAAGGATCATGTCAAGGCGTCGACGATCTTCGGATCGAAGTGCACCGAGCCCGCACCATCGACTGATCGCTGCCGGGGGCTCGCCGACGTAGGCGGCGATCCGCAGCAACAGGCTCGGCAGGTGCTCTCCGGGCACGACGGTCGTCCGAAAGCCGAAGGGGACCGCGTCGTCCGGGTCGGAGGCACCCGCTCTTGGCGGCGACGCCTTCATCTCAGCGCCAGCGCTGCCGGAACGAGAACCGGCCGGCGTCCCACAGTTGCAGGCGTTGCGCGCGGCCGTCCTGGGCGCGTTTCTCCACAGCGACCAGGTCGAGAATCTTCCGGGTGATGCGCTGGTCAGCGGTCGCAGCCGCGACGTTGATGGCGCCGGATACGAGTGTCGACACGTGGCTCATGTATCCGAGGGTCGACACCCAGAGGTATTCCTCGAATTCGCTGCTGAGTACTGCTTCTCCTGGCTCGTGTCCTCTGAGCCGGATCCGTTGCTCGATGCGTTGCAGGAGCTTCCTCCATTCGGTGATCTCGCCCTTGGTGCTGCGTCGGTACGGCTCGAGCTCGATGAGCATCCAGCGCGCTTCAGACTGGACCCGTGCTGCTTCTCGAGCGCCGCTGCGCTGTGCGGCGAGCTGCTGTCGCATGTCATGGCCGGTGAGGACGACTCGGACGCCCATGTTCTGCAGTGATTTGAAGCCGTCGTGGACGTACTTGCCTATTTGCCCGTCGAAGTTGATGAATTGGATCTCATCGACGAATACCCACCGGATTCGGTGACGTTCGACTGCGCGGCCGAATGCCGCGCGAGCGTCCTTGTCGAACGGCGCGCCAACCTGTTGGCAGAGCAACGCGAACAGCTGCTGCTCCGCCTGCTTTTTCGGCAGGTCCACGATGACGACGTCCCTGCGGGGTGCGGTGAACAAGCCGTCGTCGTAGAGCGGTGCGCTGATGCCGATCCGAGCTTCCCAAGCCGCTTGGCACATCGTCTCCGCCGCGATGCGACGCATCAGCTTGGTTTTGCCAGTTCCGGGCGGCCCAGTGATGAGTGTGATCGGGATCAGGTCGGCGGTGCGGCGGGGCCGCGGGCTACGGACGGTCCGGTACTGCATTTCGGCCTCCGCTGTCTGGAGCGTGCGTGAGTAGGGCCACGAGTGGTGCCAGTCTTCGAGTGCGATGCCGTAGCGCCGCCGCTCGTCGGGCCCGGCATCGAGTTGGGGTCGGCCGGGATCGGGAACATCTGCGCCGGTGACACCGCGGACAAACGCTTGATCCTGCGCCGTCATGAGCGCCCAGCTTTGCTCGGGGTGTGGATCTGCGCCGAAGAGTCGCCGGACCGTGGGCGGGAGGCCCAGTTCGTGGTTGAGAGTCATGCGAACCGGCCGAAGAGGTCGTCGATGTCGTCTAGATCATCGTCGAGTTCGGCGCCGTCGCCCGCGTCATTGTGGCCAAGGACTTCCTCGAGGTCGTGATCCATGTCGGCCGGGATCATCGTCCCTGAGTCGAGCGCTTGCAGCCGCTCGTAGGCAGCCGCGGTCATCTCGTCAGTCCGCGACAGCTCCGACCGGCTCCCACGGATCAGGGCATCATCAGCGCGCCACCGAATGAGCAGCTGCAGCATCCGGTCCTGGAACTCCGCCCGCCGCAAGGTGAGATCGCCAACCTGCCCGCCGAGGACGGTCAGAGAGTGGTCCGAAAACTGGGGCGTGTCCTCCGTTCGGAGCACCCAGGGCACCTCCCATGCGGCTCCGTCGGGGTCGAAGCAGTACACCTGCCGCAGGTCGGACGGGTTGTAGTGGAACGTCCAGTAGCCATCACGGGAAGCACCCGGGGTACGCAGCAGGGTTTCGATGATGGGTGCGTTGAAAACCTCGTATCGGCGGGTGATGCCGTACTTCCCGAGCTTGGCGCGGAAGGTCGGCAGGAAGCGGATCCACTCGTTCTCCCATTTAGGCATCTCGACGAACCCGGTCTCGCCGACGAGTTCCGCCCATCGCTGGTACGGACTGATGCGCCGTCCGAGCTCAGCGCGAAGGCCCCGGTGCTGACGGAAGTTGTAGAGGTCCGTCCATTGCTGGTCGCGTTCCCAAAGCTGATCCCAGGTGAGGAGGGCCTCGGTGTGGAGGCCGCGTTCGTCGATCGACCCGCCGACATAGCCGGCGCAGAGTTCCTCGAACTCGGTCTTGTAGCTGAGGAAACTGCGCTCGATGAAGGCTTTTGCGCGCGGGTCACGAACGCGAGCGAACTCGACCTCGCACCCCAAGCGGGCGAGCTGGCCGACGTGGAAGTTGGAGAGGAAGTCCTTGCCGTTGTCGGTGATCAGGCGGCGAGGCGGGATCGGCCACCGAGTGAGAGCGCGCGGCATCCCAACGAAGGGACGCGGGTATACGCGGCCATCGACCGTGACCGTCTCGCGGTCGTCGACCATCGACGCGAACGCGTCGGCCACGGCGAGGACGACACCAACGCCGGAGGAGTGCTCGCTGATGGAGCGTCCGACGATCATGCGGGTGGCGGAGTCGATGATCTTCACCAGCGTGACCCGGTATGTGCGGGTCCTTCCGGTGCGATCCTTCGGGTCCCAGAGCATCACGTTCGAGGTGGTGGCGTCGATCTGCCAAAGCGACCCGGGGCGTTCCAGATGGCGCGGCGCGAAAGACTGCTTGGGTGCTTGTGCGGTGCCGTGCTTCGTCTTCGACTTGGTCTTCAGATGCGGCATCCGCTTGTGCACTCGCCCGACGAGACGGTAGAACGTCCGCTCCGACGGCGGCTTCGTGATGTCTGGAGCGGTACCGAGGAGCCAGAGGCGGAACTCGAGGTACTGCGTCTGCGTGTGCAGGGCCGGATCGAACACGCGGTCGAGCAGGAACTTCTCCACGAGGACGGGGATGTCAGCGTCGCGGTTCTTCCGACGTTCCCGCGTGTAGCGACCGTCGACCGTGGCGGTGGGGCCAGCCGCTTCTCGCTTGATAGCGCGGCTGACGCGCTTGCGAGCCGTCTCGTAGGGGATCTCGTCGTGCTCGGCGATGCGTCTCGCGATCGCGGCGATACGTTTGCGTTCGTTGTGGATCACGTCCGGGTCGACGTCCCGTAGGGGCTTGTCGTTCTCGCCTTGCCAGGGCGCGATGCCGGTATCGATGTAGCGGATGAGCGCGCGGTGGTCGTCGCGCTTGTCGATTGCGTGGTCGCTGAGCCGGTCGTCGAGGTCGTGCAGCAGCATCGACGCCGGTGGCGGGTTCTCCGGGCTGGCGATCGCTTTCACGACCGCTCGCAGCGGTCGTGGGGTCACGGGTCTGTTCGCGGCGTCGAGGAACTGCACCCACCCGTCACCCCACGACTGCACGAAGACTTGCTCGCCGTCGAACACCACCGGCATGCCCACACGCAGCTTCAGAACCCACTCTGAGTCCTTCGTCACGATGCCACCGTCCAGACGATCGACGTTGACCGGAATGGCAAGCGCATGTCGGTACGGAGGTCACGCCGCCAGAGCATCCTGCGGATCAGCATCATCGCAAACCCGGGCTCATAGCCCCGAGCCGCGACGCGCGTCACGAGCTCGACGACGGGCATGGGACGAGAACACAGCTCCGCAGCGACCGGCGCCCAACGCAGGTACGACGGCTCAGGGACGCGTGCTTCAGTGAAGTTCTCGAGATTCGCCTGCATCAGCCGCGGCATCCCCGTCCACACCTCGTAACCGATGCCGGCTTCGGCAAGGACGTCCCGGATAAGAGACGCGCGAGCCCGCCACTTCGGCGTCGACGCCTGCTCAGCGTTCTTCACGTCCACAACCAGCGGCGGCAGCCCGTCCCCAAGAAGGACCAGATCCGGCGTGTGCAGCTTGCACAGCGCTCCTGGCTCGAACGCCAGCGTGAATGGTTGCCCGCCGATGTACCTCACGGCCGGGTGGAAGTCGGCGAGGGTGATGAAGTCGCGTTCGAGATGCGACTCGGCACCGATGAGTGAGCCAGTCGTGTGCGTCCAAACCGCTACGGGTTTGTGCGCCTGCGTTAGCCGGCGGGAGAATTCCCTCATCGGATGAGCGGCGGATAGCATCTCCGCCGTCAGATCAGCCACCTGAACAGTGCGGACGGTGCGCCCGTCCGCCGAGTACCCGGCGACCACGCCTTCGGAAGGGCTCGCTGGCTTCAAGCGGTACGTCGACCACGGACGGTGAAACCGCATCCGTAAGCCCCGCACCGAGCCGCTGACTCGCACCGTCCGGCCACGGGGATGAGCCGCCCACGAGTTGAGGATCGTCATGGGGTCGGTGTCCCACTCGGCGACGCGTGTCCGGCCGCGATGTACAAGCCGTTCGCTGTCCCGAAGAAGCGTTCTAGCAAGGTCGCCTGCCCATGCAGGAAGCACGCTAGCGATTCGTACGCGTGGCGGTCGTTGAGGTCGACTGGGTTCTTCAGACGAATTGCACACCGGTGGGCGCGATGTCATGCTCCGTTACCCCCGAGCGAAGGCGCGACCACATGGTGGCCGCGCCTGGAAGGGTGCCCCTGCACCCACGACGCGACGGGAGGGATGGACAAGGGTGCGGTCATGGCGGCACACTAATCTGACTCCGAGACAAAAAACAACCTCGGCGAGAGGATCAGTGCTGTTGCGACTTCGCCTGCTCTTTCGCCGCCCGGACCCATCTTCCGACCGCCACATTGCTCACACCGAGCGCGTCTCCGATGGCGTCCAACGTGAACCCTTCCTCGTGAGCCTGGAGCGCCAGCCGTACGCGTTCCTCGGTCGTCTCACGAAGCACACGTTCGGCGTTCCGCATTGCCTCGAGGAGAGCGTCCGCCCGCTCCTGATCCTTCACACGCTTCGGGGGACGACCCGTCCTGCGGGCAGGGGTCGATGCGTTCATAACTGCGTTCCTACGGTCGGTTCGAGCGTCGGAACGGCGCTTGCACGGCCTATGGACACGTGGAATGATCCGACGCGAACCTCGCTCGGATCAGACAGGCAGTCTCGAATTGTGGCGGGCACCACACGCGGTTTGCCGATCGCGTGCCGAGGGGTCAAAGACGACCCCTGCGAGTCGTGCCTGCCGGTCATCGTAGCTCCCCGATCTCTCCAACATCTCCCCGGCACAGAGCCGGACCAACCTCGCCATTCTCCCTCGTTTACGAGGCGAAACACCGATTTGAAGACTCTAAGAGAGGGCAAGCGGCTCGATCCGTCGCTCACCGCACCCGCAACGCGCCGGGACGTCCACGGACCCGTCAAAGCTCGTCGATCGGCAACTCAGTGACCCGCCCAGAACCAGACTCCGGTGAACCTGCTTCAGACGCCCGGATCCAGATGATCCGCGCAGCCGCCCTGCGGCTGACGGACTCGGTCCTGCGTCGGCTGCTCGAGCAATTTGCTGACGGGACGGTGTCTGCGTCCGACGCCGTCGAGAGTGCCATGAACCACGTTGATCGCAATCGTCGGAGTGACACTCATGGCGGTGACGTCAACCGGGCGATGTCGCTTGCTGATGCGGCGCTTGGCGCGGAGGGCTTGCAGGTCAGCGGCACTGCCGTTCGGGAATTGGGCCGACGAGTTGCCGAGGGGCGCATGACGGGCGACGAAGCTTCCGCCCTCATCCACGTACTCCTCGCATACGGCACCCCAAGGACGGAGGGGCCGGCTTCTGTCGCCACCCTCGACGATCGAGTCGGACCGTTCTTAGACAGCACCTCGCTACTCGACCTACTTCGACTGAGCGCCGACGCACTCGCTGCGTCGGTCGAAAATCGTGACGTGCTAGCGGTCGTTACAGCTGATGGCTTCCTCCTCTACCCCTCGTTCCAGTTCAACGAGAACGGTGAGCCCCTACCCCGACTCACGGAGGTGCTCGCTGACCTTGACCCAGACCTGGTCGACCCGTGGGGAGACGCCGTTTGGCTCAACGCTCCAGGCGATGATCTGGACGGCATGAGTCCAGCAGCTGCCCTTCGGAACGGGCGAGCTGAGGACGTGATTCGTCTGGCCGGCCAGTCGGCGTTCCGCCGCGCCCGATGAAGGCCGACGCGCAGCTCAGCTCCTCGGCCGTCTCGTTAAGCGGACCTTCATCGGAACCTATTCCGGACCACTCATCCGGACTGTGCGGCGGCGCAGTCCTTGAAAGACCCCGCCCTCACAGCTGAGCGTCCGGTTGACGACCGGTTACCGGTTCACTCGTGCCTTGCCGGTGAAGGCAGCTGAAGCCTCGCTACATCCGACGCGTCCCTGCGGCGAGTCGGAGTGCCTGGACGGAACGTCGGTGCTGTTCCGCGCGGTGGCGGCCGTTGGCGGGAGAGGGGTGTGGTGCCGCGATGACGGGGACGAGTCGGGCGTGCTCGTCCAGGGTGAGGTGTCGCATGACTCCCTCGAGAGCGATGCTCCCGTACGTGACGATCGCCTCGACGGAGGGAAGCGCCCTGAGGAGAACGCCGAGGGCATGTCGTCCCTCGTCGATGTCTGCGGGTCGTCCACGGCCGGGGAGTTCCCACGGGATGAGGTTCCAGCGGAGGTACTCGTTGCGTGCAAGTCCGGACTCGATGCGGGCTGCGCGGAACGCGGCCGCGGTCGGCCCCGGGTTGTCCTCGCTGCAGACCGCCGAGTGCGCTGCGGCAATGGTCTGCGGGCCGGGTGACTGCATGAGGACCAGCACTCGGCTGGACGTGCCGCCGGATCGTGGGTCGAAGCTCGGGACGAACCGTCGCGAGCCGTCGGGTGCGGTGCGCCATGCCTCCGCGAGGACGTTCAGCGATCGAACGTCCGCGACCTCATCCGCGAGTTCGTCAGGGGTGCTCACGCCGGCTGTGGTGGTGCGAGGAGCGTGCCGCGGATGACGGAGCCGTGGAAGGTGCGGACGGCAACGGTGATCCACGCGGCGACGAGGCCGGCGTAGTAGACGACTGCGAGGACGGCGACGACGGTGAGTCCGGAGTGCAGGGCCAGGCCGTTCAGCCCGGTGACGCAGGTACCGACGGGGAACGTGAACGACCACCACGTCAGGCTGAAGGGCAGGTGTTCTCGAGCGGTGCGGATGGTGATGGCGAGGGCGATGACGGTCCACAGCAGCGCGAAGCCGAGCATCGCGAACCCGTACACGAGCGCGACGACGAGGAGCGCGTGGGCGGTCGACGCATCAACCACGGTCGGCGCGTTCGAGGCGAGGAGGTTCACTGCGGTGATCGACTGCCCGACCGGTCCGAGGACGATCCACAGGGTCGGGACCATGCCTGCGGCGCCGACCTTGTGCTGCGCGAGTCGGTTCCAGATCAGCGTGATCACGACCAGGGACGTGACGAGGCTGAGGCCGAAGAATCCGTAGCAGGACCACAGCAGCGTCTCCCGCACTTGCCCGGCGGGTGCGTACGGCAGCAGGAGCGCGCCGGTGGAGGCGGACACCATCGGCGGGACGATCGGCATCAACCAGCCGCCGAACGCGGAGTCGGGTCCGTTCTCGTGACGGGTGAACGCCAGGTACGGCACCAGGACCGCGGTGAGCAGGCCGCCGATGGTGCCGATGCTCCAGAGGACCCAGTCGATGTGGACGGCGGCGGGGAGGCCGATCCAGTCCTTGCCGAGGAGGATCGTTCCGGCTCCGACGGTCAGGAACGCCATCGGCGGTGCCCCATAGAAGTGCGAGATCACCGGATGGAGGTGGTGCTTGGCTGCGGTACTCCGGTACCGGACCCAGTGCAGCACCATCGCGACCGTGAGGGCGACGAGCAGCACCGCCGCGATCGCCCAGACGAGTGTTGCGGCGGTGCGGAGCCCCGGGAACTGCAGCGGCAGCGACGCAGCCGCGACGGCGACGATCCCGGTGCCCATGATCGACGCGAACCAGTTCGGGGTGAGGTTCGACACGATCAGGCCGGGCCGCTCCAGCTCTCGGAACAGCCGCCGGTCGCGCACACCGTGCTCGGACGTTGCGGGTGCGTGGGCGGGATGAGCGGACATGCATCAAGCGTGCGCAAGTTGCCCACGGTTCGGGAACGGCGAACTCGTTGGCAGGGCACAATGGTCGTTTGTGGCACTGCGGCGGTTGACGGACCGGACTCTGGACCTCGACACCCTCGAGGTCCTCGTCCGCGTCGCGGAGACCGGTTCGTTGACCCGCGCGGCTGAGGTGTTGGGGGTGACGCAGCAGGCGGTGTCTGCGCGTTTACGTGCCGCGGAGCAGGCGGTCGGTCAGCCGCTGGCGCTCCGGGCGGCATCCGGGACCGCGCTGACCGACGCCGGTCGGGTGGTGCTCGGTCTGGCTGTTCCGGTGTTGGAGACCTCCCGGCGGCTCGAAGCAGGAGTCGCCGCACTCGGAGAACCCGTGGGGTCCCTCGTGGTTGCGGCGTCGCAGACGATCGCCGAACTCCTGCTGCCCGGATGGTTGCTCGCCCACCGGGCCGTGACACCCGAGGCGTCGGTGCGCCTGATCGCGGGGAACTCCGCCGCGGTGACCGACCTCGTTCGCTCCGGCGCTGCCGACGTCGGATTCACGGAGACCCCTGCTGCGCCACCTGACCTGTCCTCGCTGGTGGTCGACGAAGACGAACTCGTGGTCGTCGTCGCTCCGCATCATCCGTGGGCAAGCGCTTCGGTCATCACCGCGGATGAGCTCGCGGAGACGCCGCTGCTGCTCCGGGAGGAAGGGTCCGGCACCCGCGCCACGGTCGAGGCATGGCTCGACGACGCGGGACTGACCCTAGCGCCGCCGGCGGCGGTGCTGGAGACGACGGGCATCATCCGCGCCAACGCTCGGGCAGGCATCGCGCCCGCGGTGATGAGTCTCCGCACGGTCGACACTGACCTCGCCGACGGCGCCCTCGTCCGGGTGCCGCTGCTCGGCCCGCCACTGATCCGGTCGCTGCGTGCGATCTGGTCGGGCCACCCGAGGCCTGCTGTGACGGCGTTCCTGGACACCGCCCGCAGCTCGAGCGTCGGTGGTCAGATCAGTCCGTAGGGCAGATCCGGGTGCTGCTCGGCGATCTCGGTGAGCCGGTTGTACTTCGCGACCCGTTCCCCCCGGGCGGGTGCGCCGGACTTGATCTGCCCGGTGCCGGTTCCGACAACGAGGTCCGCGATGAACGTGTCCGTGGTCTCCCCGGATCGGTGCGACACCATGCTGCCCATCCCGATGCTGGTGGCGGTGGCAATCGCTTCGAGGGTCTGTGAGACGGTGCCGATCTGGTTCGGCTTGATCAGTGCCGCGTTCGTCAGCTGCTGTTCGCCGCCGTCGCGGATCCGTTGCGGGTCGGTGACGTAGAGGTCGTCGCCGACGGTCTGGATCCGGCCGCCGAGCGCTGCCTGCATGCGGCGGAACCCCTCATGGTCGTCCTCCGCGAACCCGTCTTCGACGCTCCGGACCGGATACGTGTTGATGAGGTGTCGGTAGTAGTCGACCAGTCCGTCCCGGTCGAGGCTTTCGTCGAGCATCCGGTAGGAGCCGGCGCCCTGGTGGAACTCGTTCGCGGCCGGGTCGAGGGCGATCGCCACCTGATCGACGCCCGGCTCGTGGCCGGCGGCGCGGATCGCGGCGACGAGCAGGTCGAGCGCTTCCTCGGGTGCAGCGATCGAAGGGGCGAAGCCGCCCTCGTCGCCGAGGCCGAGGCTGCCGAACCGGTCCCGCACCAGGCTCGCGAGGGCGTGGTAGACGTCCGCGCCGGTTCGGACGGCGTCGGCCATCGAGCCTGCGTTGACGGGGGCGATCATGAACTCCTGGAAGTTCAGCTTGTTCGCTGCGTGCGCGCCGCCGTTGAGGACGTTGAAGTGCGGGACCGGCATCCGCGGCGTCGAGCCGGTGATCTCGGCGATCCACTGCCAGAGCGGGAGGTCCGCGGCGTGGGCGAGAGCCCTGGAGGCGGCGATCGAGGTGGCAACGACGCTGTTCCCGCCGAGCCGACGGTACCCGGTGGTGCCGTCGAGGTCGGCGAGGGCGGCGTCGATCTGCCCGATCGCCGACCAGGACCGGCCGGTGAGGAGCCCTGAGATGTCGGTGTCGATCAGGTGCAGCGCCTGGGTGACGTCGCGGCCGCCGAACGCGGAACCGCCGTCGCGCAGCTCGACGGCTTCGTGGGCGCCGGTGGAGGCGCCCGCTGGGGCGTCCCCGGTGACGGTGCTGCCGTCGTCGAGTTCGAGGGACACGCGGACGGTCGGGTAGCCGCGGGAGTCGAGGATGCGGGCGGCGTGGACGGCGTCGATGGTGATCGGGTGGTCGTGGTGGGTGACGTACTCGCCCTGATGGGCTCCGTGATGGTGGATGCCGCTGATGTAGTCGTTCATGGTGACGCTCCTTCGGTTCGGGTCATACGTCGAGCTGGCGGGTGGTTGCGGGAAGCCGCGGGGAAGCGGAGGGACAACCTGCTGGCGATCACTCGGCGCCAGTGCCTCCCCGCGGCAGTCTGTGGACCCGTAGGTCACGGGTGTCGGGTGTGGGCGTCCTGTGCGGTGCGGATGATGGCTTCGGCAGCAGCACGGTCGGCCCACCCATTGGTGGTGACGTGCTTGCCGTGCTCGATCTCCTTGTAGTGGGAGAAGAAGTGCTCGATCTCCGCCAGCGTGTGCTCCGGCACGTCGGTGATGTCCTGCAGCTGCGCGAAGCGGTCGTCGTTGGCGGGGACGGTGAGGATCTTGTCGTCGCCGCCGTTTTCGTCGACCATGCGCAGCATCCCGACCGGCCGGACCGTGATGACGACGCCGGGGAACGTGGGACGGGGTAGGAGCACGAGGGCGTCGAGGGGGTCGCCGTCATCGCCGAGGGTGTTGTCGATGGAGCCGTAGTCCTGGGGGAACACCATGCTGGTGAACACCGCCCGGTCGAGCCGGATCCGGCCGGTGGCGTGGTCGACTTCGTACTTGTTGCCGCTACCGCGGGGAATCTCGATCGTGACGTCGAACAGCATGGATGCCTCCGGTTCTGGAGCGGGTGTGTGGTCCGTGGGCGGGGTGGTCACAGGGCGCCGCCGAGGAGGATGCCGGCGGTCGCGGCGGTGACGGAGACGACGAGCATTCCGAGACCGTTGATCGCGGCGGCGGTGATGCGGCCGCTGCGGGCGAGGCGGACGGTTTCGAAGCTGGCGGTGCTGAACGTGGTGTAGCCGCCCATCACCCCGGTGCCGAGGACGGCGACCGGCACCGCGCCGAGGTGGGTGGCGGCGCCGACGGTGATCCCCAGCAGCAGCGACCCGGTGATGTTGATCGTCAACGTGCCGACAGGGAGCCGGAACTCTCGGCCGGTGTTGATGAGCCCGTCGAGGAGGAACCGGCCGGCAGCGCCGGCACCGCCGCCGAGGGCGACGGCGAGGACCAGGAGCGGGCTCATGCTTCCTCCGTGCGGGGTCGGAACCAGCCGGCGACGACGAGACCGACCGCGGTCGCGATCGCGCCGGACAGGACGGTTAGGAGTGCGTAGCCGGTGCCGGCGAGGCCGTGCCCGTCGAGGAACAGGGCGGCGGTGGACTCGGCGAGGGTGCTGTAGGTGGTGAACCCGCCGAGGACCCCGGTGCCGAGGAGCAGCCGCAGCACGCGTCGGCGGCCGGCGTCGGGCCCGCGGTGCGCGAGCGCTTCCAACAGCCCACCGAGGGCCAGCGCTCCGGTGATGTTGATCCAGAAGATCGACCAACTCGCCCCGCCTTGGGCGGGGAGCAGGCTACTGATGACGTCGCGGAGAGCAGTACCGGCTGCCCCACCGATGGCGACGAGGCCGACGTACCGCCACCGCAGATGCACCGGCCGCATCGCCGTTGACGGGTCGGAGACGTCGACGTCGGGGTCGGAGGGGAGCTGGTCGTCGGGCATCGGGGTGTCCGTTCGGGTGGTCATGTTCCGCCTTCTGCCGCGACCAACGCCGCGGCGTGCTGTGCTGCTACCGGATCGAGGAACGCCCCACCCCGAGGGACGAGAGCACCCGTCGGGGCGAGGTGGTACTGCACGGGTTGCCCGGTCGGCAGGTTGAGCTGCTCGAGCTCCGGGTCGGTGAGGTCGTCGATGCATGCGCAGAGTGCGCGGAGCGAGTTCCCGTGCGCGACGACGAGGACGCTCCGCCCTGACCGCACCATCGGCAGGAGCCGGTCGTGCAGCACGGGACGGACCCGCTCGATGACGTCCGAGAGCGCCTCGGTGCGTCGGAGGGCACCGTCGGGCAGGCCGTGCAGCGCGGAGCTCGACCGCAGTTCCTCCCACAGCTGCAGCGACATCGGTGGCGGTGTGCCGGTACGGGACCTGCGGAGCCGCATGTACTCGTCGTCACCGAGCGTGTGACGGGCGTCGGTCTTCGTCATCCCGGTCAGGGCGCCGTAGTTGCGTTCGTTGAGCTGCCACACCGCTTCCGTGGGCAGCTGCGTCCCGAGGGCGTCGCAGACCAGTTCGGCGGTGCGGACGGCACGGCGCAATGTGGAGGTGACCACGACGTCCGGCGTGATGTGGTTCGACCGGAGGAGCCATCCGGCTGCGGACGCTTGCCGTCGTCCGTGGGGCGTGAGCGGGACGTCGAGGAGCCCGGTGAAGGTGCCGGCTTCGTTCGCGGTGCTCTCCCCATGCCGCAGGAGCGTCAGCGTGCCAGTCACGGGGCTTCCGACGGGAGGAGGACGGTGGCGCCGACCGGGTCGTGCGGGACGACCAGCACCGGCCGGTGCTGCTGATGCGTCAGATGCGCGGCGACGGACCCGGTGAGCAGTTCCGCCATCCGGCGTCGGCCAGCCTGGGATCCGACGACGATCATCACCGCGTCACGTTCCTCAGCCACCGCAGCGAGTGCGTGACTCGGATCTCCGACCCGGGAGAGAATCTCGACGCCCACTGACCGCGCCGCAGCAAGACCGTGAATGACCCGCACGTCATCGTCGGGAAGCTGCTGCGGGTCGCTGTCCGCCGTGTCCGGGTCGATCGGTTCGATGATCTCCGACCCGTCCGCACGCATCCCCGCTGACAGCAGCGCCGGATCGACGACCACACACACCATCGGGGCGCTGAAGCGTTCAGCGACGGCAGCCGCGACACCGACGACGTCGTGCGCCTGCCCGGACTGCACACCGACGACGACAACACCGGCAGTGTTCGATTCGACCATGACATCTCCCTACCTCAGGCGTGCAGAAGCGCGACCAGCTGAGATAGGGACTGTTGTCGACGAGTGTCGAGGTTGGGTCCGGCAAGCCCCACTGCCGGGTCCGAAGACACCACCAGTATGCACCCACCACCCCATGCCCGCACCGACGATCTTCCGCACCTCGAGAACCGGTCCGCTTCGTGACGCGGGACGACAGGGAAAGAAGCTTGAAGGGCGACACTGAGCGGAGCTGCTCACAGCCGACGCGGACCGCCTCCGAGGGCCCAAGTGTCCGGTTGGGGATCGTCTAGTGAGACATCGTCTGCCTTGCGCGTGCGTGCTTTCACACGTTCGCGCCAATACCGAGATCGTTGCAGCGGAGCAAGGTTGAATTCCGACGAAGGAGGGTCCCGTGTTCGTGCTGCGAGGAGTTGGTGATGCGCTGGCGGCTGCTGGCTCGATGGGGT
The DNA here is from genome assembly GCF_023712625.1 of Curtobacterium sp. ODYSSEY 48 V2. Classification (NCBI taxonomy): domain Bacteria; kingdom Bacillati; phylum Actinomycetota; class Actinomycetes; order Micrococcales; family Microbacteriaceae; genus Curtobacterium; species Curtobacterium sp. ODYSSEY 48 V2. Next base: position 100,874 of record NZ_JAMAXX010000010.1, read on the forward strand.
GGGAGATCCTCTGGCCCCTCGTGCTCGGCTTCACCCTGTCCGGCATCATCCAGGCGATCGTCCGTACGGATCAGATCACCAAGCTGATGCGCGACGACTCGCCACGCGCGATCAGTGTCGCGACCGGGCTTGGCGCCCTGTCATCGTCGTGCTCCTACGCCGCGGTCGCGCTCGCGCGGGCCCTGTTCCGGAAGGGTGCGAGCCTGAGCGCCGCGATGGCGTTCGAGGTTGCGTCGACGAACCTCGTTGTCGAGCTCGGGCTGATCCTGGCGTTCGTGATGGGGTGGCAGTTCACGGTCGCGGAGTTTGTCGGCGGGCCGATCATGATCATCCTCATCGCCCTCGGCTTCCGGCTCTGGATGCGCGGCAGGATCCTCGACGCCGCCCGTGAGCAGGCCGACAAGGGGCTCGCTGGGTCGATGGAGGGGCACGCGGCGATGGACATGTCGGTGCCGGGCGATCAGGGGTTCTGGCGACGGTTGTTCTCGAAGCCTGGGCTGACGAGCGTGTCGCAGTACTTCGTGATGGACTGGGCGTCCGTGCTCCGCGACATCATCATCGGTCTGCTCATCGCCGGCGCGTTCGATGCCTGGGTGCCGAAGGCTTGGCTGCAGGCGGTCTTCTTCGAGGGACATCCGACGTTGGCGTTCATCATCGACCCGATCATCGGGCCGGTGCTGGCGATGGTGAGCTTCGTCTGCTCCGTGGGGAACGTGCCCCTCGCGGCGGTGTTGTGGAACGGTGGGATCAGCTTCGGCGGGGTGGTCAGCTTCATCTTCGCGGACCTGATCATCATCCCGATCATCGTCATCTACCGGAAGTACTACGGCTGGAAGGCAGCCCTCCGGATCACCGGGATCTTCTACGGGGCGATGGTCCTCGCCGGCTACGCCGTCGAACTGCTGTTCACCCCGCTGGGCCTGATCCCTACGAACCGGCATCTGAGCATCGTGGCGACCTCTATCAGCTGGAACTACACCACCTGGCTCAACATCGTGTTCCTGCTGATCGCGTCGTTCCTGCTGGCCGTGTTCATCCGCAGCGGCTCCTGGTCGATGCTACGGATGATGAAGGGCGCACCCGACGACGGCGGCCACGACCACCCCGCACACGAACACTCACACGCCTGACCGCGCGCCGCGATCGAGTTGACTAGCGGACCGGTCAGTGGTGGCCGTGGACGACGGCGTGGCCGAGGCCGCGGCTGATCATCCACCGGTTCACGGGCGTGGTGATCACGAATGCGATCGCGAGGGAGAACAGCAGCGCCGTCCAGAACAGCCAGTCGCTGAGCTGCGCGTCCATCGCGCCGGGGATCGCAACGATGACGGTGTTGTCGATCAGCTCCATGACCGCGATCGACACGGTGTCCGCGGCGAGAGCGACCTTGAACGCAGCGCCGAGGCTCAGACCCGACTTGATGACGCCGCGCATGGTGAGGGCGTAGCCGAAGATGAACGCGAGGACGATTGACAGGACGATCGTGCCGGCGTTGTGGAAGCCGGCAGCGGTGCCGATGACCATGCCGAGGACCTCACCGATCGCGCAGCCGGTGAGGCAGTGCAGCGTCGCTTGCGCAGCCATCGACCACGTCGTCGCCCCGTGCCCGCCGCTGTGGCCGGCGTGCTCGTCTCCGCTCATCTGATGGTGCTCGTGCGTGTCCATGCTGCTCCGATCTGGCGCGGTCGACGCCAACAGTTCACATATACCCCTAGGGGGTACCATGCGCTGTAACGCGAAACTCCACGCGATGTTCCCGGTTCGGCCGGTCGCGGCGGGTTCGGTGTGAATCCGGACACCAGGTTGCCGCCGCCGTTCGGGGTACCGCACCATAGAAGCGCTCCTCCGACCCGTCTGCTCGAAAGACTGATGCTCACCACCGCCACCTCCCCGCGTCGCCGGCTGCTGTTGCAGGCCACGGCGACGCTGGCGTTGCTGCTGCTGGTCGGGTTCACGGTCCTGATGCACACGATGGCCGGGCACACCGCCGGCCACGAGCACCCGATGGCTGCTCCCGCAGCCACCGCCGAGCACAGCCACGTCGCCGCCGGCCACACCGAGCACGCGGCTCCTGCGACTGCGGTGATGACCGTCCTCACCGATGCGGGCTGCGACAGCGGCCTGTGTGCGCTGATGTGCTCGCTGATGGGGATGGCGTGCGCGCTGACGATCGCCCTGTTCACGTGGGCGCTGCTGCGCGCACGGACCGGCGGCATCCTCTACCTGCTCGCGCGGCTTCTCGCGCTGGCTGACCGGCTGCCGCGCCGCATCGCGGCACCGAAACCGCCATCACTGACGGCGTTGCAGATCATCCGCATCTGATCCGCCCCCAGCGGGATCCCACCCCCGATGGGTGGCCTCCGCATGCCCAGAACCGGGAGGCGTCCGCCTGCCCGGAACGCCTGACGCATTCACGGGAACGGAAGATCATGCACACCACCACCACGCGCACGCTCGCGATCGCTGCCGCGCTGACCCTCGGCCTCACCCTCGCAGGCTGCTCCACCAGCAATAGCGGCTCCGACGCGGGCTCGTCGTCCTCGTCGACGTCGGCGGCGTCGGCGCACAACGACCAGGACGTGATGTTCGCGCAGATGATGCTGCCGCACCACAAGCAGGCCGTCGAGATGAGCGACATGCTCCTCGCCAAGGGCTCGGGCGTCGATACCGACGTCGCTGGACTCGCGAAGCAGATCAAGGCCGAGCAGTCCCCGGAGATCAACCAGCTCACCGGTTGGCTCAAGGGTTGGGGCGAGCCGGTCGAGTCGGAGCACTCCGGGATGGGGCACTCCATGTCCGGGATGATGTCCGACTCCGACATGACCGACCTCGACAAGGCGTCCGCGAAGGACGCCGGGAAGCTCTACCTCGAGCAGATGATCCAGCACCACAAGGGCGCCGTCGACATGGCCAAGACCGAAGTCGACAAGGGCAAGAACACCGACGCCGTCGCGATGGCGAAGTCGATCGTGTCCAGCCAGACCGAGCAGATCACCCAGATGCAGGACATGCTCGCGTCCCTCTAAAGCCCCGGCGTGGGTCGCGGCGGGCTCCCCCCTTTCCTGCCGCGGCCCACGACCGGCCCGCCCTCTCCTCCCTGCTCGACTTGCGTTCGGGTCACCCCTCCCGTTTCGGCCTGCCGGCCACCACCACTCTTGGAGCCTGCCCGTGCCTCAGCAGCATCCCCTGACCCCCGCCATTCCCGCACCCCGGACGCGCCGCGAAGCCCTCGCCGCCGAACGCTCCGCCTCAGCCCCGACCGCCAGCCGCACCCGAACCGCGACGATCACTGCCGCTGCCCAGCCGGCGCTGCGGCCGCTACCGACCGTCGCGGCTGCACCCGCAACACCGGTCCGCTCACTGCGGTCACGCGTTCTCGCCGCGGTCCCGATCACTGGTGCCGCGGCCGCGATGGCGCTGTTCACCGCTGCCGCGGCGCTGCCCGCGCAGGCGACGACCGGCTCCGCCGCAGTCGTGTCCAGTGTCGCTCCTGCCGCCGCCGGGCAGAGCTTCACCGCGTCCGGGCTGGCCCTCACGGTCGACCGCGATGGGTACACGATCACCAAGCCGGCCCCGAAGCCCGTGATCACCAAGACCGCACCCGCCTCGCAGGCCGCGCCAACGGGGGCCACACCGGCCTCGACGAAACAGAGCGTTCCCACGACCACGGGCGGCACGATCGTGAACACCGGAATCGGCGACATCCGATGGCCTGTCGCCGGAACTATCACCGTCAGCTCACCGTTCGGTCCGCGAAGCGCCCCATGCGCGACCTGCTCGTCGATTCACCAGGGCGCGGACCTCACCCCCGGCGCCGGCACCCCCATCGGAGCTGTCGCTGCCGGCACTGTCCGAGTGTCGACAACGCACCCCGAGTACGGGCAGTACGTCATCATCGACCACCAGATCGACGGTCGCCTCGTGTCCACCCTGTACGCGCACATGATATTCGGCTCCTCGCCGCTTCGCCCAGGCGACACCGTCGCCGTCGGGCAACTCGTTGGCCTCGTCGGCAACACCGGCGCGAGCACCGGTGCGCACCTGCACCTGCAGGTCATGCCTGGCGGCACCACACCCATCGACCCGATCCCGTGGCTCACCGCCAACGCCGGACGCACGCTGTAGCACCTAGCCCCAGCGGTGTCCAACCAGCCATCGGCTATTAAGACGGGTGGAGGGGGCGCCCTCGTATAACAATGCGAGTCAGCGCCCACTGCCTTGTCGGAGGCCTTGGAGGTAGGCGTTGTAGTTGTCGAGCTCAGTGTCTCCATGCCGGTCGGCTTCGCGAGTGGCGCGAGCGGCTTTTCGGGAGTCCTGTCGCTGCCAACGGATGATGCTGGCGAGCAGGATGATGGCGACCGGTAGCTCGCCGTACGTCCAGACCAGACCTCCGGCGAGTTGCTGATCGCGAAGTGCGGTGGTCTCGAACTCGGCGCTCGGCGAGGCGAATGTCGCCACAAGGGGTGCGCTGCTGAACATCAGGGTGAGCCCGAATGCGGCATGGATCTGCATCTCGACGAACGCATCGACGATGCGGATGACGTACGACGTGCGCCGGGGAAGTGGGTCAACGGTTGCGAGCGGCAGCATGATCACTGTGCCAAGAGCCACGAACGTCAGTTGGAGCGCGATTCGACCTGCTTCCGTGGAGAGAAGCGCATCCGCTGCCCCGGTGAGGTAGAGCCCGAAGAGGGGCACGACGAGCAGCGGCACGACTGCCAGCGGATGCAGGATCAGCCGGGCGAACGGGGATCGGAGAACGCCGACCGCCAGCCTGAGCACACGGCGGCCGAATCCGCGACGCGGCATGCCTCGCAGGAGCACCGTTCCCGGGGAACCGAGAATCAGCAGCGGCGGGACGATCAGCAGCAGAGTCAGCTGCTGGAACATGAACGCTGAGAGCAGCTCGCGGCTGTAGGTCTGGAGGCCGGTTGTCGTCGCTGTGAACATGACCGCGCACCCGAGGATGAACACCACGGCCCGACCGAGAGCTGGGGCACGCGGTCCGCGCCGGGCGTTGACGTACAGGACGAGGTAGGTCGTCGCTAGGAGAACAGCGACGACCGCTACGGGCGACAGCGGTCCCGTCGCCCAGGACCAGAGGACGTTCGAATCGAGACGGGGCATCGTTACAGTCGCTCCTGCTGTTCAACCGGGCAGCTCCGTCGAGCTCGTTCTCGGTGAACGCTGTCGGTGAGTGGCGGTTGCATCGTTTCCTCGTCTGCGGTGGTGACGGCTGATCGCGTTGAGTCGGCGACTCAGCGGGGGGAACTGGGTCGTCGTGGCTTGGTCTCAGATCGGCATCGTGGTTCCGGAGATGAGGGCTTGCATGGCGTACATGATGCGTGTCCATACGCCGGTGACCATGGCCGCGCCGGTGAGGATGAGGATCGCGCCGCCGATGATGTTGACCGCGCGGATGTGGGTGCGTAGGAACCGGACGGTGTTCTTCGCCCAGCCCAGTCCGGCTGCGATGAGGACGAACGGGATCCCGAGGCCGAGGCAGTAGGCCAGGCCGAGGAGTGCGCCCCGGCCCGCGGTGCCCGCGTCGAGGCTGAGTGCGGTGATGGTGGCGAGGGTGGGGCCGAAGCACGGGGTCCAGCCGAGACCGAAGGTCGCGCCGAGGAGCGGTGCGCTGGTGAGTCCCGTGGGTGGCCGCCAGGACGTCCGGACGGTGCGCTGCAGTGGGCGCAGTAACCCGATGAAGGCTGCTCCCATCACGATGACGATGACGCCGAGGAGCCTGATGATGAGGTCCTGCCATTGCACGAGCCAAGTACCGAGGGCGCCGAACAGTGCACCGTAGGCGATGAACACTATGCCGAATCCGGTGACGAACAGCAGCGCGCCGATGATGGTGCGTCTGGTCGTGGATGCGGCGACGGATCCGGTGACGTAGCCGAGGTAGCCCGGCACGAGTGGCAGCACGCACGGGGATGCGAAGGAGATCAGGCCGGCGAAGAGCGCGATCGGGATCGCTGCAATCATCTGCCCGCTGAAGACGGCTTCCTGCCAGTTCATCGTTCCAGCTCCTCACGTGGGCAGGCTGCGTCGAGCGAGGTCATCGCAGCTTCTCTGACGTCGAGGTCGCCGCGTTGGTGGTGGCGGTGGTAGCTCCGCGGTGGCGGCGTTTGGACGGCGAGGTGCGTGCGTAGGTGAGGGCGAGGAGGCCGACGCCGACCGCGATGGCGATATCGGCGATGTTGCCGATGGCCAGATTGGCGTAGTTGATCATGTCGACGACGACGCCGCTGCCGAATTGGTCGCCGCGGGCGAGCCGGTCTAACAGGTTGCCGACGGCGCCGCCGAGCAGCACGCCGACTCCTGCGGTGTATTTCGGCGGGATGCCGAGGACGGTTCGGGTGAGGAGTCCGATGACGACAACGGTCGAGGCCAGCGACAGGATCCAGGTCGTGTCGCTACCGAGGGAGAACGCTGCCCCGGTGTTGAAGGCCAGCCGCAGGCCGAGCAGCTCTCCGACGAGGGGGATCGTCCGGTGCGGGTCGAGGTGCCAGAGGGCCCACTGCTTACTGATCTGGTCGAGGACCGCGATGGCGGTACCGGTGACGATGACCGCGATGAGTGTGCGCCGGGATCGCCAGCGTGATCGTTGTCGGTCAGCGCCGACGGGTGCGGGCTGCGTCATCGGCGCAGCTCGTCGTCGATGAGTGTGGACAAGGTGCCGGGTCCATCGATCGCGCCGACGATGCGAGCGGCGACGCGACCCTTGGTGTCGAGCACGATGGTGGTGGGGACAGCGTTCGGGGCTACTTCACCGGAGAGCGCCAACTGCATCCGGGCCTGATCATTGTCGAGCACGCTGGGGTAGGGGATGTTGAAGCGCCGTTCGAAGGCGTCCGCTGTGCCCTTCGCGTCGCGGACGTTCACGCCGATCATTTGCACGTTCTGGTCCTGGTAGCGATCCCAGACGGTATTGAGGTGCTTCGCTTCCGCGCGGCACGGCGGGCATGCGGCGTACCAGAAGTTGAGCACGACGACCTTGCCCTGAAGGTCGGCGGAGCGCATCGGTTCTCCGTCCGAGGAGACCTCGTCGAAGTCGATGACGGTTTTCCGGTTCGCAGTGGGCACTTGGGTGACAGTGCCGTCCCCGGAGACGTAGTTTTTCGTGCCGCCGTCACGGTATTGCGCGCTCAGACCGGTGTTGGTGTCGCTGTTGGAGGAGCAGCCGGTGAGCACGAGCGCGCTGCTGACGGCGAGCACAACGGTTGCCACGATGATCCGGGTTTGCCGGGGCCTCATTGGGCTTCCTCGAGTGCTGCGTCGACGGCGTCCTGCAGGTCGGTGTACGACTGCAGCGTGACCGGTTTGCCGTTGATGAAGAACGTCGGGGTGCTGCTCACACCGAGCTGGGTGCCGAGGTTGACGTCGTCCTGGATGAGCTTCTGCACGCTGGAGCTGTCGACGTCGCGGTCGTACTGTCGCATGTCGAGGCCGAGGTCTTCGGCGTAGCCGCGGAACCGGTCGGCCTGGGAGTCGGTGCCCCGCTCACCCCACTCGGCTTGCGTCTCGTACATCCGCTGGTACATCGGCTCGAGCTGGTTCTGGCGAGCTGCTGCTTCGACTGCGCTTGCGGAGGTGCGGGAGTTGCCGTGTCCGGGGAGCGGGAAGTAGCGGAACCCGAACGTGATCTTGCCGGCGTAGTCCTTCCGGAGCTGTTCGACGTAGGGGTAGAACGCACCGCACGCTTCGCATTCGAAGTCGAGGAACTCAACGACGGTGATCGCTCCGTCGCCTTCCTCGCCGAGTACGTGCGTCGGCGTGAGCGCTTCAGCTGTGGCCGCTGCCGTGCTGGCTGGAGTACCAGCACGGGTGTTTTCGATGTTCGCCCGGATGACGAACACGGCGATGAGGATGATGACGAGCGCTCCGGCGATGACGCCGGAGATGATGCCGATGCGGGCGCTTTTGGTCATGTGCTGGCCTTTCAATCACGCGCCGCGCGCGTTGAGGAACGGTGTCGGGGGGACGGGGGTGCCGTTCTGACGGATCTCGAAGTGGAGGTGACAGCCGGTGGACAGGCCGGCGTTACCGACTGCGGCGACGGTCTGGCCGGCGCTGACTTTCTGGCCAGCTCGCACGAGCACCCCCGAGGAGAACATGTGCGCGTAGTTGCTGGTGACGCCGCCGCCGTGGTCGATGGTGATGAGGTTGCCGTAGTCGCCATAGGGGCCCGCGTAGGTGACGGTGCCGGCAGCGACGGCGTAGAGGCCGGTGCCGCACGCGGCTCCGAAATCGTCGCCGGCGTGCAGCCGGTAGTAGTTGAGAATTGGGTGGAGGCGGTTGCCGTAGGCCTGGTACGACGAGTACGACCGGATCGGTTTCGTCCATCCGGACGACGACGCGGCCCCTGGGTTCCCGCCTGGTGCAGCCGCTGAGTCTGCAGTGCTTGGTGGGGTCTGTGCTGCGCGGGCCGCAGCTGCTGCTGCGGCGATCCGGGCAGCTTCCGCTCGGGCTGCTGCGACGCGGCGCCGTTCCGCTTCTGCGTACGCCGACTCGGTGTTGAGCGTGTGGTCCCGCAGGACTGCAAGCTGGTCGGTGAGTTCCTGCTTCCGGGATCGTTGCGCCGTCTCGGCCTCGGCAGCCTCTGTGGCGGCTGCCGTAGCGGCAGCGAAGGTGTCAGCTGCCTTCTGCTGCAACCGGTCCCGTTCGCGGCGGGCGGCGGCTGCTTGCTTGGTTAACGCCTCCGCGGTTCCGGCGCGGGTTGCCGCGTCCTCGAGCGCAGCGTTCATGGTGTCGGTCACCTTTGACGCGGTGCCGAGCCGCTCGAGGAGGGTGTCACTATCCGCGGTGATCGATGCGGTCAGGTCACGCCCGGCCGACCGGGACAGGTACGCCGACCACGCCGCGATCTGCTCCTCAGCGCCTGCTGCTTCTGAACGGGCGGTGCTGGCTTGCTTGGTGAGGGTGTCGTACTTGCCGGTTGCGGTGTCCGCTGCATCTTGCGCAGTTTGCAGCTCCTTGCCGCGGGCTGCTGCAGTCTGCTTCGCTGCGGCGGTCGCGGTTTCGAGCTGCTGCACCAGGGCAGTGATCTCCGCGGCTTTCGATTCCGCGGCCGCTTCACTCTTCCGCGCCTCGAGCACATCAGCCCATGTCGGCGCGGTCGCCGCGGCGGCGGGGACGGCTATGACAAAGCTGGCGACGGCGACAGTGAGGGCAGTCACGGCGGCGAGGACATGCCGGCGCATCACTCGGGTGCCTTCGGGCGGCGGCGAGTGAGGAGAAGAATCCCGACGATTGCCACGATGAAGAGGGCGGTCAGGCCGGCAAGGACCCAGATTCCGGCGCTGTTACTCGGGGCCGATTCCGCGCCGGAGGCGGCAGGAGTCGCCGCGGATGACGCTGCAGCTGTCGGAGTGGGGGTCTCCTGCGGGGTTGACGCGGATGGGGTGGGGGAGGGTGTGCTGCCGGTGGAGGTGAACTGGTAGCTGCCGGAGATGGGGTGACCGTCGACAGACACGCTCCGCCAGGTGACGGTGTAGGAACCGGGCGTGGTGATGGTGATCGGCTTGGTGAGGGTGCTGCCGTCCACGGTGATCTGGCCGGTGGTGACTTCTTCATCGTCCGGGTCGACGACGCTGATGATGATGCCGCTCTCCAGCGCTGCGAGCGGCGGCTCTGAGTACGTCAGGGTGATCTGGTCGAGGTCCCCGGCGACAGTACTGTCGGCGGCTGGGTTGGCGGACGCGAGGGCGTCGTGGGCTGCGGCTGGGGTTGCGGTGACGAGGACAGCGGCGAGGACCGCAACGGGAACTGCGGTGGCGATCAGAGCGCGAAGACGCACGGGGAACCTTTCCTAGAAGACACGGCCAGCGTTGGCGCGAAGCCACGTGTCCGGATTGATGGGCGTGGTGCCGTCCTGGTGCACTTCGAGGTGCAGGTGCGCGCCGGTGCTCCGGCCGGAGGAACCGACGAGACCGACCCGGTCGCCTGCGGCCACGGTCTGCCCGACCCGCAGCGGCGAGGAGCCGACGATCATGTGTGCGTAGAGGGTGGAAACCAGTCGACCGTTGATGCGGTGGTCGATGATCGCGTACTGGCCGAATTCCGAATGTCGGCCGGCGACGCGCACGGTGCCGGCAGCGACGGCACCGATCGGCGTCCCCATACCAGGCGTCAAATCCAGCCCCTGGTGGGCGCTTGAGCAGGTTGCGCATGGGGCGATCCGGTACCCGAACCCGGAGCTCATCGGCACCGGGCCGGGGAACGGCCACTGCACGTCCCCACCGCCGGTCGACGCCCCCACTGCCGGTATTCCTGACGAGCCTGCCGACGTCGCGGGGGCCGGTGCAGGGGCGGAGACCGTGAAGCTGTCGCGGGTGAGGTTCGGGTCGAGTGCTGCGGCTGCGACGGTCAGTGTCTGCGCGGGCGCCGCAGTTGCTAGTGGCATCCCGGGTGTGGCCGCGACCGCAGTCGGGCCCGGGAGGGCTGCGGACGCGAATAGCACCACCGCTGCCGCTGCCGCCGTCGCGGCTGCAGCTGACGGGACGGGACGCGCCCGACCAGCGGACGTTGCGACTGGAGCCGGCGGCGTCACAGTCCGGCGAGGGGTGCTGCGACCACCGGTTCCTGCAGTCACCCGTCTGCGGGTGACGGGGCGCGAACGGGTTTCGAGGCGCTCAGCGGCAAGGGCTTCACGGCGGGTCAGTGGAGCCAAGGGACGTTCGGAGTTGGCAGGGGTGGGTGCGGGAGTATTCACGCGTCGAAAGGTCTTCCGGTGAGGTGCGGGCAGGACGCAACTGACGGCCCCGCAGCGCAGGGTCGTCTGGAAGAGTGATCAGACGCGCGCGATCGAGAGCACCGTCAGCGATACCGCTGATGGTGCTGCCATACGCCGCGGCACCATGGCCACACGGGCGAGCATCTGCGACAGGGTGAACAGCGACCGCCGCGGCGAGGTGATCGCTGCCAGCGCGGCGACCGCGCCAACGACCATCGCCGCCAACCCGAGCAGGGCGCAGAAGATGCTCGCGGCACCATGCTCCGCATCCACATGCGTCGCCGCCGGGTCGACTTCGGCTGTGTCGAGGGCAGATGCGACGGCGCCGGTGAGCGTCGGGATTGCTTCGTCGGTGTGGCTGGCGAGGTTCTGCAGTGTTAGCGCACCCAGCAGCAGCAAGACGGCAGCAACGACCGCGGTGACTGCTCGAAGCAGCCGGAGCGGGAGGTCGTGGCGAAGTGTCGTCATGATCATGTGGGGGCCGTGCGCGGCTTCATCCAGTGTGCAGGACGCGTTCGCGCCGCACAGACTGGATGGTGGCGTGTTGCCGCCGCGCTGATTGTCGGGGATCCGGATGGGAGAGCACTGCAAACCGGCGCCAGTGGCGGGTCGTGCTGCTGTTGGGCTAGTCACGGTCGTTGAGGGCGGCGAGCCGGTCGTTGTAGGCGGTCAGGTCTGCGTCGCCGTCCCGGTCAGCTTGCCGGTCGAGGCGTTTCGCGGTGCGCTCTTCCGAGCGTCGCCAGTTCCGGACGACGAGGAGCGCGACGAACACCATCGGCAACTCACCCGCTCCCCAGGCGATCCCGCCGCCGGTGCGTTGGTCCGCCAGGAGCGCTGCGGTGTCGGTCTGTCCGAGAGCACGGAACCAGTCGAGCGCGTACACGGTTGCGCTGCTCATCACCGCGACGCCGAAGAACGCGTGGAACGCCAGCGTCGCCAGCAACGCGATGATCAGGATCGGGTACGGCGGCCGGCGGGGGCCGGGGTCGATTCCGACGAAGACCCAGAAGAACAGGTACCCGCTGAGCACGAAGTGCAGCACCATCGCGACGTGCCATTCATGGGACTGCATCGACGCTTGGAACGCACCTGTGAAGTAGAACGCGACCAGCGAGCCGGCGAAGATGACACCGGCGACGGCGGGTTGGGCGAGGAACTGCATCCACTTCGAGTGCACGAACAGCAGCAGCCACTCGCGGGCGCCACGGGAGCCGTCGTTGCGGATCGGCAGGGTCCGGAGGGCAAGGAGAACTGGACCGCCAAGGACCAGCGGCAACGGGACGAACATCATCAGCAGCATGTGCTGGATCATGTGGCTGGAGAAGTGGATCATGCCGTACACGGCGGGGCCGCCGTTCATCGTCCAGATGAACACCGCGCAGCCGAGCACCCAGCTGATCGTGCGACCGATCGGCCACCGATCGCCGCGCTGCCGTAGTTTCCGGACGGCCAGGAGATACCAGACGATCCCGGTCACGGCGAGGGCGGTCCACACCCAGTCCCAGTGCCATGCGGTGAGAAACCGTTGAAGCGTCTGCGGATCCGGGTACGTGTACCCGATCAGCCCGTCGCGCGTGTCCGCGCCAACTGTAGGGGCCTGTGGGATCGGCGGCTGGCTGCGAGATACGGCCACGGATGCGCCGATGGCGATCGCCATGAACACGATTTCCGCTAACGCGAACCGGACGAACAGCCGTCGGTTCGTGGGCTCGCGCAGCAGCCCCGGGACGATTTTTCGTCGTTGGACCGCACCAGCAACGCCGAGGAGCACCAGAGCTCCAGCTTTCACGGTAATCAGCCACCCGTAGGAGGTGGTGACCAGGTCCAGCGGGCCGGTGAGACGGAGCGAAGCGTTCACAACGCCGGAGAACGCGACCGCGCCGAACGCCCACCCGGCAAGGGCCGAGTAGCGGGCGATGACCCGGCCGGTGGCACCCTTGGTGCGGGTCCGCAGCAGCAGCACCGCGACGAGCCCCCCGACCCATACGCACACCCCGACGAGGTGAATCGCCAGGGAGTTCACGGCGTTGGCGTGTTCCAGGGAACCCGCGGCGTGACCGGAGAGAGATAGTGGCAGCAGCGCGAAGAGCGCAGCAACGGTCGCGACAGCGAGGGTCGTTACGCGAGTCGCGAAGGCGGCGAGGACTGTTGCAATCAGCGCCGCGATGGCGGACACCAGGTACACCTGGCCTGCCTCCAGGCGGAACAAGAACTCCGGGAAGATCCGGTTGAACACGGCGCTGCCGATGGGAGCGCCAATTGTGTTCGCGCCGGTGAACACGATGCCCGCGACAGCGGCGAGGAACCAGACTGCTCCCGATGTTGCCGCCCACCGGGCAGCACGGTGTTGGACGCTGGAGACAGCGCCGTGGTCGGTGCGGCGGGCCGGCAACGCGAACGCGGCCACGATCAACAGCCCAACAGTGACGGCCGCCATCGCGTCATGTAGGACTCGTGCGACGGGCATGCCCCAACGGACGAGGCTGCCGGCGTCGACGAGCTGCGTTTCCTCGTTCAGCGCGCCGGTCATCGTCAGGCCGAGCAGCGCGCAGCCAAGGGCAACGGGCACGGCGACGGTCAGCACCGTCACCGTATTGGCACCCTGTCGGCTGAGCTGCTGAGGGGCTGTGGGAGCGGTCACCGAAGCCACCTGCCTGCGCGGGTTTGGGTGCGGTGGTCGGTGCGGGGCATGGAGTCCGATCAGGTGTGTGGGGTGTGCTCGTGCTGCGTGTGACCGGCAGGTTCGAGCTGGAATGTCGAGTGCTCGACGCTGACCTCGAAATGCTCGGCGACACAGGTCTGCAGCTCATCCAGAAGCGCCGGCAGTGAACCGTCTGTGAAGGAGTCGCGGTCGACGATGACGTGCGCCGTCAGCACGGGCAGTCCGGTCGCGATCTGGCTGGCGTGCAAGTCGTGCACATCCACGACGCGGTCCCGTTCCAGGAGGTGCTGCCGCACCGCGTCGAGGTCCAGACCCGACGGGGTGGTCTCAAGCAGCACGCTCACTGTCTCACGAAGCAGCTTGAAGGCCCGCGGAAGGATCAGAACGCCAATCAGCAACCCCGCAATCGCATCCGCGCCACCCCATCCGGTGACCGTGATGACGAGCGCGGCGACGATGACCGCGACGGACCCGAGCGCGTCATTGACGACCTCGAGGAACGCCGCCCGAAGATTGAAGTTCGCGTTTCGTCCGCTGACCAGGACCAGGATCGACGCGATGTTGCCGACCAGGCCGATCACACCAAACGTCAGCAGCCCCGCCGAAGCGATCTCCGGCGGCGCGAACAACCGCTGAACACCCTCGATCAGCACGAACAGACCCACCGCCAGCAGCACCGCAGCCTGCGCGGTCGCAGACAGCACTTCCGCGCGAGCGAACCCCCACGTGCGCTTCGCTGTGGCCGGTCGGCGTGCGAGGTTCGCTGCGATCAACGCGGTCGCGAGGCCGCCGGCGTCGGTGAGCATGTGTGCCGCATCGACCAACAAGGCGAGGCTGTTGGTCAGGATCGCGCCGACCACTTCCGCGACAAGGATCGTCGCCGTGATCGAAAACGCGATTGCGAGGCGCTTGCGATTCACTGCGTGCGCGTGCGCGTCCGCGGCGTGGTCATGTCCGGTGCTCATGCGTCGTGCTCCGCACTGTGGTGGTGTCGCACCACGTCGCCGACCGTGTGCTCGGCTTGGAAGATGGCGTCGTGCACGAGCTTGTTCGCGTGGTCGTTCGCCAGCCGGTAGAACACGCGATTGCCCTCCTGCCGGGTGGTCACCATCCGCGCCATCCGCAGCTTCGCCAGGTGTTGAGACACCGCCGCCTGCGACCGGTCGACCGTCGCCGCGAGATGGTTCACCGACAACTCGTCCTCCCGCAACGCCAGGATCAGGCGAATCCGGGTGGGATCAGCGAGCATCGAGAAGATCTCGGCCGCAATCTCGACGTGAGCATCGTCAAACTCCGACAGTCCCACGTTCGAATATTCGCTCATGCGAATATCCTTGCATGGCGAGCAGGCAGACGGCAACGCCGTGTCCGTCGGTTTCTGTAGTCGACAACTACCAGCTACACGTCATTGGAGACTGTATAGTCACCGCATGCTGACCATTGCTTCGCGGCTTGACGTGATGACCCGTCTCGGACGTGCCCTGGCCGATCCGTCCCGAGCCCGGATCCTGCTTCGGCTGCTGGACGAACCCGGCTACCCGGCACGCCTGGCGGACGAGCTGCAGTTGACCCGCACGAACGTGTCGAACCACCTTGCGTGTCTCCGCGGCTGCGGCATCGTCGTCGCCGTCCCGGAGGGGCGCAGCACCCGGTACGAGATCGCGGACCCGCACCTCACGCGAGCGCTGGGCGCACTGGTCGACGTCGTTCTCGCCGTCGATGACGGCGCCGAGTGTACGGACGAGGACTGCGACGTCCCGCTGTGCTGCGGAGCCGGCGCATGAGCGCCGCGATGCAGCTTGGTGCGCCCCTGACCGCCGCGCGTCGGACGCTGTTGCAGCGACGGGTGCGGTGGATCGTCGCCGCGACGATCACCTACAACGTGATCGAAGCCGTGATCGCGATCGCCGCCGGCACGGTGGCGTCCTCCACAGCGCTGATCGGGTTCGGTCTCGACTCCATCGTGGAAGTGCTCTCCGCTGCAGCGGTCGCGTGGCAGTTCGCCGGCCGCGACCCGGAAGCGCGCGAGCGCACCGCGTTGAAGGTCATCGCGGTGTCGTTCTTCGGCCTCGCGCTGTACGTCACCGTCGACGCCGGCCTCACCTTCGCCGGGCTTCGCGAGCCAGAGCACAGCACCGTTGGCATCGTCCTCGCCGCGGTGAGCCTCGCGGTGATGCCGTTCCTCAGCTTGCTGGAACGGCGCACCGGGAAGGAACTCGGCTCCGCGTCCGCTATCGCTGACTCGAAGCAGACCCTCGTGTGCAGCTACCTGTCCGCCGCGGTCCTGGTTGGCCTACTGCTGAACACGCTGTTCGGGTGGACTTGGGCTGACCCGGTGGCGGGGCTGGTCGTGGTGGTCTTCGCGGTCCGGGAGGGGTTGGAGGCCTGGCGCGGCGACGCGTGTAAGCAGCCGGTGTCGGCGCTGACCGGTGAGCGCGACGTCGACACCTGCGACTGCTGCTGACGGGCTGGGCTCCTTGTGCAGCGCGGGGAGCGGTTCCTGCTCGACTGGTTCGAGTTCGAGGCCATCGCGGACGGGTACCGGCTCTGGTCTGCGGACGATCGAGAGCCCGTCGCGGACGTCGAGGCGCTGCCGGAACAGTGCCAGGTGTGCATGCTCCGCTCGGGGCTCCGGTTCCGATACGACAGTCTCGATGACGTCGAGCGGCGGGTGGGTGCATGTCGCCTGCTCGGTCTGTAGGGGTCTCGGCAGACCGTCCCGCGGCCCATCTGGCTAGGGCGTGTTGATCAAGAGGTTCCGCTCCTCGGTGGGTGAGTCTTGAACGGTGACGCGACAGGAGATCTCTGACGAGGTGTGGGCCGTGATGGAGCCGTTGATGCCGACGGTGACCGGTCGGTCG
>NZ_JAMAXX010000011.1:0-101176 GCF_023712625.1 Curtobacterium sp. ODYSSEY 48 V2
AGTGTTCCGGTGGTCATAGCGAGAGGGAAACGCCCGGTCACATTCCGAACCCGGAAGCTAAGCCTCTCAGCGCCGATGGTACTGCAAGGGGGACCTTGTGGGAGAGTAGGACGCCGCCGGACTCAACGTAAGTGATGTGGCCATCGGCCCTCCATCGAGAACTCGTAGGGGAGACCCTCGTTCTCATGGAGGCCGGTGGCCACATCTGTTTCCGCCGTAGGTCGCTCGACTCGCGGTCCGGTTCGTGATGGACTGGACCCGCAGTGAGCACGGACGACCGTGCGGTACCCCCCACAACGACACAGCGGACGACCGCCCGGCGTATTCGAGCACGGGCACGCGATGAGGAGCAACGGTGGCGAACGACGACGAGCAGCAGCGCAACGACCGGGATCGCGGGGAGCGGCGCGAGGGCAGCCGCTGGTCGTCCGGGCCGCGCGACTTCGAGCGTCGCGAGGGGGATCGTGCGCGACGGGACGGTGACCGTCCAGTCCGCGACGCCGGCCGGAACGGTCGCGACGACCGTCGGGGCTTCCGCGAGGGCGACCGGTCGTTCGGTGATGGTGGCCGTCGGCCGGCTCGGCAGGGTGACCGCGACGGTACGGGGCGTCCGCCCCGCGGTGACGGTCCTCGAGGCGCTGACCGCCCGGCCCGTGATGGTGACCGCCGTCCGTTCCGTGGCGGCGACGACCGTCGGCCGCAGCGTGATGGTGATCGTCCTTTCCGTGGTCGCGATGACCGAGCGCACTTCCGTGGTGGCGACGACCGTCGTCCGCAGCGTGACGGTGGCGACCGTCGGCCGCAGCGGGATGGTGATCGTCCTTTCCGTGGTCGCGATGACCGCGCGCCCTTCCGTGGTGGCGACGACCGTCGTCCGCAGCGTGACGGTGGCGACCGTGGTCCGCAGCGTGATGGTGATCGTCCCTTCCGCGGTCGCAATGACCGCGCGCCTTTCCGCGGTGGCGACGACCGTCGTCCGGCGCGTGACGGTGGCGACCGTCGTCCATTCCGTGTTGGTGATGACCGTCGTCCGGCGCGTGACGGTGGCGAGCGCCGTCCGTTCCGTGGTGGCGATGACCGCCGTCCGCAGCGTGACGGTGATGACCGCCGTCCGTTCCGTGGTGGCGATGATCGTCGTCCGCAGCGTGACGGTGGTGAGCGTCGTCCGTTCCGCGGTGCCGACGACCGCCCGCGCCGCGACGACGACCGGGGCGACCGCCCTCGGTTCGGCGACGGCTCCCGTCATGCCGGCGCACGCTTCGGCGAGGCTGCCCGTGACGACTGGGAGGACCGTGACCCGTACGGCACGCGTTCCGTCCGTCCGCGACACGAGGACCCCGAGATCGACGAGAGCGTCTCGCCGCGGGACCTCGACCCGGCTGCCCGCGCCGAGCTCAAGACGCTCAGCAAGGACAACGCCGAGTGGGTCGCGAAGCACCTCGTCATGGCGGCGCTGCTCGTCGACGAGGACCCGGAGACGGCCAACCTGCACGCGCTGAGCGCTGCGCGTCGGGCCGGTCGTGTGGCGGTCGTCCGCGAGACCGCGGCGATCACCGCGTACCGGACGGGCGACTTCGCCACGGCGCTCCGTGAGCTGCGCACCTACCGTCGCATCTCCGGCAAGAACGACCAGCTGCCGATGATGGTCGACTGCGAGCGGGGTCTCGGACGTCCGGAGCGGGCGCTCGAGCTCGGCCGGTCGGTCGACCGTGCCGCGCTGGACACGGCGGTGCAGGTGGAGCTCGCGATCGCGATGTCCGGTGCCCGGATCGACCTGGGCAACCCGACGGCCGCGCTCGGCGAGCTCGAGATCCCGCAGCTCGACCCGACCACGGCGTACAGCTGGTCGCCGGCCCTCTACAGTGCTTACGCGGCCACGCTCGAGGAGCTCGGCCGCCAGGACGAGGCCGACGAGTGGTGGGCGCGGGTCGACCGGGCTGCCGCCGCCCTGGCCGAGATCGCCGACGAGAACGCATGGGAGACTGTCGATGTGGTCGAGGAAGAAGTCGAAGGACACGACGAGCACGACGCCGTCGTCGGTGACGAGTCCGTCGCCGGTGACGAGCACGGGACCGGAGCGCTCGACGACACCGACCAGCTCGGCGGCGACGTCGACCCCGACGACGACCTCGGCGAGATCGACGACGACAACCCCCGCGACGTCGACGGCTCCGCAGCCGACTGACGTCCCGAGGCCGCCGACGGACGGTGTGGACGTCGTCCTCACCGACCTCGACGGTGTCGTGTACCGCGGACGCAACGCGATCCCGCACGCTGTCGAGGCCCTGACACGGGCGTCGCTGACGGCTCGGGTCGGCTACATCACGAACAACGCCTCTCGTCGGCCGTCCGACGTCGCGGAGCACCTGGAGGGCTACGGCCTCGAGGTGACCGCCGACGACGTCGTGACCTCGTCGCAGGCGGG
This sequence comes from Curtobacterium sp. ODYSSEY 48 V2, assembly GCF_023712625.1. Classification (NCBI taxonomy): domain Bacteria; kingdom Bacillati; phylum Actinomycetota; class Actinomycetes; order Micrococcales; family Microbacteriaceae; genus Curtobacterium; species Curtobacterium sp. ODYSSEY 48 V2. Next base: position 2,426 of record NZ_JAMAXX010000011.1, read on the forward strand.
CGTGCGGCTGCTCGAGACACTGGTGCCGGCCGGGTCCACCGTGCTGGTCACCGGCGGCCTCGGGCTGACGAGCATCGTCGAGGAGGCGGGCTTCACCGTGACGACGAGCGCCGACGACGCTCCGGCAGCGGTCATCCAGGGGTTCTCGCCGGACCTCGGGTGGACGCACCTGGCCGAGGCCTCCTTCGCCCTCGCCGATCCGGACGTGCCGTGGGTGGCGACGAACATGGACTGGTCGATCCCGGTCGAGCGTGGCATCGCGCCCGGCAACGGCACGCTCGTGTCCGCGGTGCACCAGGCCGTCGGGCGGATGCCGGTGGTGGCGGGCAAGCCGGAGCGACCGATCTTCGACGCCGCGATCGCCCGCTTCGGCGGCGAGCACCCGCTGTTCATCGGCGACCGGCTCGACACGGACATCAAGGGCGCGAACGACGCCGGCATCCCGAGCGTGCTCGTGCTGACGGGCATCGACCAGGCGAAGCAGGTGCTCGCGTCCGACCAGCGCTCGCGTCCGACGTACGTCCTGCAGGACCTCCGTGGGCTGTCCGAGCCGTACCCGGTGACGGTGCGGCGGCAGGACCCGGACGGCACCCGGTACGTCACGGTCGGCGACGCCACGGTCGCGATGCACGGGCACGTCGTCCGGGTGCTCGACAGCGGGACCCCGATCGACCTGCTCCGCGCCGGAGCGGCGCTGATCTGGGAGTCCGGACTGGCGATCTACGGCCTCGACGTCGACCCGAAGCTGTACGGCGGCGAGTAGCGTGACCGACGTGCCCCACCCGCAGCAGCCGCCCGAGCAGGAGCAGGGCGAGCAGCAGCAGCCGGGCGAGCGACAGCCGGGCGAGCACCGACTGCCCGCGCAGCAGCCGGATGGCTTCGCGGAACGCACCGCGGCTGCCGAGGCGCTGCCCCTGCCCGAGCGCGCCGACGCCTTCGCCGCGCTGCACGACGATCTGCGCACCCGCCTCGAGAGCGGCCAGGCACCGCAGGGGCACAGCTCGGGTCGCGCTGCCGGCGCCACGCAGGTGTGGGGGAGCGGACGAGGAGACGGCGGTGCCGGTGCCTGAGCACGACGAGGAGCGCCCGGTCCGGTTGGACGCCCTGCTCGCCGCCCGCGGGCTGGTCAGGTCACGGACCGCCGCGGCGAAGCTGGTCCAGGCCGGCCGCGTGACGGTCGGGGGCACGGCGGTCGTGAAGCCGTCGGCCCCGGTCGCGCCGGACGCCGAGCTCGTCGTCGACACCGAGGACGAGTGGGTGTCGCGTGCGGCGCGGAAGCTCGTCCGTGCCCTCGAGGCCTTCGACGTCGACCCGAGCGGGCGCGTCGTGCTCGACGTCGGCGCGTCCACGGGCGGGTTCACACAGGTGCTGCTCCACCACGGAGCCGCCCGCGTCGTCGCCCTCGACGTCGGGCACGGTCAGCTCGACCCGGTGGTCGCCATCGACGAGCGGGTGCGTGTGGTCGAGGGGTGCAACGCCCGTGACCTCACGCCGGACACCTACGCGGCGCTCGACGACGCAGCGCCCCGCACGAGCCTGGTCGTCGGGGACCTGTCCTTCATCTCCCTGCGCATCGTCCTGCCCGTGCTGGCGGCCGCCGTGCCCGCGGACGACTTCGTGCTGCTCGTGAAGCCGCAGTTCGAGGTCGGCCGTGGTGGTGTGCGCGAGGGCATCGTGCGCGACCCCGCCCTGCGGAACGACGCGCTCATGAACGTGCTCTGGTCGGCGTGGGACGCGGGCCTCGGGACGGTCGGGCTGACCGCATCGCCGATCGTCGGCACGCACGGCAACCACGAGTACCTCGCGCACTTCCAGCGTGGTGTCGGGGGTCATCCGGCAGGATGGGGGAACCCGACAGCGTGGATCGGTCGGGCCACCGAACTCACCGAAGGGGCTGCATGAGCGACGACGACCGGCACATCCTGCTCGTCTCCCACACGGGCCGACAGGACTCCATCGACGCCGCCGTCGAGGTCTGCGACCTGCTGCACGCCGCCGGACTCACCCCGGTGATGCCGTTCGACGAGTACGCCGACGTCCGACGGGCGGAGGCCTCGGTCGGCCAGGTCGACATCCTGGGTGTCGACGTGCAGGCCGACGCCCTCGAGATCGTCATCGTCCTCGGCGGGGACGGCACGATCCTCCGTGCCGCCGAACTCGTGCGGGGGACGCGCGCCCCGATCGTGGGCGTGAACCTCGGACACGTCGGCTTCCTGGCCGAGAGCGAGCGCGACGGGCTGCGGGCCACGGTCGAGCGTGCCCTGGTCGGCGACTACAAGGTCGAGGAGCGTGTGACGCTCCAGGTCGACGTGGTCGTCGGGCACGAGGTCGTCTACTCCTCGTGGGCGCTGAACGAGGCGACGATCGAGAAGGCCTCCCGCGAGCGCATGCTCGAGGTCGTCACCGAGGTGGACGGTCGGCCGCTGTCGTCCTTCGGCTGCGACGGCGTCGTCGTCGCCACCCCGACCGGGTCCACGGCCTACTCGTTCTCCGGCGGCGGCCCGATCGTCTGGCCGGACGTCGACGCCCTGCTCATGGTGCCGCTCAGCGCGCACGCCCTGTTCTCGCGTCCGATCGTCGTCGGGCCGGACTGCACCCTCGCGATCGAGGTCCTCCGGCGCACGAGCGGCGTCGGTGTCCTGTGGTGCGACGGCCGTCGCACCCACGACCTGCCGCCGGGTGCCCGGGTCGAGGTCCGTCGATCGCCCGACCCCGTCCGGGTCGCCCGGCTGAAGGACGCTCCGTTCACCGACCGGCTGGTCGCCAAGTTCCAGTTGCCCGTCGCGGGTTGGCGCGGTCCGGCGACCGAGGACGACGCATGATCGAGGAGATCGTCATCTCCGACCTCGGCGTCATCGGCGAGACCACGCTCGAGCTCGGACCCGGCTTCACCGTCGTCACCGGCGAGACCGGTGCGGGCAAGACCATGATCGTCACGGCGCTCGGGCTGCTGCTCGGTGCCCGGGCGGATGCCGGCTCCGTGCGCCGCGGCGCCTCCAGCGCGGTGGTCGAGGGGCGTTGGCACGTCCCGGACAACGCCGCCGTCGCGGAGCGTGTCGAGGACGCGGGCGGGACCGTCGAGGACGGCGAGCTCATCCTGACCCGCACGGTCTCGGCGGAGGGCCGCAGCCGTGCGACGGTCGGTGGCCGCAGTGCCCCGGTCGCGGTGCTCGGCGAGCTCGCCGACCAGCTGGTGACCGTGCACGGGCAGTCGGACCAGATCCGCCTGACGTCGGCCTCGGCGCAGCGCGCCGCCCTCGACGGCTTCGGCGGCAGGGCCGTGCAGCGGGCACTCGGTGCCTACGTCGCCGCCTACGACACCTGGCAGGCGCACGCCGGCGAGCTGGAGACGCTCGTGCGGGACCGCGACGACCGCGTCGCCGAGGCCGAACGCATCCGCGCCGCGTCGGACGAGATCGAGTCGGTCGACCCGCAGCCCGGCGAGGACGTCGAGCTCGCCGAACGCGCCGAACGCCTCGGCAACCTCGAGGAGCTCCGCCTGGCCGCCGGCACCGCCCACGAGGCACTGTCCAGCGAGTCCCTCGACGGGGTCGCCGACGTCGTCGGACTGGTCGAGGCGGCACGCCGGGCCGTCGAGCGCGTCGCCGGGTCCGACCCGGCCCTCCAGCCCGTGCTCGAGCAGCTGACCGAACTCGGGATCCAGGCCTCGGACGCATCCGCCGGCCTGTCCAGCTACCTCGGCTCGTTGGAGCCGGACGCCGGGCACGACCTCGAGCTCGTCAACGAACGCCGGGCACTCCTGGCGAACCTGACGCGCAAGTACGGCGAGACGGTCGACGACGTGATCGCGTACGGCCAGCGGGCGAGCGACCGGTTGCTGGAGCTGGACGGTGACGACGACCGCATCGTCGCGCTGCAGCAGAGCGTCGAGCAGGACGAGCAGGCCCTCGCGCAGACGGCCGCTGCGCTGACCGCGGCCCGCACGAAGGCCGCGGGCGACCTTGCGAAGCGGGTCACCGCGGAACTCCGGACGCTGGCGATGGCCGGCGCGACCCTGGTGGTCGAGGTCACCGACGGCGGCGAGTACCGCCGGCACGGGCGCGACCAGGTCGCGATCCTGCTCCAGCCGCACTCCGGCACCGACCCCCGCCCGATCGGCAAGGGCGCGTCCGGCGGCGAGCTCTCGCGCGTGATGCTCGCGATCGAGGTCGTCATGGCCGGCAGCACGACCGTCCCGACCTTCGTGTTCGACGAGGTCGACGCCGGCGTCGGCGGAGCCGCGGCGATCGAGATCGGTCGGCGGCTCGCGAAGCTCGCCGAGCGGACGCAGGTCATCGTCGTCACGCACCTCGCCCAGGTCGCCGCGTTCGCGAACAACCACCTCAACGTCGTCAAGGACGCCAGCGGCGCCGTGACCTCGTCGAGCGTGCGCCGGCTCGAGGGCGAGGACCGGCTCCAGGAGATGGCCCGCCTGCTCTCCGGCCTGGGCGACAGCGCGAGCGGCATCGAGCACGCGCGCGAGCTCCTCGACGTCGCCGGCCAGCGCGCCTAGCCAACGGTCCGGCCTGGAGGCACGCCCCGCCCCGTCCCTCCGCCCTCGTCCGCAACACGCAACGAAGGCGGCTCCGCGCAGCGGTACAGCGCTGCGCACAGTCGCCGACGTTGCGTCCTGCGGGGACGGCGGGGGTGACCGGTCGGCGGGCGCAACGCCCGCGGCGAACGCGGGTCGCGCCTCCCGGCAGTTCTGACGTACGATGGAACCCCGTGGCGGACACTCTCAGCGGCGGAACCAATTCTTCGACCTCGACCCCGAAGGTCACGAAGCAGATCTTCGTGACCGGCGGGGTCGTCTCGTCCCTCGGCAAGGGCCTGACGGCGGCCAGCCTCGGCAACCTGCTCACGGCGCGCGGCCTCAAGGTCGTCATGCAGAAGCTCGACCCGTACCTCAACGTGGACCCGGGCACCATGAACCCGTTCCAGCACGGCGAGGTCTTCGTGACCGACGACGGTGCCGAGACGGACCTCGACATCGGGCACTACGAGCGCTTCCTCGACATCAACCTGTCGCAGGCCGCGAACGTCACGACCGGTCAGGTGTACTCCAGCGTGATCGCCAAGGAGCGTCGCGGCGAGTACCTCGGCGACACCGTCCAGGTCATCCCGCACATCACCGACGAGATCAAGCGTCGGATGCGCGAGCAGGCCGAGAACGACCCGCAGCCCGACGTCATCATCACCGAGGTCGGCGGCACGGTCGGTGACATCGAGTCCCAGCCGTTCATCGAGTCCGCCCGCCAGGTCCGCCACGAGCTCGGCCGCAACAACGTGTTCTTCGTGCACGTGTCGCTCGTGCCGTTCATGAGCGCCTCGGGCGAGCAGAAGACCAAGCCGACGCAGCACTCCGTCGCCGCGCTCCGCTCGATCGGCATCCAGCCGGACGCCCTCGTGCTCCGCTCGGACCGCCCGGTGTCGGAGTCGAACAAGCGCAAGATCGCCCTCATGTGCGACGTGGACGAGGACGCCGTGGTGAACGCCGTCGACGTCCCCTCGATCTACGACCTGCCGACGCTGCTGCACGACCAGGGTCTCGACCAGGTCATCATCGACGCGCTGAAGCTCGACGCGCACGACGTCGACTGGTCCGCGTGGAACCCGGTCCTCGACGCGGTGCACGAGCCGAAGAAGCACGTCACGATCGCGCTGGTCGGCAAGTACATCGACCTGCCGGACGCCTACCTGTCGGTCACCGAGGCCCTGCGCGCCGGTGGCTTCGCCCACAACGCCAAGGTCACGCTGAAGTGGGTCGTGTCCGACGACTGCACGACGCCCGAGGGTGCCGCGAAGCAGCTCGGTGACGTCGACGGCATCTGCGTCCCCGGCGGGTTCGGTGTCCGCGGCATCGAGGGCAAGCTCGGCGCGCTCAGGTTCGCGCGTGAGCAGGGCATCCCGACGCTCGGCCTGTGCCTCGGCCTGCAGTGCATGGTCATCGAGTACGCCCGCCACGAGGCCGGCCTGACCGACGCGTCGAGCACCGAGTTCGACCCGGAGACCTCGACGCCGGTCATCGCGACCATGGCGGAGCAGGTCGACATCATCGCCGGTGGCGACATGGGCGGCACGATGCGCCTCGGCCTGTACCCGGCGCACTTCACCGACGGGTCGCTCGCGGCCGAGCTCTACGGTGCGTCCGAGGCCTCGGAGCGCCACCGTCACCGCTACGAGGTGAACAACACCTACCGTCAGCAGATCGCGGACGCCGGCCTGGTGTTCTCGGGCACCTCGCCCGACGGCACCCTGGTCGAGTACGTCGAGCTGCCGCGCGACGTGCACCCGTTCTACATCGCCACGCAGGCACACCCGGAGCTGCGCTCGCGTCCGACGAACGCGCACCCGCTGTTCGCCGGGCTGGTGGACGCGGCGATCGCGCGCCACGAGGCGTCCAGCCTGTTCGACCCGGCCGAGGAGTCGGCGGAGGTCGTCGCGTAACGCGCGCTGTCGCTCAACGCGCGTTGTCGCTGACGGGAGGCGCGGTGCCAGCTGGCACCGCGCCTCCCGTCCGTCCCGGGGAGGGCTGACGGAGCCGCGTGCCAGGATGGGCTGGTGACTGCCGCTGACGCACCGATCGCCGACGAACACGCCTCGTACGAGGTCACCGACTCCACCGTCGTGTACGAGGGTGCCGTCTGGGACGTCCGCCGTGACCACGTCGACTACGACGGGCACGACATGGTCCGCGAGTACATCGACCACACGGGCGCCGTCGCCGTCTTCGCGGAGGACGACGAGGGCCGCGTGCTCGTCATCCAGCAGTACCGCCACCCCGTGCAGCTGCGCGACTGGGAGCTGCCGGCCGGGCTCCTCGACCACGAGGGCGAGGACCACCTCACCGCCGCGCAGCGGGAGCTCGGGGAAGAGGCCGACCTCGAGGCGGACCACTGGGAGCCCCTCGTCCGGTACAACACCTCGTCGGGCGGCAGCGACGAGTTCATCCAGGTCTACCGGGCCCGTGGGGTCCGTGCGACGGCGTCCGCGTTCGAGCGTGAGGCCGAGGAGGCGGACATCGTGACCCGATGGGTGCCGCGGGCGGAGCTCGTCGAGGGGATCCTCGCGGGCCGCCTGCAGAACTCGGCGCTCGTCGTCGCGACCCTCGCGGTCGATGCGATCGAGCGGGGCGCGGTCGAGCGCGGCGCGGTCGAGCGGGACGCGGTCGAGCGGGACGCGACGGCGTGACGGCCGACAGCGGGCTCGGTGCCCTGCTGCGGGACGGGCTCTGGACGCACGAGCCCGTCGCCGTCGAACCCGTCGTCGATCGTGCCGCCCTGCTCGTGACCGCGGAGGAGGGCAGCGATGCCTGGCGGACGACCTCGTACGGGTTCGTCCACGACTCGGAGCACGCGCTCCTCCGACCCACCGACGGCGCGTTCGCCGTGGAGGTCTCGTTCGTCCTCGACTTCGCGGAGCAGTTCGACCAGGCCGGGGTGTTCCTGCGGGTCGACGAGCAGGAGTGGGTGAAGGCGGGCGTGGAGTTCTCCGACGGGCTGCCGCAGGTCGGGGCCGTCGTGACGCACGGGACGTCCGACTGGTCCGTCGCGCCCGTGCCGTCCTGGACCGGGCGGGTCGTGACGGTGCGCGCGAGCCGCTCCGGTGACGCCGTGACGGTCCGGGCCTGGGCCGACGGCGAGGAGCCCCGGCTGGTGCGGGTCGCGCACCTCGACCCGGACGCCGTCGTGTCGGCCGGCCTGTTCTGCGCCGCACCAACCCGGGCCGGGCTCACGGTGACCTTCACCGCCTGCCGCTTCGGCGAGCCGGACGCCGGGCTGCACTGACGACCTCCGCAGGGCGGTCCCGCACTAGTTTTGTCGGGTGATCCCCCTCGACCGTGCCACCGACACCTACCTGCGGCACGTCGCCGTCGAGCGGGGACTGTCGCAGCACACGGTGGCGGCCTACCGGCGGGACCTGGCGGTGTTCGCGGAGTGGCTCGCCTCGGCGCCGTCGATCGCGTCCGCGGGTGCGGACCGGGCCGGGGGAGCGGAGGCCCTCGCGGACGTCGCGCGCCTGGCACGAGCGGACGTCGCCGGGTTCGTCACGCACCTGACCTCGCGCCCGGAGCGGCCGCTCGCGCCACGGTCGGTGGCCCGGATGCTCAGCTCGGTGCGGTCCTTCACCGCGTTCGCGGCCGCCGAGGGCTGGCTGCCGCTCGACCCCGCCACGGCCGTCCGGCCACCGAAGGCGCCGTCACGGCTGCCGAAGGCGATCTCGGTGCACGACATGGAGCGACTGCTCGGTGCCGCGGGCTCGGCCGACGACGACCCCGTGCAGCTGCGGGACCGGGCGCTCCTCGAGCTGCTCTACGCCACGGGAGCGCGCATCTCCGAGGCCGTCGGGTTGTCGGTGGACGACGTCGCGACGCTGTCCGGCCCCGAGGACGACGAGGGCGACGGGCTCGCGGTCGTGAAGGTCACCGGCAAGGGGAACAAGCAGCGCATCGTGCCGCTCGGCAGCTTCGCGCGGGCCGCGGTCGACGCCTACCTCGTCCGGGCCCGGCCGGTGTTCGCGGCGCGTGGGCCGTCGACCCCGGCGCTGTTCCTCGGCGCCCGTGGTGCGCGGCTGTCGCGGCAGAGCGCCTGGCTCGTGATCCAGGCGGCGGCGGAGCGGGCCGGACTGGCGGCGCACGTGTCCCCGCACACGTTCCGGCACTCGTTCGCGACGCACCTGCTCGAGGGCGGCGCGGACGTGCGCGTCGTGCAGGAGCTGCTCGGGCACGCGAGCGTCGCGACGACGCAGATCTACACGCTCGTCACGGCCGACATGCTGCGCGACGTGTACCAGACGGCGCACCCGCGGGCGCGGCGGTAGCGCTGCGCCCGGGCGGGGCCGGGGCCGGCCGGGCGGGGCCGGAGGCGGGGTCGGGGTGACGTGCGGCGCGACGTGCTCGGGCACAACCGGAAGCACGTCGCGCCATGGAGAACCGTGGCGCGACGTGTTTCCCGTGGTGCGGCGCGCCGAGCGCCGCGGGCGCGGCGGTAGCGCTGCGCCCGGCCGCCCGGCCGCCCGGCCGGGCGGCCGGGCGGGCAGGGCCGCAGGCAGGGTCGGGGTGACGTGCGGCGCGACGTGCTCGAGCACAACCGGAAGCACGTCGCGCCATGGAGAACCCTGGCGCGACGTGCTTCCCGTGGTGCGGCGCGCGGCGCGCCGAGCGCCGCGCGCCGAGCGCGCGAGCGCCGCGGGCGCGGCGGTAGCGCTGCGCCCGCAGCGCTCAGAACAGGTGGAACTGCGCGGATGCAGCGACCACGCCCGTGGCGACCGCGACCACGAGGGCGCTCGCCGCGGCGCTCCGCCACAGCGCCCGCCAGCCGCCGGTCGCGCCGGGACGCACGATCGCGAGGACGCCCGTGACGACGGCCAGCGTGCTCGCGATGCCGACCGGGTTCCAGACGATCGACACGACCGCGAGCAGGACCGCCACGAGCGCCGCCGCCCCGACCCGCTGCACGGACCCGCCGGACGCCCAGGACCCGGTGCGCACCGCTGCGCCCTCGACGGAGAACGACGGCCCGACCGGTGCGACGACGACCGGTGCGACGGGCTCCTGCCGTGCCGGGAGCACCCGCGTCGCCCCGCCCCACGCGTGGCCGTCCCACCACCGGAGGCGGTGGGCGTCCTGGGGGTCCGGGAACCAGCCGGCGGCCGGCAGCGTCACGGGGTGCTCCTCGCGGGTGCGGTGGATGGTGCACCTCGACGCTACGCAGCCGGGAGGCACGGCCACAGTCCCACAGCGGGTGTCGGCAACAAGGGGGACCGGTCGCACCTGCGCTACGGTCGTGCGGTGATCACCGCCGACGCCGAGACCCTGTCCGCCTTCTGGGCCGCCCGCCGCGACGAGGCACCGGAGCTGCCCGAGGCCGTGCCGGAGGCGTGGGCGTTCGGCGCGACGCCCGACCACGCGGACGGTCTGCTCGACCTGGTGCTCCGCGGGATCAAGGACGGCACGGCGTCGTCGATGTGGGACTACGAGGCGACGGGCGACCCGCTGCCCGAGGTCGGCGAGCTCAGCGTCATCCTCGACGGGAGGGGTGACCCCCGAGCCGTGATCGAGACGACGGACCTGCGGGTCGTCCCGTTCGACCAGGTCGGCGAGGAGCACGCCCGCGCCGAGGGCGAGGGGGACCGCACCCTCGCGCACTGGCGTGCGGTGCACGAGCGCTACTGGCGTGAGCACTCCGAGAACCCGCGCGGGTACGAACCGGACATGCCGGTGCTGTGCGAGCGCTTCCGCCTGCTCTGGCCGGAAGCGCCCGCCGGGGCGTGAGCCGGACGACCCGACCTACGTGGGGACGGTCGCGGCGTCGACCTCGTCCATGACGGCCTTCGTGGCTGCGAGCAGGCGGGCGTTGAAGTCCACGCCGAGCTGGTTCGGCACGGTGACGAGCACGGTGTCGGCAGCCCGGACCGCGGCGTCGGCGGCGAGTTCGGCCACGATCTGCTCCGGCTCCCCGATGTAGGACCGACCGAAGCGGGCGAGCCCGCCGTCGAGGTGCCCGACCTGGTCCTGCCCCTCGACCTGTGCCCGCACGCCGAAGTAGTGCCGCGACTCGTCGTCGGTGATCGGGATGATGCTGCGCGACACCGAGACCCGGGGCGTCCGCTCCCAGCCCATCTCGCGCCACGTCGTCCGGAAGCGCTCGATCTGCTCGGCCTGCAGCTGGTCGAACGGCACGCCGGTGTCCTCGGTGAGCAGGGTCGACGACATGAGGTTCATGCCCTGCTCGGCCGTCCACTCGGCGGTCGCGCGGGTCCCGGCACCCCACCAGATCCGGTCGGGCAGCGAGTCCGACAGCGGGGACACCGACAGCGACCCGGCCGACCCGGTCGTCTGCGGGTTCGCGTGTGCCATCGGCTCGCCGGCGATCGCACGACGGAACACGTCGGTGTGGGAGCGCGCCATGTCGCCGCCGTTGGTGTCGTGCGCCTCGGGCACGTAGCCGAACTGCTGGTACCCGGCGAGGGCGGTCTCGGGTGACCCCCGCGAGACACCGAGCTGCAGTCGGCCTCCCGAGATGAGGTCGGTGGCCGCGGCTTCCTCGGCCATGTAGAGCGGGTTCTCGTAGCGCATGTCGATCACGCCGGTGCCGATCTCGATGCGGCTGGTCCGGGCGGCGATCGCCGAGAGCAGGGGGAACGGCGCCGCCTGCTGCGGAGCGAAGTGGTGCACGCGGAAGTACGCGCCGTCGACGCCCGCTTCCTCGGCCGCGACGGCGAGGTCGATCGCCTGCACGAGGGCCTCGCGGCCGCTGCGGACACGCGAGCCCGGCACGTCGCGCCAGTGCCCGAAGGACAGGAACCCGATCTTCGTCATGCCGATGCGAACGCATGCTGCTGCGGCCGCATTCCGACGCGACTACGGTCGTCGGCATGGACGACCCCCGCACCGCGCTCGCCGACGAACGGCGGCGCAACGCGCGGCTGCTCGCCGACGTCGAGCGCAGCATGCGGGACGTCAGCGACGCGCGCCAGGACGCCAACGCGGACGACGAGCACGACCCCGAGGGGGCGACCCTCGCCTGGGAGCGTGGGTCGCTCGGTGCGGTGCGCGACGACGCCCGGGAACGCATCCGCCTGGTCGACGCCGCGCTCGCGCGGCTCGACGCCGGCACCTACGGGCGGTGCGCCGTCGGCGGCGAGCCGATCCCGGAGGCCCGTCTCGCCGCGGTCCCGTGGGCCGCGACGTGCGTCGCTCACGCGTGACGAGCCTCCAGGCCGACGGGGCCCGCTGACGGGGCTGCGGCCGGCGCGACACGGCCCCGACTGCGCGAGACGCCGCGGGGCGCGCAGAACGCCGTTGCATCCGACGCCGTCGCGACGAGACCGCGGCGTCTCGACGGAACGAGGGCTCCGGTGGGCCGAGGCCCGTGACGGCCGGGAGGCGCGGTGTCCGCCCGTCCCACTGCTCACGTGGCGTGGACCGGTTGCGCCGCCGTTTCCCAGCCGCGCGCCCTAGGTTGCCGCCATGGACGACACCCACGAGCGACCCGACGCGGTCGTGCGTGCCGACACCACGGCTCCCGAGACCGACGCCGACGACCGGCACCACCGCTTCCGGTGGTTCCGTCGGATGCGCGCCTGGATCCACGCGCGGCCGGGGTGGCACCTGTTCTACAAGGTGCTCGTCGGGATCGTCGGCGGACTCGTCGTGGTGATCGGGCTCATCCTCGTGCCGCTGCCCGGTCCGGGGTGGCTCGTGGTCTTCATCGGCCTGACGATCCTGGCGAGCGAGTTCCACTTCTTCCACCGCATCATCACGTGGCTGCGCGCGCAGCTCCACCGCTTCTGGGACTGGGCGAAGGCGCACGGACCGCAGTGGCTGCGGAGGGCGGCCGACCGCGGCAAGGCCGACGTCGACGCGGCGCACGCCGACGCACACCGCAGCACCGGGGTCCGCGCACAGCGACCGAACCGGGCGCGGGCCGGGCACTAGCCCTCGCGCAGCGCTACTCGGCGACGGTCCGGACGGAACCGGTCGCGGTGCGCTCGACGGCCTCGGCGGCGCGCTCCTCGACCCCGGCCGCGCTGCGTGACGCGAGCTGCAGCACGAGGGCGATCGCCGCGGCGAGGACGATGAAGGCGCCGTAGCCGGCGAGCACCGGCACGAAGCCGAACGCCGGTTCGACGAGTCCCGCGACGACGGCGGGTACGCCGAACGCCAGGTAGCTGACGATGTAGACCGACGACAGGAGTCCGGCGCGGTGCGTCGGCGCCGCGGTGGCGAGCAGCATCCGCAGGGGTGCCTGGAAGCCCGCGCCGAAGCCGACGCCCGCGATCGCGCTGCCGACGACGAGCCCGGGCAGCGAGTGCGCGAACACGAACGTCACGGTGACGACCGGGCCGACGATGAGCGCGACGAGCCCGAGGAACAGGCTCCGACGTGTGTCGAGGCGCTGGATGGCGAGACCGGTGAGTCCGCCGACGCCGGTGACGACGGCGATGAGAGCCCCGGCTGCGAAGTGGTCGTGGATGCCGAACACCGCGCCGAGGGCCGACGGCACGAGCGACAGGAACAGCCCGCCCAGTGCCCAGCTGGCGACGAGCGCCCCGGCGACGCCGCGGAAGAGCGCCCGCGACGCCCGCGGGACGGACACGGTCGGGCGGAGGGAGCGGAGTGCACCCGGTCGGCGCGTGACCCGCTCGGGCACGACGACCAGGGCGGCGACGAGCAGCAGCAGGAGCGCACCGAAGAGCACGTAGACGAGCTGCTCCGGTGCCGGGCCCCACTCCACGAGGGCGCCGCTCGACACCGCGCCGGTCGCCAGGGCGAAGGGTGGGACGGCACCGTTCAGCACGCCCGCGAGCGAGGGGAAGCGCTCGAGCGAGTTGTCGATGAGCGCTGCACCGAGGGCGCCGATGAGCAGCCCGACCGCGACGCCCTGCACGATCCGGTCGACCACGAGGGCCGTGAACCCGTCGGCGCCGGTGAACAGCACGAGCGACACGACGAGCAGCAGTCCGCCGGCGACGAGCACGGGCTTCCGGCCGACGTGGTCGGACAGCCGACCGGCGACGAGCATGGTGACGAGGAGTCCGGCGACGTAGATCGCGAACACCCCCGTGAGCATGAGCGGCGTGAGGTCCCACTCGGCGGCGTAGACGGGGTAGATCGGCGACGGGACCGAGGACGAGGCCATCGCCACGAAGAGCATGGCGGCGAGGATCCAGAACCCCGCGACTCCGCGTGCTGACTGCATGGTGGCACCTTCCGGCCGGATCGACTGCTGTACGACAGCATTCGTACAGCAGTGCACCAGTACGACGCAAGTCGTACTACTGCCAGCGCGGTGCTACCGTCGTCGCATGCCCGCCGCGCCCGTGGACTCCGTCGTCGCCCCAGAACGCCTGCCGCAGCCGACCGTCGCCGAGATGGACCTGCCCGTCGTGCTCGACGCACTGAGCGACCCGATCCGGCTGACGATCCTGCACCGCTACCTGGTCGACGCCGCCGGCGGCGTCCGCAGCTGCGGGTGGGTCGGGGTCGACCGACCGAAGTCGACGCTGACGCACCACTTCCGCGTCCTGCGCGAGGCCGGCCTGCTCGAGCAGCACCAGGAGGGACTGACGCGGTCGAGCCGGGTCCGGGTCGAGGACGTGCAGCAGCGCTTCCCCGGGCTCCTCGACCTGGTGGCCGCGTGGAAGGTCCCCGCGACCGTCATGCGCGAGGAGGTCCCCGCGTGACCGGCCGGCCCCGCGGTCCGATCGCCCACGAGCTCCCGACGATCACGACCGTCCCCGCGGTGACGACGGCGCTCGCCGCCGACCTCGACGCCGCGGGCTTCACCGTCGACCGCATCGACGCACTCTGGGGCACCGAGGCCGCCGCATCGCTGCACCGCGGTTCCCGGGTCGCCGCGCTGCGGGCGCTCGCCGCGCGGGACTCCACGCCGCTGACCACGCTCGCGACGCTGTTCGTGCTCGGCCTGCCGGTCGACCGGAGCGATGCCGAGCGGGCGTTCCCGACGGCCGGGCTCGACGCGGTGCTCGCGGCCGGTCTGCTCCGGATCGACGACGACACGGACGACGCCGGTGCTCCCGACGCCGACCACCTCCTGGTCCACCCGACCGTCGACCTGCGGCCCTACGCCTTCGTCGACGACCTCGGCGCCGGCAGCTGGTGGATCGTCTCCGACCTCGGGGAGCTCGCGCTCGGCACCGCACTGGGCGAGGAACACGTGCTCGGCATCGGCGGCGCGACCACCACGCTCTCCGGGCTCCAGGTCCCGGTGCCGGTCCGACGGGTTCTCGACCTCGGGACCGGGTGCGGGATCCAGGCCATGCACGCCCGTCGCTTCGCCGACGAGGTCGTCGCCACGGACATCTCCCGCCGTGCGCTCGACATCGCCCGGTTCAACGCGGCGCTCAACGGCATCGACGGCATCGAGTTCCGGCTCGGGTCGCTGTACGAGCCGGTCGCGGGCGAGCGGTTCGACCGGATCGTGTCGAACCCGCCGTTCGTCATCACCCCGCGTCGCGACGACGTGCCCTCCTACGAGTACCGCGACGGCGGCATGGTCGGCGACGCGCTCGTCGAGACCGTGCTCCGCGGGCTCGCCGACCACCTCGCACCCGGCGGGACCGCGCAGCTGCTCGGCAACTGGGAGTACCGCTGGGGCGTCGACGGGCTCGACCGGGTGCGCTCGTGGTTCGCGGACGCCGAGGACCTCGACCTGTGGGTCGTCGAGCGGGAGCGCGAGGACCCGCCCGCCTACGCCGAGACCTGGATCCGCGACGGCGGCACGAAGCCCGGCACGGACGGGTTCGACCGGCTCGTGGACGCCTGGCTCGACGACTTCGCGACCCGGCGGGTCACCGGGGTCGGTTTCGGGTACGTGGTCGTCCGGCGTGCGTCGGCGTCGGCAACGGAGATCGGTCGGCCGGGAGGTACGGCTCGCCTCCGCCGCACCGAGCGGGTCCCCGAGGCGCTCGGTTCCAACCCCGTGGGGCTCGGCGCGACGGTCGCACGGGTGCTCGACGCCACCGGGTGGCTCGAGGCGCACGACGACGAGGCGCTCGCCGCCGCCCACCTGCGGGTCGCCGGTGACGTGACCGAGGAGCGGCACTACTGGCCCGGGAACGACGACCCGACCGTGATCACGCTCGTGCAGGGCGGTGGGTTCGGCCGTCGGGTGGACGCGGACACGGCGCTCGCCGCGTTCGTGGGTGCCTGCGACGGGGAGCTGTCGGTCGCGGCGATCGTCGGCGCCATCGCGCAGATCACCGGCGTCGACGAGGACGCGCTCGCGGCAGACCTGCTGCCGCGCGTGCGCGACCTGGTGCTGGACGGCCTGCTGCTCGCGCCGACGTCCTGAGGCCGCCCCGCGCCTCCCGTCCGGTCTCCCGCGGAACGCAACTGTGGCGGCTGCTCGCAGCGGTGGAGCGCTGCGAGCAACCGCCGACGTTGCGTCCCGCGGAAACGGTCAGCGCGAGCGGTGGTTCCGCCAGGTGTGCTCGGGGGCGTAGCCGAGGAGCTCGCGGGCCTTCTCGCTCGAGAGCAGGGAGCTCGTGCCGTCGATGTCCGCACGGCGCTCGATGTCCGGCACGAAGCGCTCCACGAGCTCGATCGTCGGGGTGTCCATCACGGTGTCGGGGCTCGCGATGACGAACGCCTCGAACCCGGTGAGCTCGGCCTCGAGCGACCGCCGCACGGCCTGCGCCCCGTCGCGCGAGTCGATGTACGACCACAGGTTGAAGGTCTTCGCCTCGGGGGAGGCGTCCCACGGGAACGACGGGTAGTCGGTCTCGTCCATGACGTTCGAGAAGCGCAGCCCGATCATCTTGAGCTCCGGGTCCCAGCGGGTGAAGTGGCGGGCCATCTCCTCCTCGACCGCCTTGCCGAGCGAGTACGAGGACTGCGGGCGGACCGCGAACTCCTCGTCGACGGGCAGGTACGGCGGGTGGTGCTCGCCCATCGGGATGCCGAGCAGGGTCTCGCTCGACGCCCACACGACGTTCTTGATCCGGGCGACACGGGCGGCGTGGAAGACGTTGATCGACGCGGTCACGTTGTTCGTGATGAGAGCGACGTCGGGCACCTGTCCGGGGGCCGGTACGGCGGCGAGGTGCACCACGGCGTCGACGCGGTCGTAGCGGTCGTCGATGCCCGTGAGCGCCCCGAGCACCTGGCCGTAGTCGCTCAGGTCGATGCGGACGAAGGGCACCCGCTCCGGCTTGTCGGGGGAGGGCACCCGGTCGAGCAGGACCACGTCGTACCCGTGCTCGTCGAGGTCGCGGACGACCGCCCGTCCGAGCTTCCCGCTGCCTCCGGTCACCACAACACGCGTCATCGCGTCACTCCACATCGTCGTCGGACGGCCTGGTCGGCCGGACCCCATCCTGCCGTGCGCGCCCGAGCGGGGACCAGGCACTGGCGGTACCTGTCCGGGCGGCGCAGGCGGTGCAGGCGACGCAGGCGATGCGGCCGACGCGGCCCGGGGCCGGAGCGGTCGAGCGCGGCGGGAGCGCGGCGGGCCGGGGTGCCGGCGTCAGGCCGGGGCGGGCGTGACGGACTGCGCGACCGCGAGCCGTGCGACGAGCTCGACGTGGTCGGCCATGTCCCGCGACGGGTCGTACAGCCACTGGATCTGCATGCCGTCGGAGATCGCCAGGAGCACGCTCGCCAGCTGCTCGGTGTCCACGTCGGAGCGGAGCCGGCCGTCCTGCTGCATGGTGCGGAAGTCCCGGGCGAAGTCGCTCCGGCTGCGCTCGTAGCGCTCGCGGAAGTACTCGTGCGCGGGGTGCTCGTCGTCGGTCGCGGCGGCCGCCGACAGGTTGACGAACATCTGCACGAGGCCCGGGACCTCGGTGTTGTGCCGGACAATCGCCGCGAGGAACGCACCGGGGTCCTCGGCCGCGGTGCCCCAGTCGTGCGCCAGGTCGACCTCGTCGCGGCGACGGAGGATCTCCACCCAGAGGTCGTCCTTCGAGTCGAAGTAGTGCAGCAGCCCGGCCTGGGTGAGCCCGACCGCGTCGGCGATGTCCTTGATGCTCGTGCGCCGGAACCCCTGCTGCGCGACGAGGTCGAGCGCGACCGTGAGGATCTCCTCGCGCTTCGCGATCCCCTTCGCGTACGAACCCCGTCGTGCCATGGCGCGAGCGTACAGCGGGTTCGAGACCCAACAAACCTACTTCCGATAGGTTTTGGGTGCTACGCTGCCCGCAGCCGCCGACGATGGCGCGCGGAGGTCATGCCCCGTCGCCTGCGTCGCACAACGAAGGGACCGACCATCGTGACCACCGTGGACGACACCACCCGCGCCTCCCGGCCGACCGCCGCGTCGCCGCTGGACGAGCGCATCGCCGCGCTCGTCGGACAGCTGACGACCGCGGAGAAGGTCCAGCTGCTGACCGGGCGCGACTTCTGGACGACCTGGCCGGTCGAGAAGATCGGGCTGCGCCGCATCCTGATGTCCGACGGTCCGTCCGGCGTCCGCGGCGAGGTCTGGGACGAGCGCGACCCGTCGCTCAACCTGCCGTCCGCCACCGCCCTGTCGGCGAGCTGGGACCGCGCGATCGCGAAGCGCTACGGTGCCGCCGCGGCGGTCGAGGCCCGCCGGAAGGGCGTCGACGTCGTCCTCGGCCCGACGATCAACCTGCACCGCTCGCCCCTCGGTGGTCGCCACTTCGAGGCGTTCAGCGAGGACCCGCTGCTGACCGGCGACCTCGCCGCGTCCTACGTCGACGGCGTGCAGGAGAACGGCGTCGCCGCGACCCCGAAGCACTACATCGCGAACGACTACGAGACCGACCGGTTCACCGCGTCGACGGAGGTGTCGGACCGTGCGCTCCGTGAGCTGTACCTGCTCGCGTTCGAGAAGGCCGTGACCGAGGCGCACGCCTGGGCGGTCATGTCGTCCTACAACGCGATCAACGGCGTCACCGCGTCCGAGAACGACCTGCTCGAGACACCGCTCAACTCGGAGTGGGGCTTCGACGGCATCGTCGTGTCCGACTGGACCGGCGTCCGCTCGGTGGAGTCGGCGAAGGCGTCGCAGGACGTCGCGATGCCCGGGCCGAACCCCTGGTGGAGCGAGGGGCCCCTGCTGCAGGCGGTCGAGTCGGGCGAGGTCCCGATGGAGGCCGTCGACCGCAAGGTCCGCCGCATCCTGACGCTCGCCGCCCGCGTCGGCGCGCTCGAGGGCTTCGAGCCCGTGGCCGCGCAGCCGGTGCACGTCGAGGACGGCGTCGCGTTCGTGCGGACGGCCGAGGCCGAGGGCACCGTCCTCGTCCGCAACACCGGGATCCTGCCGCTCGATGCGTCCGCGGTGTCGCGGATCGCGCTCCTCGGGCACAACGCCGACCAGGCCCGCACGCAGGGCGGCGGTTCGGCGACGGTGGTGCCGGAGCACGTCGTCACGCCCATCGAGGGCATCCGAGCGGCCTTCCCCGGCGCGACGGTCGACCACGCCATCGGCGCCGTGGTGCAGGAGGGCATCGCGGAGTTCCCGCTGTCCAGCATCACGAACCCGGCCACGGGGGAGCCCGGTGCACGGGTGGCGTTCGTCAAGGGCGGCGAGGAGCTGTTCGTCGAGGACCGCCGTGCCACCGCGCTGTTCTGGTTCGGCGGCGACGCCCCGATCCGGGAGTCCGACCGACTCGACGTCACCACGACGTACACCGCCGAGACGACGGGGACCGTGCGGATCGGCATCGGTGCCGCCGGTCGCTCGCGCATGTGGGTCGACGGCGAGCTCCTGCTCGACGAGACCGTGCCGGTCGAGGGGGACCAGCTCGGTGCGGCGTTCCTCAACCCGCCGGCGCGCTCGGTGCCGGTGTCGGTCGAGGCCGGGCAGCAGCTCGCGATCCGGATCGAGCACGACATCGTGCAGGACGAGGCGCTGGGCGGTGTGCTCGCCTACCAGTTCGGTACCGAGCCGAGCGACGCCGACCCCGCCGCACTCGTCGAGGCCGCGGTCGCGACGGCCCGCGACGCCGACGTGGCGATCGTCGTCGTCGGGACGAACAGCAAGGTCGAGTCCGAGGGCTACGACCGCTCGTCGCTCGCGCTGCCGGGCCACCAGGACGAGCTGGTCCGTGCCGTCGCCGCCGTGAACCCGAACACGGTCGTCGTGGTGAACTCCGGTTCGCCGGTCGAGATGCCCTGGCGGAACGACGTCGCCGCGGTGCTCCTGACCTGGTTCGGCGGACAGGAGTACGGCAACGCGCTCGCCGACGTCCTGACCGGTGCCGCGGAGCCCGGCGGGCGCCTGCCCACCACCTGGCCGGCGACCCTCGCCGACGTCCCGGTGCAGGACGTCACGCCGGTCGACGGCAAGGTCGCCTACGACGAGGGCGTGCACGTGGGCTACCGTGCCTGGCTGCGCGCCGGCACCGAACCCGCCTACCCCTTCGGCCACGGCCTGGGCTACACCACCTGGACGATCGACGGCGTGGCCGCGTCGCCGACCGTGACGGAGGGTGACGCCGCGATCGTCACCGCGACCGTGGCGAACACGGGCGACCGTGCCGGGAAGCACGTCGTGCAGGTCTACGCCTCGCGGACGGAGTCGTCGGTCGACCGTCCCGTTCGCTGGCTCGTCGGCTTCGCGCCCGTCCGGCTCGGGGCAGGGGAGTCCACCGAGGTGTCGATCGAGGTTCCGGCCCGGGCGTTCGCACACTGGGACGGCGCCTGGCGCTACGAGCCCGGGACGTTCGAGCTCCACGTCGGTGCCTCGGTCGCGGACCTGGCCGGTTCCGCGGCCCTCGAACTGGAGTGAGCCGATTTCCGCACGGTCGTGGATGCGTTCAGTAGCATGAATCCGCGCCAGTCGGCTGGTTACCGTCGGCGCGCGCACCACCGAGGGATCGTCGTGTGAGCGAAGCGGCCTCCTGATCCGGCCGTGGAACCCCGTCGATCCCGGTGCGTCCAGAATGCGTCCCCGCGTCCGCGCGGGGGCGCATTCGTCGTCCTGTGGGCAAAGGTACGAGAGCGTACCTTTCCGCTTCTGACCAGGGGTTGTCGTGCGCAACTGGCCATGTGCCCGTTCCCGGGGAAGTGATGATGACAAATCCTTCAGAAAGTGAAAGAGTGATGCCACCATCCCGTACGGATCAGGGACGAGATGGTCATCCGGCCCGGGGCTCGTCGGACCTCACCACCCCGACTCGAGCCCCGGCCGGGTGCCTGTCGTCAGCGGTCGTGCTCAGGGCAGCCGCGGGGCGATCTCCTCGGCGACGAACCGCAGGATGCGTTCGTGCGCCGCGGCGTCGCCGTTCGCCGGCAGGGTGATCACCAGCTCGTCGGTCGCCTGGACCGCGGGGTCGGCTGCCAGGGCGTCGACGATCTCGTCCACACCGCCCGACACGATCCTGCTGAACCGGAACGGCGGACCGCTCAGGGGGCGCCCCTCGTCGTCCATCCCGCTCGCGTACCCGGTGAGGAACTCCTCGTGCACCCGGCGGTCGTGGTCGTCGAGCAGCGGGACGACGATCCGACCGACCGCCACCTTCGGCGTGCGGCCGGGGTGCTCGCCGGCGGCCTGCAGCTCGGCGAAGCGGTCGCGGTACGCGGTGAGCTGGTCCGCCTGTGCCTGGGCGAACGGGGCGCCCGTGTCCTCGGTGTTGAGCGTCGAGCAGTGCAGCAGCAGGCCCTTCTCGGCCGTGCGGACCGCGGTGCCCGTGCTGCCGCCGCCCCACCAGACGCGGTCGCGCAGGCCGGGCGACAGCGGCTGGAGGGTCAGGTCGGCACCGGCGGGGATGCTCTCGTAGCCCTTCCCTGCAGTGCCGAGCGGCTCGCCCTGCAGGACCTCGAGCAGCCGCGCCGCACGCACCTCGGCCTCGTCGCGGAAGCTGCGCTCCGACCCGCCGAACACCGGGTCGAGGATCGGGCCGTACCCGGCGATCCCGGTGCTGATGCCGAGCTGCACCCGGCCGTCGCTGAGCAGGTCGACGGTGCTGGCGTCCTCGGCGAGACGGATCGGATCCTCGTACCGCATGCCGAGGACGGCGGTGCCGAAACCGATGGTGCTCGTGCGCTGGGCGGCCGCCGCGAAGAACGTCATCGGGCTGGTCAGGAAGGGCTCGAAGTGGCGGCCCCGGACCCAGCCGGTGCCGTACCCGAGCGACTCGGCCGTCTCGAACAAGCGGAGACCGTCCTCCAGGGCGGCAGCAGCACCGGCGGTGCCGCCGTGGTTGGGGACGAAGGAGAGGAAGCCGAGTTCGCGCACGGTCTGAGTCTATGCGCGCGCATCGATTCCCGACAGGGCGCCGGACGGGAGGCGCGGCTCGTCTCCGGCCTGCGACCTGCGGTCGGTGCGTGCGGACGCCGGATGCGTGACGGAGCGGCCCCGTGCCTCCCGTCCGCCGCTGGCTCGTCTGCCGGTCACCGCCCACCTGGGAGGATGGGCGCATGACCGACGTCACCACCACCCCGCCGCTCCTCGCCGCCCTGCCGGCGGCGGTCGACGGCGCCGTCGACCCCGACGCGGTCTACCAGGCGTTCGCCGACTGGGCCGAGGCGGGCGGACGACCGCTCTACCCGGCGCAGGACGAAGCGCTCATCGAGCTCGTCTCCGGCGCGAACGTCGTCCTCAGCACGCCGACCGGTACCGGCAAGTCCCTCGTCGCGGCCGGGGCGCACTTCGCCGCGCTCGCCGAGGGCAAGCGCAGCTACTACACGGCGCCGATCAAGGCCCTCGTCTCCGAGAAGTTCTTCCAGCTCGTGGACCTGTTCGGCGCGCAGAACGTCGGCATGGTGACCGGTGACTCGAGCGTCAACGCGGACGCCCCGATCATCTGCTGCACGGCCGAGATCCTCGCGAACACCGCGCTCCGCCAGGGCCCGGACGCCGAGGTCGACGTCGTGGTGATGGACGAGTTCCACTTCTACGGCGACCCCGACCGCGGCTGGGCGTGGCAGGTGCCGCTGCTCGTGCTCGAGCGCGTGCAGTTCCTGCTCATGTCGGCGACGCTCGGCGACGTCACGACCATCGCCGACGACCTGTCGCGCCGGACCGGGCGCCCGACCGCACGGGTCACCGGCGTCTCGCGGCCCGTGCCGTTGTCGTACGAGTACGTGCTGACCCCGGTGCAGGAGACGGTCGAACGTCTGCTCGAGGAGGGGAAGGCGCCGGTCTACATCGTGCACTTCGCCCAGGCCGCGGCGCTCGAGCGTGCGCAGGCGCTCATGTCCGTGAAGGTGGCGTCGCGTGAACGCCGGGACGAGATCGCCGCCGCGATCGCCGGGTTCCGCTTCAGCGCCGGGTTCGGGCAGACGCTGTCACGACTCATCCGGGCCGGCATCGGCGTGCACCACGCGGGCATGCTGCCGAAGTACCGCCGGCTCGTCGAGCAGCTCGCCCAGCGCGGCCTGCTGCCGGTGATCTGCGGCACCGACACCCTGGGGGTCGGGATCAACGTGCCGATCCGCTCCGTGCTGCTCACCGGGCTGACGAAGTTCGACGGCTCCCGGATGCGGCAGCTGTCCGCCCGCGAGTTCCACCAGATCGCCGGACGAGCCGGACGAGCCGGCTACGACACCGAGGGCGACGTCGTGGCCGAGGCGCCGGAGCACGAGATCGAGAACGCCCGGGCCGTCGCCAAGGCCGGGGACGACCCGAAGAAGAAGAACAAGGTCAAGAAGAAGAAGGCGCCGGAGGGGTTCGTCTCGTGGGGGCCGGCGTCGTTCGACCGGCTCATCGCCGCCGAGCCCGAGCCGATGGTGTCCCGGATGCGGATCACGCACGCGATGGTGCTCGCCGTCGTCGCCCGCGGGGGTGACGCCTTCGCCGACGTCCGCTCGCTCGTGTTCGAGAACCACGAGCCGCGCTCCCGGCAGCTCGCGATGGCCCGACGCGCGCTGTCGATCGCCCGCACGCTGATCAACGCCCGCGTGATCGAGAAGGTCGACGGGCGCTACCGCATGACCGTCGACCTGCCCGTGAACTTCGCGCTCAACCAGCCGCTGTCGCCGTTCGCACTCGCCGCCTTCGAACTGCTCGACCCCGAGTCCCCGACGTACGCGCTCGACATGGTGTCGGTCGTCGAGGCGACCCTCGACGACCCGCGCGCCATCCTCGCGCAGCAGCAGTTCAAGGAGCGCGGCGAGGAGGTCGCCCGGATGAAGCGCGAGGGCATCGAGTACGAGGAGCGGATGGAGCTGCTCGAGGAGGTCACCTGGCCCAAGCCGCTCGACGAACTGCTGACCGCCGCGTACGAGGCCTACGCGGCCGAACAGCCGTGGGTGCTCGACTTCACGCTGTCGCCCAAGGCCGTGGTGCGCGACGTGTACGAGCGGGCGATGACCTTCGGCGACTTCGTGCGGTTCTACCAGCTGACCCGCTCCGAGGGACTCGTGCTCCGCTACCTGTCCGACGCCTACCGCACCATGCGCCAGACCATCTCCGAGGAACAGCGCACGCCCGAGCTCGACGACCTGATCGAGTGGCTCGGCGAGGTCGTGCGGCAGACCGACTCCTCGCTCGTCGACGAGTGGGAGGCGCTGGTCAACGGCTCCGTCGCGGAGGCCGCGGCGGAGCACGACGAGATCGCGCCGCCGCAGCCCGCGCGGCTCACCGGCAACCCGAGGGCGTTCCGGGTGCTCGTGCGGAACGCCCTGTTCCAACGCGTGCTGCTCGCGGCGGCCGACGACGTCGCCGGGCTCGCCGCGCTCGACGGGGCCGCAGGGTTCGGGCAGGACGAGTGGGACGCCGTGCTCGAGGAGTACTACGAGGAGCACGACGCGATCGGGACCGACGGCGACGCCCGCTCGATGGCGTACCTGGTGCTCGACGAGCACGGACCGGGTCGGACCTGGCGGGCACGGCAGATCTTCGCCGACCCCGAGGGCGACAAGGACTTCGGGTTCTCGGCGACGATCGACCTGGACGCGTCCGACGAGACCGGTGAAGCCGTGGTGCGCGTCACCGAGATCGGCCGGTTCGACGGCTGGGCCGAGGTCGACGTCGACTGAGGCCGGCCTCGCTCGGCGATCACACGGAACCTCGCCGCCGCGGTCCGGGTACCTTCGACGCCAGCCCCGGACACCCGGGACGGGGCACCACGGAAGGACCCGTCATGCGCATCGGATCGAGCATCGCCCTGATCGTCATCGGAGCGATCGTCGCCTTCGCGGTCGACTACCAGATCGCCGGCATCGACCTGCGCCTGATCGGCTACATCCTGATGGCCGCCGGGGTCGTGCTGCTCATCATCAGCCTGGCGGTCGGGTTCGGCGGGCGTCGGACCACGACCACCACCCGGTCGGGCGTCGACCCGGCGTCGGGGGAGCAGATCACCCGGCAGGACCGTCGCGACGGCACCTACTGAGCGCACGTCCCGAGCGGACGACGGGCCCGGGCGAGGACATCGCCCGGGCCCGTCGTCATGCGGCTCGTCGTCGTGCGGCCCGACAGGGCGTGCGGCTCGTCAGAACAGGGTGGCGGGCGGTTCGACCTGCACCGGCTCCGGAGCGGGCGGGACGACGGTGTCCGGCCAACCCGGACCGGTCGGCACCTCGGTGTGGTTCTGGAAGGCGGTCGCAGCGCCGCGGGCACGGACGTCCGCGGCCTCGTTCATCTCGTGGCCGACATGCCCGCGGACCCACTCGAAGGTGACCTTGCGGCCCTGCAGCTCGGCGTCGAGCTCCTTGATGATCTCGACGTTCAGCACGGGCTTGCCGTCGGCCTTCCGCCAGCCCTTGCGCTTCCACCCGGCGAGCCACTCGGTGCACGCCTTGATCGCGTACTGGCTGTCGCAGAGGATGTGCAGCGGCTCGCCGGTGTCCTTCGTGGCGCGGAGCAGCTGCAGCACGGCCGTGAGCTCGCCGATGTTGTTCGTCGCCCGCGGCCATCCACCGGCTGCCCAGCGGTCGTCATCGACGTACCAGGCCCAGCCGGCCGGTCCGGGATTGCCGAGGGCGGAGCCGTCTGCGGCGGCGACGATGGTCACGATGTGGCCTCCTGGGTGGTGCGGGGTGCTGGTCGAGCGTAACGGACCCGCACCGGGCTCCGTGTCAGCGCGAGGCCGGGTCCAGGTTGATCCAGGAGCCGGCGAGCACCCAGTTGTTGCCACGGGTCTGCATCGTCGGGTTGAGCCACCGCAGCTGGTCCACGGTGATGCCGAAGCGCTTCGCGATGGTGGACTGGTCGTCGCCCTCGTTGACCTTGTAGCTGACCGGGGTGCCGGTCGTCCCGCGGAGGGTCTCGTCGGCGGCGTCGAACGCGTAACCGTACGCACCCGGTCGGGCCGTGCCGAGCGTGACGTGCAGGTCCGGGTCGGGGTTCGGGATCGACCAGGAGAGCTTCCCGATCGCGAGCACCTTGTAGACCCACGGGCGGGCACTGTCGTCGCCGTCGGACTGCGGGACGAGGACGACCGTGTGCAGCCAGTCCGGGTAGGGGCCGCCGTCGCTCAGGCTGACCGTCGCGGGCGGCTGGGCGTCGGCGTCCCACTGCGTCGTGGCGACCGCTTCGGTGTCACCACCGTCGCCGTACTGCGCCGTGCGCCGGAACTGCACGGACATCGGCTGCGGCTGCGTGGTGCGGTAGTCCGACAGCTGCGCGTCGAACGTGCCGTGGTCGTTCGCGACGACCCGGACGTGGATCGACGTGTCGCCGGTCTTCGACACCGCGTCGGTCTCCGCGACGACCGTGCCCGCCGGGACCGCCTGCGGCGCCGCGACGGGCTGTGCGGTGTCGCCCGACCCGCCGACGGGCCCCGGCGTCGCGGAGGCGCTCGGCGCAGCGTGGCCGGTCGGCGCCGGCAGCGGGGCGTCGTCGCCGAACAGCGAGCAGCCCGCCAACAGCAGCGTGCTCATCCCCACCAGTGCGACGGCCGCCGTGCCCCGTGCCCTCGTCCGACCCATCGTCCGACCCCTTTCGTCGGGACGACGGTACCCGAGCGCGAACCGGATCACGGCCGTCGTGACCGAACCGGTACCAGGAGCCCCGGCCTACTGTGCGGGGCATGAGCGACAGCATCCCGAACGTGCCCGGCCCCGACGAGTCCGACGACCGCGCCCGCAACGACGAACTCCGCGACGCGGCGCACAGCGACGACGTCGACGGCGTGAGCGACCGCGAGCAGCGCGCCGCCGACACGTCCTACAGCCCGTCGAGCGAACGGGAGACGGTCGCGTCCCAGACGCAGCAGCGCAGCCGCGAGGACCTCGAGCAGGACGGCATCGACCCGTCCCGCGTGGTGGCGGCACCAGGCACCGGCGGTGCGGACGACGCGGGCGACATCGAGCCCGAGCCGGGCGACCTGAACCTGCCGTGGCAGTCCGAGGAGGACCGCCGGGGCTAGGGCGTGTCTCCTGAAGACCAGGTAGAGCGCTGGCGCGCTGTAGTGGTGAGATGATTCCAGCTGCTCTCCGATGCTCAGTGGTCTTCGATCCAGTCGTTCATGCCTCGTCCGACAGGCAAACGTGGCCGTCCGTTCGCGGACGCTCGGAGCATGGTCGAGGGGATCGTGTACCGGTATCGGACCGGGATCGCGTGGCGTGACCTGCCCGAGGTGTTCGGGCCGTGGCAGACGGTGTGGAAGTGGCATCGCCGGATGGCAGGCGACGGCACGTGGGACAGGGTCCTCGCCGCGGTGACAGCGTCCGCGGACCAGGCTGGGGCGGTGGATCGGTCGTTGTCAGTGGACTCCACGATCGCTCGCACGCATCAGCACGCCACGAACATCGCCCGCACCACAGGGGGAACCATCGAATCACACGGATCCGGGACTCGAGCCGCCTGATCACGGATTCGGCCGCTCCCGCGGCGGCCTGTCCACGAAGGTCCAGCAGCTCGTCGACGGCCACGGGTTGCCCCTGGTCACCCTGATCACGCCCGGACAAGCTGGTGACTCACCGATGCTGCTGCCGCTGCTGGCAGCGCTCGAAGTGGCCCGTCCGGTCGGCAGGCCGCGGACCCGACCGGACCGGCTCCGCGGTGACCAGGCGTACTCATCCAAAGCGATCCGGCAACACCTGCGCGACCGCGGTATCGAGTCCGTGATCCCCGAGCCTCGCGACCAGCAAGGACACCGGAAACGGCGTGGTTCCCGCGGCGGGAGACCCGTGACCTACGACCGCATCGACTACAGGAACCGGAACGTCGTCGAGCGTGGCTTCTGTCGCCTCAAGCAATGGCGAGCCCTGGCGACGAGGTACGACGACCTCGCGATCGTCTACCGCTCAGCCGTCGTGCTCAACGCCGTCATCGCCTGGACCCACCATTCAGGAGACACGCTCTAGATCCCTCCCGCTCCGCCCATCGTCCCCGATCGACCCAGGAGCAGGAACCATGATCACCACGACACGCACCACCAAGACCGCGGCCCGCCGTCCGGCCGGGAAGACCTCGACGCCCCGCCGCACCATCGAGGAGAAGAAGGCGCAGGCCGCCGCACTCCACGAGTCGATCGCGACGCAGGTTGAGAGCTTGCGTGACTCGGAACGGTGGACGGCGTTCCTCGCGCGCGCGTCCGCGTTCCACGCCTACAGCCTGGGCAACGTGTCATTGATCCTCGGTCAGCGCCCCGACGCGTCGCGCGTCGCCGGGTTCGGCAAGTGGCAGGGACTCGGCCGACGATGATCCCGCACACGATCGGTGCAGCTGACGGCAGGCCTGTCGGCGCGCTCACCATTCTTGCTGCGGCAGGTGAGCACGCGCACATCGCACCCTGATCGAGGACGGACATCGACCGGTCAGCGCCTGTCGTGATCCGGCAGCGGTTCAGTCCAGGACGAAAGCGGCGCGCCGCCGCCGGTCGATCGCATGGATGGTCAGAGCAATGACCGCGCCCAGCAGTGCTCCGACGGTGTTCATGAACCAGTCGTTGGTGTCGCATCGCCGGCCGAGTGCCGGTGCGAGGGCCTGCACGACCTCGATGGCGATGGAGAGGGCGACGGTGCCGGCGAGGACGGTGAGTGGCCGGCTCGTCGCCACGCTGAGGAAGAGCGCGAGCGGCAGCAGCAGCGCGATGTTGGCGAGGGTGTCGATGCCCTGGAACGGGACCGAGAACTGCACGGTGCAGGTGACGCCGCCAGAGCGGGCACCGTCGGGGAGCAGGGTGAGCACGAGGGCGGCGACGAACGACAGGCCGGAGAGGCCGAGCAGGACGCCGCGGAGCCGCAGACGGTGGAGCAGCCACGCGACCCCCGTGGCGACGGCGAGGGCGACCCAGAACCCGA
Source organism: Curtobacterium sp. ODYSSEY 48 V2 (assembly GCF_023712625.1). Lineage (NCBI taxonomy): Bacteria > Bacillati > Actinomycetota > Actinomycetes > Micrococcales > Microbacteriaceae > Curtobacterium > Curtobacterium sp. ODYSSEY 48 V2. The sequence goes on from NZ_JAMAXX010000011.1 coordinate 31,053, forward strand.
TGGGGACGAGGGGTGCGTGTTCGGCGAGGAACGTGGAGATCATCGGGTGCCTTCGTGGTCCTGGTGGTGGTCGGCCTCGTGGTCGAGTCGGTCGAGCCAGATCCGCATGAGTGCGGTCTCCTCGGGGAGCAACGCGCTCGACCCGTCGTCGTCGAGCCGGGCGCGGAGCTGGCGACGAGCAGCCGCGTCGAGGTCGTCCTGGTCGCGGGCGGACGCCTCGATGAGGACGGCGTCGAGGACCGCGTCCCGGAGCGCGTCGTCGTCGGCAGTGTCCGGAGCCGTCGTGGTCATCTGGTGGAGTGCGAGTCCGACGTTGGCGGCGAGCAGCATGGTCGCTGCGACGGGGACGTCGACGCGGAGCAGGCCCGCGGCCGCGCACCGGGTCAGCGTCCGTTCGAGCAGCGAGGTCAGGCCGTCCCGCGCGGAACTGCTCGCCCACGGCCGTGGGGCGAACATCAGCCGGTAGAGGGCGGCGTGTTCCCGAGCGAACGCGAGGTGGTCGTCCCATCCATGGCGCAGGTCCGCTGCCGGGTCGTCGGACACCTCGAGCTCGGCCTTCCGAGCGGTGTACCGCTGCAGGCCCGTCTCGGCGAGGGCGTCGAGGAGCCTGCGCTTGTCGCCGAAGATCCGGTAGAGCACGGGCTGGGTCACGCCGGCCGCTTCGCAGACCGCTCGGGTGGCGACGTCCCCGTCGGGGGCAGTGACCAGCTGGTCCTCCGCTGCGCGGAGCAGGGCGCTGCGGAGCGCTTCGTCAGATCGGGCCATGCAGTGATCGTAGCGCAATTTGTATCGCTGATCGTAACTGTGCTACGTTCTGCCGTAGCGCCGAAATGCTCGGCGCGTATCACTGAAAGGACAGACGATGAGCACCACTCCTCGCCGCGTCGCCCTGGTCACCGGCGGCTCTCGCGGCATCGGCCGCGCCGTCTCGATCCGGCTCGCCGCGGACGGCTTCACGGTCGTCGTCAACCACGCCAGCGGGACGGCCGCCGCCGAGGACACCGTCGCCGAGATCGAGCGGACGGGCGGCCGTGCCGTCGCCGTGCAGGCCGACGTCGCGGACGAGCACGCCGTGGCCGCGATGTTCGACCGGGTCGAGGCCGAACACGGCGGCGTCGACGTCGTCGTGCACTCCGCCGGCCGCCTTGCGCTGTCGACGATCGCCGACCAGGACCTCGACGTCCTCGACGCACTGCACCGGACGAACATCCGCGGCACCTTCGTCGTCGCGCAGCAGGCTGCCCGTCGTCTCCGGGCCGGCGGGGCGTTCGTCGGCATGTCGACGTCGGTCGTGGGGACGCAGTTCCCGACCTACGGCGCCTACGTCGCGAGCAAGAGCGCGGTCGAGGGCATGACGATGATCCTCGCGAAGGAGCTCCGCGGCCGGGACGTCACGGCGAACGTGGTGGCTCCGGGGCCGACGGCGACCGAGCTGTTCCTCGACGGCAAGACGCAGGACCAGATCGACACCCTGGCGAAGGTCCCGCCCCTCGAACGGCTCGGCATGCCGGAGGACATCGCCGGTGTCGTCGCGTTCCTCGCCGGGCCCGACGGGCACTGGGTCAACGGCCAGACCATCCGCGCCAACGGCGGGATGGTCTGATGCCGACGCCGCGGGTCGTCCTCGTCACGGGCGCGTCGAGCGGCTTCGGCCGGCTGACGGCGGAGTCGCTCGCGCGGGCGGGGCACGTCGTCGTCGCCGGGATGCGTGCGGTCGACGGCCGGAACGCGCCCGCCCGTGCCGCGCTCGACGACCTCGCCGTGCGCGAGGGCCTGCAGCTCGGCGCGGTCGAGCTCGACGTGCAGTCGGAGCAGTCCGTCGACGAGGCGGTCAGCACCGTGATCCGTGCGCACGGGCGCATCGACGTGCTGGTGCAGAACGCCGGCCACATGGCCTACGGTCCGGCCGAGGCGTTCACGCCGGAACAGTTCGCCGCCCTGTACGACGTCAACGTCGTCGGCGCCCAGCGCGTCGCACGTGCCGTCCTGCCACACCTGCGGGCGCGCCGGTCCGGACTCGTCGTCTGGGTCGGCAGCTCGGCCACCCGCGGCGGCCACCCGCCGTTCCTGGCGCCGTACTTCGCGGCGAAGGCCGGCATGGACGCCCTGGCCGAGAGCTACGCGGCGGAACTGATCCGCTTCGGCATCGACACCACGATCGTGGTCCCGGGCGCCTTCACCTCGGGCACGAACCACTTCACGAACGCCGCCGTCCCGACGGACACCGCCCGCGTCGACGAACACGACACGGAGTACGGGGCGCTCCGGCGCGACCTGACCGACCGCCTCGCCGCGATCGTGCCGGCCGACGCCGACGTGCAGGACGTCGCCGACGAGATCGTGCGCGTGGTCGGCCTGGCCGACGGCGCCCGCCCGTTCCGGACCCACGTCGACCCCTCCCGTGACGGCAGCGAGGTCGTCTCGGCGGTCGCCGACCGCATCCGATCCGAGTTCTACCACCGCGTCGGCATCGAGGACCTCCTGTCCCCGAACGCCGCGCTCTGACCCCCGGAACGTCCGGGACACCCCACCGAGAGGAACACCATGCCCTTCGCCAACATCAAGGTCCCCGCTGACACCCTGACCCCGGAGTCGAAGAAGAAGCTGCAGGACGCCGTCACCGACGCCATCGTCGACGTCTACGGCGAGCGAGCCCGACCCACGACGCTCGTCATCCTCGACGAGGTCGCCGACGGCGGCTGGATGCTCGGCGGCACCATCCTCAACGAGGCGATGCTCGGCCGCGTCTGACCATCTCCGGGCGCGGCGGGGACCGACAGCACGGCCCCGCCGCGCCCCGCACCGGGAGCCGATCCGCGCTCCCTCGTCCTGCACATGCTCGCGTCCACCGACGACGGTGTGGCGCCCTCACCGAAGGAACCCCGTGCACCTCACGTCTCGAGCACGCCGCACCATCGCCCTCGCCGTCGTCCCGACGGCTGTCCTGGCCTCCGGCCTCGTCATCGCCCAGGCGTCCTACGCCGCCTTCTCGGCCACGACGAGCAACGCCCCGAACACCTGGTCTGCCGGGTCCGTCTCGCTCAGTGACGACGATTCCGACACCGCGCTCTTCACGGCCTCCGGGCTGCAGCCCGGTGACACGCGGACATCGTGCATCGTCGTCACGTCGACCGGCTCACTCCCCTCGACGGTGAAGCTGTACGGCACGGACCCGGCGACCACCAACGCACTGTCGAGCTCCTTGCACGTCACCGTCACCGAGGGCACCGGCGGGTCCTTCGGCAAGTGCAGCGGCTTCACCCCGCTCTCGCCCGCCGCGGTCTGGTCGGGCTCCCTCGCCGACCTCGGATCGACCGCCACGAGGTTCTCGAACGGCATCGGCACCTGGCGCACCGCCGGCGGTTCCTCCGAGTCGCGCACGTACCAGGTGACGGTCGCGCTCGACGCCGCGACGCCGAACTCTGCCCAGAACGGGACCGCGCGCATCGGTCTCACCTGGGAAGCGCAGAGTTCCTGAGCCCGGCCGTGGCCGACGTCACCCTGCGTCCGGACGGACGACGCGAACAGCCCTCGGCTGTCGCGGTGACACGATCCGGGCACGCCTCCGCCTCGACCTGGGTGGTGTTCGCTGCGGCACTGCTCGGCCGCACGGTCCTCGTGGTCACCGTGAGCCTCCTGCTCTGGGCAGCGCTGCCTGCGTCATGGGCGTGGACCCCCACGACGGTGGTGTCCGGATCCATGGCGCCGAAGATCCTCCCTGGTGACGTGGTCGTCGCGATGCCGGTCCACGATCGGGAGGTGACGATCGGGCAGGTGCTGCTGGTCGAGGACCCCGACCACCCGGAAGCGCTGCTGCTGCACCGACTCGTCGCGCGGACGCCGTCGGGTTCCCTGCAACTCCGCGGTGACGCGAACCCCACGCCCGATGCCCGGACGGTGGAGCCGGAGGACGTCCGCGGGGTCGGTGTGCTCCGGGTCCCGCTGGTCGGTCTCCCTGCACTGTGGGTCCGCGAGCACGACGTCGGCAGGCTCGCCGCGGCGACGCTCGGACTCGGGGGCGCCCTCGTGCTCTCGTCCCGCCTGGGCAGCCCAGGCGGACCCGAGGTGACCCGTGCGGTCGGGCACGGTCGGCGACGACGGCGGTCCGTCCGCGCGGAACGTGCCCGGAGCGTGGTCTTCGTCGGTGCACTCGCCGCCGTCCTCGCCGTGGTGATCGTGGTGGACGATGCCGCTCGCGCAGCGTTCACGGCCACCGCGGCGAACACGGGTACCCGGCTCGCCACCGCGACGTTCCCGTGTCTGCAGCGAGCGCCGTTCGCACACACGTACCTGACCTACCGGTTCGACGACGCTCCCGGCACCTCCGCGGCCGACGGATCCGGGAACGGTCGCCACGGCACCCTCACCTCGGGAGTCTCGCTCGCCCCGGGCACCTGCCGAGCCGGGGACAGTCCGTCCCTGCTGGCGGGCGGGGTGCGGGGGCAGGTGATCACGGACGCGGCGGTCGATGCACCGCAGATCTTCGCGATCGAAACGTGGTTCCGGACCACGACGACGACCGGCGGGATGCTCCTCGGCTTCGGCAACCTCCGCTCGGACCAGTCCACCAAGTACGACCGACAGCTCTACCTCTCCGACGAGGGCGCCGTGCACTTCGGCGCCTACAACGGCACCAACATCGCGATCAGCTCCGCAGCCGGCCTGAACGACGGCGTCTGGCACCTCGCCACCGCGACCATGGACGCGTCGGGCATGCGGCTGTACGTCGACGGCGAACAGGTCGCCGCGAGCTCGAACGCCAGAGCAGAGGTCAGCACCGGGTGGTGGCGGATCGGCTTCGACAACCTCAACGGCTGGCCCGGCAACCACACGACGTTCCACTTCAAGGGCAACCTCGACAACGTCGCCGTATATGAAGACACGCTGCCGGCGGCCGCGGTGCAGGAACACTTTGCCGTCGGCAGATGACCGGCAGGACGCCGAAGCAGTAGGCACGCAGGCCCTGGTCACTCGGGAACGGGGCCCGCCCGCCGAGCCGGGACTCAAGCGCATGTTCAAACCGAGTCGTCGGCAGATCAGTCCGGTGCGATTCCTCTGGACCCCAGCCGAACGGACGCGCGTACCACTGGCATCTCCGTTGGTGAAGAAGTCTTGGTAGGTCGGATCGATCCTGTCTGTAGCGCCGGCGGCGTCGACTGGCCGTCCGCTCGGGTGCGGGTGCAGCGACGATCGCCGTTGCACAACAGCGTTGATGTCGTCGGGTGACGGGTCCGACTTTCGCCCACTCGGGGCTGCCGCGTGTGGCGTCGTGAACGCGGGTTCGGCCAGCAGACCTCGCTTCAACGAAGTTCGCTGACCGGAAGGAGCTCTTGTCAGGGGACGACAGGGGGAACCATCGAATCACACGGATCCGGGACTCGAGCCGCCTGACCACGGATTCGGCCGCTCCCGCGGCGGCCTGTCCACGAAGGTCCAGCAGCTCGTCGACGGCCACGGGCTGCCCCTGGTCACCCTGATCACGCCCGGACAAGCCGGCGACTCACCGATGCTGCTGCCGCTGCTGGCAGCGCTCGAAGTGGCCCGTCCGGTCGGCAGGCCGCGGACCCGACCGGACCGGCTCCGCGGTGACCAGGCGTACTCATCCAAAGCGATCCGGCAACACCTGCGCGACCGCGGTATCGAGTCCGTGATCCCCGAGCCTCGCGACCAGCAAGGACACCGGAAACGGCGTGGTTCCCGCGGCGGGAGACCCGTGACCTACGACCGCATCGACTACAGGAACCGGAACGTCGTCGAGCGTGGCTTCTGTCGCCTCAAGCAATGGCGAGCCCTGGCGACGAGGTACGACGACCTCGCGATCGTCTACCGCTCAGCCGTCGTGCTCAACGCCGTCATCGCCTGGACCCACCATTCAGGAGACACGCTCTAGATCCCCGGCGACGGCGACGGCGTCAGGACACCGAGTCCGGGTGCGACCCGGTCCGCTGTCCGTTCTCGAGACCGGCGATCGCGGTCAGGTCCTCGTCGGTCAGCTCGAACCCGTCGACGTCGATGTTCGCCCGGATGCGCGACGGCGTCACCGACTTCGGCAGCACGACGACCCCCTGCTGCACGTTCCACCGCACGAGCACCTGCGCCACGCTCACCCCGTGCGCGTCCGCGATCCGCGTGAGCACCGGGTCGTCGACGAGCCGCCCACGTCCGAGCGGCGACCACGCCTCGGTCCGGATGCCGTGCTCCTCGTGGAACGCGATCAGCTCGCGCTGCGGCAGCCACGGGTGGCGCTCGACCTGGTTGACGGCCGGCACCTCGCCCGTCTCGTCGACCACCCGCTGCAGGTGCGTCACCTGGAAGTTCGAGACGCCCACGCTCCGCGCCCGACCCTGCTCGCGCAGCTCGACGAGCGTCCGCCACGTCTCGACGTACCGGCCGTTCGCCGCCGCCGGCCAGTGGATGAGGTACAGGTCGACGGCGTCGAGTCCGAGCCGCTCGAGGCTCGCGTCGAACGCCCGCAGGGTCGCGTCGCGCCCCTGGTGGTCGTTCCACACCTTGGTGGTCACGAAGACGTCGTCGCGGTCCAGCCGGGAGGCACGGATCGCCTTCCCGACGCCGGCTTCGTTGCCGTACATCTCGGCCGTGTCGACGTGGCGGTACCCGGCGTCGAGCGCCAGGCGGACGGCGGTCTCCGCCTCGGCGTCGTCGACCTTGTAGACGCCGAACCCGATCGCGGGGATCGACCGGCCGTCGTGGAGGGGGAAGGAGGTGACCATGCACCCATCCTGCCCATCGGGGCGGGGGTGCGTCGTGCCTCCCGGCCGTCAGCTCGGCAGCGTGACCGGCTCGGTGTCGGGGAGGGGACTCGCGTCGCGGCCGCGCAGGTCGGGCAACCACCGCTTCGTCACGAGCGGCAGGACGACCCCCGCCGCCGCCATGACCGCTCCGACGGTCATGCCACCGGTCGGGCCGTTCGCGTCGATGAGGAAGCCCGCGACCGCGGACCCGCCGGCGGCACCGATGAGCTGGCCGGTGCCCATCCAGCCGTAGGCCTCGGCCGTGTCGGAGAACTTGACCGTCGCGGACACCGAGCCGAACATGACCGCGAGTGCCGGGGCGATGCCGGCACCGGCGATGACGAGGGCCAGGCAGAGCCACCAGAAGTCGGTGCCGCCGACCGCGAGCGCGAGCCCGACGAAGACGATCGACATGCGCGCCCAGAGCGTGTTCTTCGAGATCGGTCGGTGTCCGAGCGCGAGGCCGCCGGCGAGCGACCCGACCGCGAACACCGCGAGGACGATGCCGGCGTTCGGACTGCCCTCTCCGAAGACGCTGGTGACGCTCGCCTCGACCGCCGAGCACGCGCCGATGAGCAGCAGGCCGGTCAGCGTCGCGACGATCACCGACGGCCGCTTCAGCACGACACCGAACGCGCGCTTCGACCGGGGGATGCGGACGCGACCGAGCTCGGGGGAGGCGATGAACCACACGCCGCCCACGACCAGGAACACCATGGCGACGACGATCGCCTGCACCGTGCCGACCTGCGTCGCGACGAACGTGGTGATGACCGGGCCGGCGACCCAGATGAGCTCCTGCGCACTGGCGTCGAGCGAGAACAGGGGGGTGAGCTGCGACGAGGTCACCATCTTCGGGTAGATGGTGCGCACCGCGGGCTGCACGGGCGGGACCGCCAGCCCGCCGAGGAACCCGACGACGACGTACCCCCAGAGCGGCATCGTGACGAACGCGATCACGACCATGCTCGCCAGGGCGACGGCGCTCGTCAGGACCAGCACCGGCCGCATGCCCCAGCTGCCCATCCAGCGGCTGGTGAGCGGGCCGGCGATCGCCTGGCCGATGCTCGTCGTCGCGAGGACGAGCCCCGCGGCGCCGTAGGAGTGGAACACGTGCTCGACGTGCAGCAGGTAGGCGAGCGACAGCATGCCGAACGGGAAGCGCGCGGTGAGCTGTGCTGCGATGACGCGACCGACTCCGGGGGTCTTCAGCAGGGGTCCGTAGGCGCTCACGGGACGAGCGTACCGACCGGACGGAACGTGCCGTCACCCGTCCGGGGGTGCTGTGGACAGACCGGGTGCCGACGGTGCTCGGCAGGGGCTGCCGCGACACGCCGACGCGTCGATTCCACACCTGTGGATCGAGGCTCTCCACGAGTGTGGGGAAGTGTCGGTGGTCGGCCGCAGAATGGCGGAACCGCGGGCCTCCCCGAGCTGTGCACACTGTGGAAGGGCTTGTGGAGAACTACACGGCTGTAACACTTCCTCTAGTGGTCGGTGCGGCAGTCAGCCACTAGATGTAGTGTGGAGACATCGCAGCGGCCCCTTCCCGGACACGTCTGCGCAGCTACCTGCACCACCTGCACACGTGGCATCAGCACCACCTCCACAGCAAGCACGACACCAGCAAGAACCAGGGGAGATCATGGCCGTCACCGTCTACACCAAGCCGTCCTGCGTCCAGTGCACCGCGACGTACCGCGCGCTCGACAACAAGGGCATCCAGTACGAGGTGCTCGACGTCTCCGCCGACGAAGCAGCGCTCGAGCACGTCAAGAGCCTCGGCTACATGCAGGCCCCCGTCGTCGTGACCGACGACGACCACTGGTCGGGCTTCCGTCCCGACAAGATCGCGACGCTCAGCGCCGAACTCGCGTGAGCCGTGCGGGTCCCGTCACCGGGGCCCGCAGCTCCGCCGGCCCGGAGGCGCGCAGCACCTCCGACGGGCCACCCCTGATCTGCTGTCCGCACCTCTCACAAGGAGCGCGCACATGAGTCGCCTCGTCTACTTCTCGAGCGTGTCCGGCTACACGGCCCGCTTCGTCGAGAAGCTCGGCCGTGACGCGGACCGCATCCCGCTCCTCCCGAGCGACCCGTTCCTCCACGCGGACGAGCCGTACGTGCTCGTGCTGCCCACCTACGGTGGCGGCAACGGCCAGGGCGCGGTCCCCAAGCAGGTCATCAAGTTCCTCAACGACGAACGCAACCGCTCGCTCATCCGCGGTGTGATCGTCGGAGGGAACACGAACTTCGGCGAGGCCTACGGGCTCGCCGGGGACGTCATCGCCGAGAAGTGCGGCGTCCCGCTCTTGTACCGCTTCGAACTCTTCGGAACGCCTGACGACGTGCAGGCGGTCAACTCAGGATTGGATGCATTTTGGACGCAGCAGTTGCAGACGTCGATCTGACGTCGCCGCAGACGGGGATGGACTACCACTCCCTCAACGCGATGCTCAACCTCTACGACGCGGACGGGAACATCCAGTTCGACAAGGATCGTGAGGCCGCCAAGCAGTTCTTCCTGCAGCACGTCAACCAGAACACCGTCTTCTTCCACAACCTGAAGGAGCGGCTCGACTACCTGGTCGAGAACGAGTACTACGAAGCCGCGACGATCGAGCAGTACTCGCTCGACTTCATCCAGCAGCTCAACGACCTGGCGTACTCGAAGAAGTTCCGGTTCCAGACGTTCCTCGGTGCGTTCAAGTACTACACGAGCTACACGCTCAAGACGTTCGACGGCAAGCGCTACCTCGAGCGCTTCGAGGACCGCGTCGTGATGACCGCCCTCGGCCTGGCGCAGGGCAACGAGCAGCTCGCGATCGACCTCGTCGAGGAGATCATCGCCGGCCGCTTCCAGCCCGCGACCCCGACGTTCCTCAACACCGCGAAGGCCCAGCGCGGCGAGCTCGTCTCCTGCTTCCTCCTCCGCATCGAGGACAACATGGAGTCGATCTCGCGCGGGATCAACTCGTCGCTGCAGCTCTCGAAGCGCGGCGGTGGCGTGGCCCTGCTGCTCTCCAACATCCGCGAGGCCGGCGCCCCGATCAAGCAGATCGAGAACCAGTCGTCGGGCATCATCCCCGTGATGAAGCTGCTGGAAGACTCCTTCTCGTACGCGAACCAGCTCGGCGCGCGTCAGGGTGCCGGTGCCGTCTACCTGTCGGCGCACCACCCCGACATCATGAAGTTCCTCGACACCAAGCGCGAGAACGCGGACGAGAAGATCCGCATCAAGACGCTCTCGCTCGGTGTCGTCGTGCCGGACATCACGTTCGAGCTCGCGAAGAACAACGAGGACATGTACCTGTTCTCGCCGTACGACGTCGAGAAGGTCTACGGGATGCCGTTCGGCGACGTCCCGATCTCCGAGAACTACCGCGCGATGGTCGACGACTCGCGCATCAAGAAGACGAAGATCAAGGCGCGTGACTTCTTCACGACCATCGCCGAGATCCAGTTCGAGTCGGGCTACCCGTACATCGTGTTCGAGGACACGGTGAACAAGGCCAACCCGATCAAGGGTCGGATCAACATGTCCAACCTGTGCTCGGAGATCCTGCAGGTCAACACCCCGACGACCTTCAACGAGGACCTGTCCTACAAGGAGATCGGCAAGGACATCTCCTGCAACCTCGGCTCGCTGAACATCGCGCTGACGATGGACTCGCCGGACTTCGGCAAGACCATCGAGACCGCGATCCGCGGCCTGACCTCGGTCTCGCAGATGTCGCACATCTCGTCGGTCCGCTCCGTCGAGGACGGCAACGACAAGTCGCACGCCATCGGCCTCGGCCAGATGAACCTGCACGGCTACCTCGCTCGTGAGCGCGTGTTCTACGGCTCCGACGAGGGCATCGACTTCACGAACATCTACTTCTACACGGTGCTGTTCCACGCCCTGCGCGCCTCGAACAACATCGCGATCGAGACGGGGGAGACGTTCGACGGCTTCCGCGACTCGAAGTACGCGTCGGGCGAGTTCTTCGACAAGTACACCGACCAGGCCTGGACGCCGGCGACCCAGCGCGTCGCATCGCTGTTCGACGACGCGAACATCACGATCCCGACGCAGGACGACTGGAAGGCGCTGAAGGCGTCCATCCAGGAGCACGGCATCTACAACCAGAACCTGCAGGCCGTCCCGCCGACCGGGTCGATCTCGTACATCAACCACTCGACGTCGTCGATCCACCCGATCGCGTCGAAGATCGAGATCCGCAAGGAAGGCAAGCTCGGTCGCGTCTACTACCCGGCGCCGTTCATGACGAACGACAACCTGGACTACTACCAGGACGCGTACGAGATCGGTGCCGAGAAGATCATCGACACGTACGCCGCGGCGACGCAGCACGTCGACCAGGGTCTGTCCCTGACGCTGTTCTTCAAGGACACCGCCACCACGCGCGACATCAACAAGGCCCAGATCTACGCATGGCGCAAGGGCATCAAGACGATCTACTACATCCGTCTGCGCCAGCTCGCCCTCGAGGGCACCGAGGTCGAGGGCTGCGTCAGCTGCATGCTGTAGAGCTGCTGCTCTCTTCCTGGAGGCGCGGGGCGGGCCCCGCCCCGCGCCTCCAGTCCGTCCGATCGTCCTGTCCACCACCACCCGGAAGAAAGCCATGACCCTCACCGACCCGGTCCACGCCACGGGCAAGTCCATCCCGCTGATCAGCGCGGTCAGTGCCATCAACTGGAACCGCATCCAGGACGACAAGGACGTCGAGGTCTGGAACCGGCTGGTCAACAACTTCTGGCTGCCCGAGAAGGTGCCGCTGTCGAACGACGTGCAGTCGTGGAACACGCTCACGCCGGAGGAGCAGCAGCTCACCATGCGGGTCTTCACCGGCCTGACGCTGCTCGACACGATCCAGGGCACCGTCGGCGCGATCAGCCTGATCCCCGACGCGATCACCCCGCACGAAGAGGCCGTCTACACGAACATCGCGTTCATGGAGTCGGTGCACGCGAAGAGCTACTCGTCGATCTTCTCGACGCTCGCCTCGACGCCGGAGATCGACGACGCCTTCCGCTGGTCCACGGAGAACCCGAACCTGCAGAAGAAGGCCCAGATCGTCCTCGACTACTACACGGGTGACGACCCCCTGAAGCGCAAGGTCGCCTCGACGCTGCTCGAGTCGTTCCTGTTCTACTCCGGCTTCTACCTGCCGATGTACTGGTCCAGCCGGGCGAAGCTCACCAACACCGCCGACCTGATCCGCCTGATCATCCGCGACGAGGCCGTGCACGGGTACTACATCGGGTACAAGTTCCAGAAGGGCCTCGAGGGCGCTTCCGAGGAGCGCAAGCAGGAGATCAAGGACTACACGTTCAACCTGCTCTTCGAGCTCTACGAGAACGAGGTGCAGTACACGCAGGACCTCTACGACGGTGTCGGGCTGACCGAGGACGTCAAGAAGTTCCTGCACTACAACGCCAACAAGGCGCTGATGAACCTGGGCTACGAGCCGATGTTCCCCAAGGAGACGACGGACGTGAACCCGGCGATCCTGTCGGCGCTGTCGCCGAACGCGGACGAGAACCACGACTTCTTCTCGGGGTCGGGCTCGTCGTACGTCATCGGCAAGGCCGTCGTGACGGAGGACGAGGACTGGGACTTCTGATCCCGGTCTGACTCATGAGGACGCCCCGCTGGCTTCGGCCGGCGGGGCGTTCGTGTTCTTCCCGAGCCGCGAACGTGTCCGGATGGCGCCCCCTCACGGAGAACCTTTTCGGACGGGTCATGTGAGACGGGCGGTCTCGGAGCGCGTCCTGCCTGCGACGGATCCGGTCAAGGACCGGCTATCGGGACTGGGTCCGACCGCACGCCAATCGTTCACCAGGGGGCGCGGGTGCCGTCCCACGACCAGAGCGCTCCCGTGGGGCCGTCATCAGGGAGGAGCGCGAGCCGCACTGCGCCAGATGCGGCCTCGGCCGCGTCCCCGCCGGCCGACATGCCGGCGATGAGATTCGTGCGACGCAGGCCCGGGGCTAGGGCGTTCACCTTGACGTCATCGCCCAGCGCCTGCGCCGTGAGCATCGTCACCGCGTTGACCGCGGTCTTCGAGCTCCGGTAGGCCAGGCCACCGCCCTGCACTCGTTCCCAGTCGAACTGGGGGTTCGGGCCGCTGTTCCAGGTGAGTGATCCGGTGCCGCTCGAGATGTTGACGATGCGCGGGTGCGCGGACCGCCGTAGCGCCGGGAGGAACGCCTGGGTGACGGCGATGAGCCCGAAGACGTTGGTCTCGTAGGCGGCGCGAAGTTGCTCGATCGACGTCCCTGTGATGTCGTCACCGCCCGGGTTCACGCCGGCGTTGTTGACGAGGATGTCCAGGTCGCGGACCTGTTCCGCGGCTGCCGCAATAGAGGCCGGGTCCGTGACGTCGATCTCGACGACGTACGCTCCGGAGCCCAGTTGCTCAGCAGCCCGTTGCCCTCGTTCGTGATCGCGCGCGCCGATCCACACGGTCACGCCGTGGTCGAGGAGCTGACGGGCGGTCGCGAACCCGATGCCGCTGTTCGCGCCCGTGACCAGGGCTGTGGTTCCCGGCTCGGGCGTGCGAGCCGTGGCGGGCAGGCGAGCGATGTCGTTCATGTATTTCTCCATCTCCAACGATTTGGTTGGAATCGTACATCGGCGGGCATGCATCTCCAACCGCATGGTTGGTAGTCTTTGACCATGGCATGGGATGTCGAGCGGACGCAGCGCCGGCTCCGCGATGCCGCGCTCGTCGAGTTCGCAGCCAACGGGTACGACGGCACGACCGTCGCGGCGATCGCGGCGCGGTCCGGCGTGAACAAGGAGCGGCTCTACAGCTACTTCGGTGACAAGCGAGCGCTCTGGGACGTCGTCCTCACGGCGGAGCTCGAGCGCCTCGCCACGGCTGTCGAGCTGACGGGGGTCGGGCTCGACGACGTCGGTGCGTTCGCTGGTGCGACGTACGACTACCACTCGGCCCACCCCGAACTCGGCCGGCTGCTGCAGTGGGAAGGGCTGCAGGACGGCCCGCCGGCTCGTGTCGAGGTCCGTACCGCGCACTACCGGGAGAAGGTGGCCCGCTTCAAGGACGCGCAACGCGACGGTCTGCTCGACCCGGAGCTGGAACCAGCGCACCTCGTGTTCACTCTGATCGCCCTGGCAGCCTGGTGGCAGACTGTGCCGCAGCTCGCCGAGATGATCACGGGCGCCGGACCCACAGACGAACACGAGCGGGCCGCGCGCCGACGCTTCGTGATCGAGGCCGCGAAACGAATAGCCTCGCCGGTCGATTGGTAATCGGTACGATCACCCGCGCTGAGAACTGCGCTCAGTAGCAAGTGCGTGGTGCCGATGCGATCGTACCGGCCGGCCTAAAACCCGATGGAGGCGTCTGGCGCGACTAGCCTTCCCCGTCTGTTCCCCCGATATCGGGGCCTTGCGGCAGTCTGTTCCTGTACCCGGTCGTGTTCCTGCTCGCCGTGGGACCGTGGGCCGGCGCGTGGACTGCCCTGGCTCTGGCTTGTAGCTCCCTGAAGGCGGGCGGCAGCAGCCGCAACGAGTTGGTCGCGGCCTTCAGCGCGATCCTGCTCGCCCTGGGCCCGGTCCTGCTCTGGTTCGGATCAACGCTCACCTGAGCCACCGTCTCAGCTCACGTCTCGATGGCCGATGGGCTATCGGGACGGGGTGCGTGGCGTGACGAAGATGCAGAAGGGGTGCCCGGAAGGGTCAGCGAAGACGATCAGGGGTTCCGCGGCGTCGGCGGACCGGTCCGTCAGGACTGCCGCTCCGAACCGTAGGGCACGGGCCCGCTGCTGATCGAGGGCTGCTGTCGAGTCCACGGTCATGTCGAGGTGGAGCATCTGCGGGGGTGAGCCTGTCGGCCACTGAGGTCGTGGCAGGTCAGGAGCAAGTTGGAAGGCCAGACGGCGAGTTCCGTCGTCGGCGGTCAGCACCAACCACTCGGGCTGCTCCGACTCGTCGGCGTCGCGTGCGTCACCATCGCGGTACCGGAGTCCCAGCAGTGACCGGTAGAACTCGGCCAGCTCGCGCGGTGCAGGGGTGTCGATGACGGTCTGGAACAGGTGTGGGACGTCGTCCGAGGAGTGCATGCCTCTGTCTACCGTCCGGACCACCATCGATTACCGGGCGCTTGCCGTGGCGAGCGTCTGACCATGCTGCCTACCTCAGTTGCACTGCCCCCAGGGGGTGGCGGCTTCCTCCCCGTCTGGCTCTAAATTCCGATCGTCGCCGTTGTGTTCGTCGCAGCGGTCATCCTGTTCCTTCGGCGAAGCCGCTGATGACGTCTCGCTAATCGATCGGCTGGTCGTGCGATTTGCACCGTTATCCAGCGAGCCGCGCTCTTGTCGGGGTTTGGTCGCTATCGTGAGCGCATGGCACGCTCGATCCCGGCCCGGATCAATCCCGATATGCTCCTATGGGCGCGGGAGACGGCGCGGGTGTCGCTGAGCGATGCGGCGGACCGGCTTGGTGTCGGCGAAGCAGACCTAGACGCGTGGGAGCGGGGCGAGGACGGTCTCACGGTAGCCCGTCTGCAGAAGATTGCTGAGGCGTACCGGCGGCCGTTGGCGGCGTTCTTCCTCAGCGCCCGACCAGAGGTTCCGGAACGGGTACGGGACTTCCGACGGATGCCGGACGCTCCCTCGTCGTGGGGACCGAACCTGGCGTCGGAGCTGCGCCGAGCAGATCAGCAGCGAGACGCGGTGTTGGACCTGCTCGAGTTGCGCCGTGAGGATCCGTCCGGGGCATGGAAGGCCCCCGCTGTCGGCGGGATGGATGGGCTCGCCGAACGTGCGCGCGTACTGCTCCAGCAGTCCTCGTTGGCACTGAAACCGCGGGCGTCGGCTAAGCCGACGGACTGGTTCTTCTTTTGGAGCAGCGCTTTAGAGGAACTCGGCGTGTTGGTGATGACTATGAACCGCGTCGCTCCAGGGGAGGCTCGCGGGTTCTCGATCGCCGAAGAAACCGTGCCGTTGGTGGCGGTCAACGGCAGTGAGCACTTCAACGGGCGGATCTTCACATTGATGCATGAGTACGCGCACTTGCTGCTGAACACGTCGGGTCTGTGCGATTTGCATGAGGATCGGCGATCGACGCGAGGGGACGACGAGCTCGAGGTGATGTGCAATCGAATCGCGGCGGAGATTCTGATTCCGCCGGCAGCATTCGCAGATCGGCCGATCGTGCAGCGCAGCGACGCGCTCCACAACGATTGGCCGTTGCCGACGCTGATCGACGAAGCGCGGGTGTGGGGGGTGTCACCGGAGGTAGTGTTGCGGCGGTTGACGGATCTGGGCCGGGCGAGCCGGTCATTCTACGACCAGTGGCGGGTCCGTACTTCGCAGCGGCAGCAGGACGAGACTTGGACGAGTCCAGCCTCGACCGGCGGAGACGGGTTGCGGACCAAGGTCCGCAACCTCGGGAAGGGGTATGTGCGACTCGTGGTCGGCACGCACAACCAGGGGCTTCTCAGCACGTACGAGGCGGCTAATCTGTTGGGCGCGAAGACGTCCGCGATCCCTGGACTGTTGGCGCGCGCCGGATCGGCGGCCACTGACTGATGCCGTACTCGATCGACACCAGCATCGTCATCACCGCGTGGCGTGACCACTACTGGCCGCACATCTTCACCGGCTTCTGGGAACGCTTCAACGACGCAGTCGAGGACGGCACGTTCGTGGCGGTGCAGCCGGTCAAAGATGAACTGGTCCGCAAGGATGACGAGATCGGGAAGTGGGCAAAAGCCGCCAACGGGTTCTTCGTTCCCCTTGAGGAAGATGTGCAGGCCGCCGCGATCGACGTGCTTGCCACGCATCCGGGCTTGATCACCCAGGGCGGGAAGCGGTCGACTGTGGACCCGTTCGTCATCGCGCTCGGCATCGCGCGGGGGATCCCGGTGGTCAGCTACGAACGGCGCTCTCCGAACCCAGAGAAGCCGCACATCCCGAACGTGTGCGACGACAAGCACCACCCGTTTATGAGCATCCGAGAGCTGATGACCGAGCTCGGGTGGAACTTCCCTGCAGACGCTTTAGGGCGTTGACAAGCCGATTCGCTGCGGGCCTGCGGAGCCGCTGTCCTGCTTCCAGCGGCCGAAGAGGGGTTGCGACCTGTCGTCTTCGACTGCTGCGGCACCGACCGCGGCGGCGGTTTCCAGTGCTGTCTGTGGGGCGATGCCGGCGGCGAGGCCGAAGGTGAGGGCTGCGCAGAATGCGCCGCCGGCAGCGGCGGTGTTCCGCACCGACGCGGGTAGCGCGGCTACAACGGCGACGAGTTCGCCGCTGCGGTAGAGGCTTCCCGGTCGCCGCCTTGAGTGATGACGAGTTGCCGGGTCGCACGGACTTCGGGTTGAGCGGCCGATTCGGAGTCGTTGACGACGATGAGGTCGGCTCGCTCCCTCCTCAAGGCTGACATGGTGCGCGCGGGTGCCGCGTTGATCGCGAGGAACCCCTCGACGGCACGGCAGGCGTCTGACCGAGCAGGAGAAGGTCGAGGACCCGATCTCGACCGACAACCAGTTGATGCAGCTCGGCCGCATCGCATTCTGGGCAGCGCGTTGCAAGGTGGAGCTGACGAATGTCATCGTCCACTGGGCCCCTGTGAAGATGCCGCCTCAAACGATGCGATCACGCACGACACTACCGAAACGCGAAACCCCTCCAGAGCCGAGCTCCTCGGTCGCGGGAAGTGGCGCTTTACAGTTCCCGGGGCAGTCCGTTGCGGGGGTCGAAAACCTGCATCAGCGCTGTCGAGGTTTCGCTGTTCAGCAGCGACGGGTTCGCCTCTAGCATCAGCTTGACCCGCTCGACGAACTGCGTCGCCGTCAACACTTCGGACTCGGACGGCTCCTGCAGGACTGTCTGCCGGTCGTTGACACGAGCAATCGACAGAACACGCATCTGCTCTTGAGCGAAGGCGTCAGCGATGAGCATCGACCGGAAACGTCGCTCCCACTCGGCGCTGGTCATCCTGATCTCATCTGGCCGGGCCAGGACCACTCCAGTCGAAGAGGCAACGAACATGGCCTCCTCGACGAAGCCGGCCTGCGGCTCCTCCTTGCGGAACTTCTTCACCGCGGCCGACACGCGAGCACGCACCGTCTTCCCCCAAGGCACCACCGAGCTCGACCACCATCGCCGAACGTGCGGCGCAGCCACCTCGATGCCGATCACGATCCCTGCCAGGATCAGCCCGGCGAGTTGGGCAGCAGCCTCGATCTCTTCCGGTGTCAGCTCACGCGGCGGGTCGGGTTCGTAACTGAACACTGGCTCGTCGTCGGGCTCATCAACCCAGCGCCATGCAGCGTGGCCGACCAGCCTGTTCGTGCCGTTGTCAAAGAGATGCCCGGTCGCGGCCCCATCGACGTCGTGCGACGTCCCTAGGTGTTGCCCCTCGGGAATGATCGGCTCGTACGGCATGAGCTGACAGTATCGCCGCCCTGCCACCGACGAGTGTCCGATAGCCGATCGGCTATCGAGACGCCGTCAGGCGCAGTTCATCAGGCCGGGAGGGCTGCGCTCGGTAGCCCTCCCGGCTCCGATCAGAGCGTCCGGGCGTAGTCGATGGTCGGGTACGGGATGAAGCCGAGGGATTCGTAGAGGGCTCGTGCCGGGGCGTGGAACTCGTCGCCGCCCGTTCCGATGTGCACCACGGTGACCCCAAGCTCTCCGAGCCTGGTCAGCGCCGCCAAGCAGAGCGCTCGCGCGACCCCTTGCCGACGAGCGTCAGGGTGAACGGCAACCATCTCCAGTCGTCCGGACGTCGCACCGGTGGTGTTCCAGCCGACGTAGCCGAGCGGTGTGCCATGTTCTTCCGCGAGTGTGATGAAGCGGCCCTCGTCGGGAGCGAGCAGAGACGGGACCTCGTGGCGGTAGTCGTCTTCCCAGTGCCCGTGGTCGTGCGCGGTGACTTCGGCCCGTAACTTCACGAGGGAGCCGGCGAGGAGGGGCCGGAAGGTCTCGATCGTGAGCGCGGTGAGCGCGGGGAGGTCGAGCGGTGTGCAGTCGCGGATGTGCATGGTTGTGCTTCTTTCGTGAGCAGTCTGAAGGCTCCACACCCGGGCCGGGGTGGAGGAGGGCGACGGCCAGAGCCGTCCCTTCAGTTGCGAGTGCGCCAGCTCGCGAAGCAGTCCATGTGACCACGGTAACCACGGGGTACCAGCCGGGGAAGAGGTGCGTGCTCGCACGCACCGCCCACCGATCGGCTATCGGACGGCCGACTCCGCCTCCACCCAAGCGTCACGAATGCGCTCGATCTGGTCGTCCACGGTCATCCCTGTGACGTCGAGGACGAGGTCTACCGGCGGCGGAGTGGCACTCATTCGGTGCAGCAGCTCGAACTCTTCCTCAGTGATGTAGACCGGACGTGTTGTTGCTCGTCTGCGGGCCTCGTCGAGGGTAATAGCCAGGTGCACGATGAAGCACGCAGGCAGCTGCGCGCGGTACACGGGTAGGACCTCCGCGGTCACGACGTCGGAGGCCGTGACCGCGAATCCAGCGTCACTGAGATTGCGTGCGAGGCTCGCGGTGTTGCGGGCCGCAAGTGCGTGTTGCGCCCGACCTTCGGGGCCCGACCACAGCGTCGCGGCACCGGCAACGACGAGCTGACTGATGTCGTCACCATCGATGTAAGCCGCGCGTTTCTGATCGGCTGCGAGCGCCCGAGCGCACGTCGTCTTCCCGACTGCCGGGCCGCCCGAGAGGAGCAGTGGTCGCATCGTTGAGTCCTCCCGACAGCGGATCGCCTCAGACTAACCACGCGTTTCAATAGGCGATCGGCTATCAGACGGTTCGAGCAGCGATCCACTCGCGGTCGAGCATGGCGTACTGGTAGCCGTCGACCCAGCCGAGGTCGGCGTGCCAGGAGTCTTCGATGCCGTGTTGCTCGCGTCGCATGCCGTTCTTCTCGAGGACGCGGGCTGAGGCGACGTTGTCGGCGTTACAGCTCGCGGTGACGCGTCGAAGCCGGAGGGCGTCGAATGCTGCGGTCAGGAGGCCGCGTGCCAGGTCTGTTCCGAGTCCGTGCCCGGCGAGGTCGGGTTGCAGCATGTAGCCGATGACACCTTGCGTCGCCAGCGGCGTACCGGGTTGTCCTTGTCCGTCGATGACGTCGAGGAAGCCCAGGCCGGCGAGTCGTCCGTCCAGCTCTGCGATGCAGGAGAAGTCGGTGTCGCTGTCGGGGATGCTGGCCCACTCTCGGGCGTAGGCGTCCGGATCGACGTGGGTGCGGAGCATGAACCGGTTGACGACCGGGTTGTTTCGCAGCGCGACAAGCTGGTCTGCATCCTCGGGACGAGGATCGCGGAGGAGGAGAGCCCCGCTTTGAGCTGGCCACGGAGAAGTGCGCACCCCGTCATCCTTCCAAGAGTCAAGTTCAGCGACCGATCCCGTACCGGACGTGGCCGGGCGGGTAGGTTCTGGCGCACCGAGTCAGCACCGTACGAGGAGGACACGATGGCAGCCACCGACACCGCGCAGTTCGTCCGCGAGTTCTACGAGCAGGCGTTCAACGCCGGCGAACCGGAAGCCGCGGCCGCGCGGGCCCTCGGCGACACCTACACGCAGCACAACCCACAGGCCGGCGACGGTCCCGACGCGTTCGTCGGGTACGTCCACTGGCTCCGCGGACAGTTCCCCGAACTGCACCTCGACATCAAGCGGACCATCGCCGAGGGCGACCTCGTCGTCACCCACAGCAACCTGCACCTGGCGCCGGGCGACCGCGGCATGGCGGTCGCCGACTTCTGGCGACTCGACGGCGGCCGGATCGTCGAGCACTGGGACGTCATCCAGGAAGTCCCCGAGGAAGCAGCGAACACCAACACGATGTTCTGACGTGGACCGATCGACTCGGGGCCGATCGGGCTGATTGCTACGGTGACGGTGAACGAGGAGGCACTGATGGTGAAGCGGATGATCGTGGGGCCGTGCACGATGTGGCCCGAGGACAGCGCATTCATCCGTCACGTGCTGGATCGGATCGGCGACAAGTGGACGGTGCTCGTCCTGAGCACCCTCGGCGACCAGCCGCTGCGCTACTCGGACCTCATGGCGAGCATCCCCGGGATCTCGCAGCGGATGCTGACGGTGACGTTGAAAGCGCTCGAGCGGGACGGCGTGGTGGTTCGCCAGGCGTACGCGGAGATGCCGCCACGGGTCGAGTACCAGGTCACTGACCTCGGCCAGTCGTTGCAACGCGCGGTGATGCAGTTGTCGCAGTGGGCTGCGGAGCACCATGCCGAAGTCGCAGCGAACCAGGCGCTGCACGACCGGATCGGAATCGGCCGAGCGCGGACCGCGTGAACGACCACACCCGGCCCGACAGCTGACGCCCTCACCGCGTTCGGGTCGCGGTGAGGGCGCCAGTCCTCCTCAGATGACGGACCAGCCACCGTCGCTAGGGAGGACGACGCCGTTCACGTTTGCAGCGTCGTCGCTGAGGAGCCAGGTGATCGATGCCGCGAGGGTCTCTGGCGCCGCTGCGGGCGGAAGGACGACCTGCATCAGCGGACCGACCATGCCTGCGGCGTAGTCGCTTCGCATCGTGCCCTCGATGTTGGTCATCACGGCGCCGGGGGCGACGGCGTTCGCTCGGATGCCCTGGGGGCCGTGGTAGAACGCGACGCTCTTGGTGAACCCGGCGATGGCGTGCTTCGACGCGGTGTAGGCGGCACCGGCGGTGGAGCCGCGGAGGGCTGCCTCGGAGGCGACGTTCACGATCGCGCCGTGTTCGGCGGCGATCATCCCGGGCAGGACCGCGCGGGTGAGTCGCATCGGTCCGGTGACGTTGACGCTGAAGACGCGGTCCCAGGTGGCGTCGTCGATCTCGCTCGGCGGCAGGAAGCCGTCCATGATGCCCGCAACATTCGCCAGCCCGTCGACGCGGTCGCCCGCGGCAGAGAGGATCGCGTCGATCGTGTCGGAGGCTGAGACGTCCCCGACGACGGTCTCGACCTGGTGTCCGTCGAGTTCGCTACGGAGCGCGTCGAGTCGTGCGGCGACGACGTCGGTCGC
Organism: Curtobacterium sp. ODYSSEY 48 V2; assembly: GCF_023712625.1. NCBI lineage: Bacteria > Bacillati > Actinomycetota > Actinomycetes > Micrococcales > Microbacteriaceae > Curtobacterium > Curtobacterium sp. ODYSSEY 48 V2. The sequence goes on from NZ_JAMAXX010000011.1 coordinate 52,817, forward strand.
GATGACCCGGCCGCCTTCGTGGGCGATGCGGGTCGCGGTGGCGCGGCCGATGCCGGAGCCTGCTCCGGTGACGATGATGGTCTTGCCGGTGAAGCGTCCGGCGGTGGTGTCGGTCATGGTGTCTCCTCGTTGAGCTGCGCTGGATGCGCTGGTGGTGGTGTGTTCCGCCGGTGGCCGCGCTCGGGTAGCGCTGCCACCGGCGGGCGGATCGGTTGTCTACTTCTTGACGGCGATCTCGTGCACGTCGCGGATGGTGTGCGCGTCCCAATACCGGGGCGCGATCTCGGACGGGGACAGGCTCGGGATGGAGCTGTCCGCCGGAGCGTCGTCGGTGATCCATGGGCTGATGGCGACGTGTGCGAGGTGAACACCGGTGCCATCAGCGGCGAGGGCCGAGCCGAGGTTGATCGCCCAGTTCCGGAGCGCTGCTCCACCGATGTTGACGTTGCCGAACATCGGCACCGGGTTGATGGAGCCGCCACCAGTGGTGACGATGATCGTGCCACTACCGGCGTCAAGCATCTCGGGCAGGACAGCGGCGGTGGCGGTCATCGCGCCGTAGAGGTAGTACTCGACCTGCGGCTGCACGTTCTCCGGAGTGGTGTGCCGTACGTCCACGGTCTCAAAGACACCGCCCGCGGTGTCGGCCGGGGAGTACTCGAGCACGTCGATCGACCCGAAGTGCTCCTTCACGGCCTGCAGTGCTGCGGTGAGGCTCGGCCGGTCGAGGACGTCGGCGGTGAAGCCCTTCGCGGTGATGCCCTCGGACTCGAGCTGAGCGGCGAGCTGGTCGAGCTTGGCCTGGGTGCGGGAGACCAGGGCGACGGAGAATCCCTCCTTCCCGAACGTCCGGGCGATGGCGAGACCGAGGCCGGGGCCCGCTCCGACGATGGCGATGGTGGGCATGTACTACTCCTGTTCGAGCGCAGCCGGGACCGGCTGCCGTTGCGTGGTGGGTTGCTGGTCGGTGGTGGAGCTGCCGCGGGCGGCGGGGATCTCGCAGTGCCCGGTCTCGGCATCGCACCACCCCTCAGCGGCGCCGCCGAGGGTGACGAGGGGCATCATCGGGTCGCCGCGCTCTCGCGGGCGACCTGCTCGAGTGCCTGCCGGTAGCCGTCCTCGGACTGCGCGCCGGCGGCTGCGTAGCGGTGGTCGAACACGACGAACGGCACACCGGTCACGCCGAGCGCACGCCCGTCGGCGATGTCCGCGCGGACGGCGTCGGCGAAGTCGTCGGAGGCGAGCACCTGTCGGACTTCGTCGGCCGGGAGGCCTGCTTGGACGGCGGCGCTGACGAGCTCTTCGACGTCGAACGGATTCAACGTGCCGGCGAAGAAGCCGTCCTGCACCGTGCTGAAGAACGGCTCCGCCAGGCCGAGGGTGTCAGCGAACTGCAGCACCCGGTGGAAGGTGAACGTGTTCGCGTTCGGTCGGTCGAGGTCGAACGCGAGACCCTCGCGGTTCGCGATGCCCTGGATGTGCCGCTCCGCCTGCAGGACCACGGATGCATCCCCGCCGTGGGCGCGGATGAAGGCCGCCTCGATCGTCTCCGGCGTGGTCGGGGTGTTGGGATTCAGTTCGAACGAGTGCAGTCGGAGCGTGAACCGGTCCGCGTCGGGGCGGCTCTGGATCGCCCGGGTCAGTCTGTGCTTGCCGACGTAGCACCACGGGCAGCCGAGGTCTGCCCACACGTCGATGACGACCGGATCCGTACCGGCCGAGGGGGTTGTCGTTTCGCTCATCTGCTTACCTCACTTTGAGTGCGTAAACGCATCTTGCGTCACTGCGGGACGGCCTACAAAAGGCACATTGGAGTGCGTGGTGGGGCGCGATCTGACTGCCGTTGGGCCGGCCGCACCGGCGGCCTTGCGCACTCGAATGTGCCTTTTGTGAAGCGCTCGCGTCCGTTGCACGCTCCTATTACGCACAAGGAGTGCGTAAATTGACAGACTGAAGGTAACCATGGCCGTTCTGCTCCACATCGACTCGTCCTCGCTGGGCTCCGCGTCCGTCTCTCGCCAGGTCGCGCAGAGCTTCCTCGCGGAGTGGCAGGGCGAAGTCGTTCACCGCGACCTCGCAGCGCAGCCCGTCCCGCACCTCACCGCCGCCGGCATCACCGCCCGCACGACTCCCGCAGAGAACCGGACCGCTGACGAAGCCGACGCCGCCGCGATCCAGGACGAGCTCATCAACGAGATCCTCGCCGCCGACGCGTACCTCTTCACAGTGCCGCTGTACAACTACTCGATGCCGTCGGTCTTCAAAGCCTGGCTCGACCAGGTCCTCGTCCCCGGCCGCACCCTCGGATTCGGACCTGAAGGCGCCGCAACCGCAGGCCGCCCCGCCGTCCTCATCTCCGCACGCGGCGGCGGCTACGGCCCCGGCACCCCGAACCACGGCAAAGACTTCGCCGTTCCCGCACTCGAGGTAATCCTCGGCGACCCGAAGATCCTCGGCATGGACGTTCGCGTCATCACCCCCGAGCTGACCTACGCCCCCACGATGCCCGCTCTCGCCGAACTGATTCCCCTCCACGAAGCATCGATGGAAGCGTCGCACCGTGAAGCGCAGGCACAGGCGCAGGCGCTCACCGCCTCGCTCGCTGCCTAGACGCAACTGAGGCTGCAGGGAGTTGTGGGCAGAACGCTCGGCCCGCAACTCCCTTCGTGCATGCCGTCTCGATAGCCAATCGGCTATCGAGACGCTGATTGCGCTTGCCCCGTGCGCCGCCCTGCCACGAGTACTCATCCACGCCGCGACCCAGCGAGCCTTCCGCGGCCGCGCAATCTCCCTTGCAGCAGCCCCCGACGCGCACATCGGCTGGGACGCCGCAGCTGCCACCGCCGACGCGGTCGCCTCAATCTCACGCAGATCCAAGGTGGCCGCCACCGTGACCGAGGCCTTCGACACCATCCGCGCTGGCTACACGGACTGCATCGTGGACGCGCAGGCAGCCGGCGAGGTCGAGGCTGACGCCGACGCCGAGGCGCTCGGCACCTATTTCTGCGCGGTCATCGAGGGAATAGCGGCGATCGGACGCGTTGGGACCTCACGAGCGGCGCTCCTGCAGGTGGGGATCGCGAGCCTCGCGGCACTGCCGATCACACCGCTGGGTGCAGAGCACCTCGGAACCGCGGACGGTCCCTGGGACTGATCGTCGCCCGGTACCAGAGTGACGCGCGACGACGCGAGCGGCGGGACGGACCGCCACCGCGCCTCCAGTCCGAGTCTGGAGGCGCGCATCCCGCAGGCGCGACCGCATCCGCCCGTCGCCTGGTCGCGTGCTGGGCCGTCGACGCGAGCCACCCGTCCAGCAGGAGTGTGATCGCGACGCCGGGAACCATCGCGATGACCGCGACGGGGACGGGCCACAGCTGGTGCGCTCAGGGGGTGGCCACCCGGCTTCGTGGCCGCCGCCGCGAACGAGGACGCGGACACCAGCACGGCCCACGCGGCCGTCATAGCGATGATCGGCAGGGAGTCCCACCCGCGGTCGAGCAGGGCGTTGGCGAGCGGGAGGGGGACCATCACCGTCCCGACGATGAAGCCGGTCCTCGCCACGGTACGAGCCCCGCAGTCCGGTGTTCCGATCCATCGGGCCGGTTCCCTCGAGGATCAGCGGCGCGGGCGACAAGCCTGCGTTAGGTTCGACTGAGACAACACCGGATTCCATGGGGGGACACAACGGTGACTGGACCGACAGACCTGACCGCGTACGCGCTGCCGGACCTGACGTACGACTTCGCCGCGGCCGACGACCTCGCACGGCAGTGCGACCTGGCGAAGACAACGGTGGAGCTCCAGTCTCCGTCGCGCGCGGCGCTCGTCGTGCTGGCCGGCACCGACTTCGCAGGCGGTTTCGCAGAGACGTTCCGGTCGAACGCGGAGATCGCCCAGGAGGACGCGCGCGAGCTCACCACGAAGCTCGGCGAGGTCGCGAGCGGCATCCGTGCGCTGAGCGATGCCGCGCGCGCCGAGAACACCCGTCGTCGCGAGGCCCGTGCCTGGCGGGATCGCGTGATGGCTCGCCGGACCGACATCGTCGACAGCACATGGGACCAGATCTTCGGTGAGGAACCCCCGCCGAGCAGTGGCAGGGTCGACGTTCCGGCCTTCCCGAGTACGAGCTACAAGGCGCGCACGAGGAGCACGCCGCCGCCGGGCGCCGGTCCGGGTACCGGGGGCAGTGTCTCGTCTGCGCGACCGGACCATCTCCGATCGTTTGCCTCCGGAACCAGCTCCCTCAACGGCAGCGTGCAGGCGCTGCCGGGGCGGATAGCGGCTGCCCTGGCGGGCTTCACCCAGAGGTGCGACTTCGGCCGCGTCGACCTGTCGCCGCTCCTCGCGGGCTTCCGGGCCTGGTCGGCCGCGAACGAAGGCGACGTGGACTGGGCGAACACGGTCGCAGCCGCCTTCGAGGCAGCCGGGGCGAGCGGCGATGTCGTCTCGCTGAACGACAGTTCGCTCCTGGCCGCGCTCCTGGCGGCAGGGGTGGGCAGGACGCGGACCGACCTCGCCTTCGGCAAGCCCTCGTTGCTCGGCGCGGTCCCCACCAGTGGCTTCGCAGCCGACCCCGTGAACACGGCGACCGGCAACTTCGTCGAGCTGGAGCGTGACCTCTCCTTCGCCGGAGGCGCTGAGGGCTTCGAGCTCACGCGGATGTACAACTCGTTCGACGTCGTCGGTGGGTCCTTCGGTCGCGGCTGGTCCTCGGTCCTCGACCAGCGCCTCGAAGTCCTCGCCGACCACGTCGAGTTGGTCCACGACGACGGACGACGGAGCACGTTCCCGACCCGGGGCGACACAGCGGTCCGTGCCGTCGGAGAGAACCTGTGGCTGGCACCAGAACCCGACCCTTCGGCGGGTTCGACGGCCGACCGTGAGGTACTCCTCGTCGTCCGCGACAATGCCGGCTCCTGGTGGTCGTTCACGACCAGCGGGCTGTGGATCGCGACCGGTACCGGGACCGCGGCGACCACCAGAGCCGTGCGGGACGGCGACGAGAGGCTCGTGCGGCTCCAGCACCGACGCGGACGGTTCATCGACCTCCTGCACCTCGACGGGCTGGTCCGTTCGGCGCGCTCGTCCGACGGCCGGACGGTCACGTACGAGTACGCCGACGACGGTGCACTCAGAACGGTGACGGGTCCCGGCGGAACACGGACGTACTCGTGGGACGTCGACGGTCGGATCGAGCGGGTGACCGCTGCGGACGGCGTCGTCGAGTGTGCGAACACCTACGACGAGCACGGTCGGGTGGTCCTGCAGACGACGCCGCAGGGGCGCACGATCCGGTTCGCGTACCTCCCCGGACGAGTCACGTCCGTCGCCGACGAGGACGGCACGCGCTCGAACACATGGACGTCCGATCGGCACGGTCGTGTGGTCTCGATCACCGACTCAGATGGTCGACGACAATCGTTGAGCCACGACGAGCACGGGAACCTGGTTGCCTCGACCGCGCGTGACGGGTCAGTCACGGTCCACACGTACGACGACCGTGGACGCCTCACTCGGACCCTGGCCGAGGACGGGACCGACACGCTCGTGGCCCACGACGATCACGACCGCGTGCACCGCGTCGAGCGCCATGGGCGAAGGGTTTCGTACGAGTACGCCGACTCTTCTGCGACGTCGCCCTCGCACGTCGTCGACGAACGGGGTGCCCGCTTCACGTTGGCATGGGTGGACGACCTGCTCGTCCGCGTCGAGGACCCGGCAGGTGTCGTGCTGACGTACGACTACGACCGTTCGGGTGATCTCGTTGCCGTCAGGGACGCGCTGGGCGCGACGACTCGGTACACGCGGGACGACGCTGGTCACGTCGTCACGACCACCACACCCATGGGACACCGAACGCGCTTCGAGCGTGATCCTGCGGGCCGCGTGACGTCATGTGAGGCCCCGGATGGGTCCGTGTGGAAGCTCGAACGCGACGCTGGTGGTCGTGTCACTTCGGTCGTCGATCCGGTTGGTGGGCAGACGACCTACGAGTACGGGGCGAGTGGAAGCCTCACGCGCGCCACGGATCCGCTCGGACGGGCGAGCGACATCCAGTACGACCGTCTGGGGAACGTGCACGAACTCCTCCAGCCAGACGGTACCCGCTGGACGATGCTCCACGATGGGCTCTCGCGACTGCAGGAGGTCACGGATCCGGAAGGTGGGCGATGGCTCCGGGAGTACGACGCCATCGGGCGCCCCACGGCCCGGATCGATCCCACCGGTGTCCGCTCCGTCGTCGAGCAGACAGACCGTCGTGCGTCAGTACCGTTCTTGGACCTCGACCTCGCGGGCCGCGTCGTCGCCGGGGCCTCGCCGCTCGGTGACCGTGCGACCATCGAGTACGACGTCTGCGGCCGGCTCTCGGCGTGGACCGACTCAGATGGTGGCCGGACGATGCTCCGGTACGATGCGGACTCGCGGATCGTGGAACGCATCGAGCCCTCGGGCGCCGTCACGACGTTCGAGTACGACGCCTGTTCACGGCTGGTTGCGGAACGAGTGCCCGGCGTCGGGACGACGCGGTACGGTCACGACCCTGCCGGACGCCTGGTCACTGTCGACGACCCGACCAACGGTCGACGGACGATCACCCGGGACCTTGCCGGGCAGGCGGTCGCGGTCGACGACGCGCTCGGGCACTCCACGACCTTCCACCGAGACGTCCTCGGACGGGTGACACAGGAGATCAGCCCCTCTGGCGGGCGCACGCTGACCACCTGGACCGGGTGCGGTGACGTCTCATCCACGACCGACTCGATGAGCCGCGCCGTGGCGTGGACGCGGGATGCGGCCGGCCGGCCGACAGCCCGCAGGGATCCCGATGGCCACACGACCACCTGGGGACACGACCCAGCTGGGCGGCTGGCCGAGGTTCGTCAGGACGGCCGACTCGTTGCGGCAGTCGCGCGGAACGAGTCTGGCCGATCGGTCACGATCACCGACATGACCCACCCCGACGGTGAGCAGACCGTGCACCGGCTGGAGTACGGCGCCCGGCAGGAGTTGGTCCGGCGCACGACGAGTCGTGCCGGGCGGAGCACGACGACCCGATGGGAGTACGACGCCGCTGGCAACCAGCGCGCGATGACCACGCCAGACGGAGTCAGGACCGAGTACGACCGCGGTCGTACGGGCATCCTGACCGGCATCAGGCGACCCGGCTTCCCCGACGCCTCGTTCCGACACGACGGTGACGGCCGACTGACCGAGGTCGTCGCCGGGTCCGTGGGTCAGTCGTGGCAGTACCGCGATGGCTTCGTCGTCGGGCACACGTCAGGCGGGCGGGCGACCACGCTCGAGCGCGACAGCCGAGGGCGTGTCACGGCTGTGCGCGATCCGGACGGCAAGACCGTGACGTACGAGTACGACGAGGCGTCGCAGTTGGTGGCCGCGACCGGGACGACTGCGTCGACCTGGACCTACGACCGGTCCGGCCGGATGCTCGAGGAGCGAAGCGCGTCCGGGAACACCTCGTACCTGCACGATCCTGCCGGAGCGCTCCTGCGGGCCGAACGCCGCGGCGATGGGACCGCGGTCGTCCGGTTCGAGTACGACGGCTCGGGCAGGCGTGTCCTCGCCGCGACCGACGACGGCACCACGACGTACGAGTGGGACGAGCTCGGTCAGCTCCGCGCCGTCGTGCGTGAAGACGGGGCAGGCGTGAAGCGCTTCGACCTGTGGGTGAACGCTCTCGGTGAACTCGCCGAGGTCGACGGAACGACGCTCTGCTGGGACCCGACGGCCCCCGTGCCCACCCTGCTGTCGATCGGTGAGGTTCCGATCGTCTCCGTACCGGGGATGCTCGGTGTCGACGGGATCTGGTCGACTTCAGGCTGGCGCCAGGCGCGCTCTGCGCAGATGCACGACCCGTGGTCCTCGGCCGACGTCGCGACGTCACCGAGCCTCCCCGACGGCATCGAGGTCAGCCAGACCGGCACCGTCATGGTCGCTGGGCTCGAACTGAGCGGAGCGCGAGCGTACGACCCGTCGGCACGGTCGTTCCTGTCCCCAGATCCCCTGCCCCCGGTGGCAGGTGCGGCCTGGGCCGACAACCCGTACGCCTTCGCTGGTAACGATCCGGTCAACCAGACCGACCCGACCGGACTCCGACCGATCACGGACGCTGAACTCGCGGCGTACGCAGCTGGCCGGCAGGGCTTGCTCGGGATCTCGTACCACTTGTCGAACAACGGTGCCTTCTCCATGGACGGGGACCTGCACGCCTCACACGCATTGTCATGGCTGCTCGGCATGTCACTCCTCGACCCACGCAGGCCAGGTCCCGGCGTCGTCCTCGGCGCGCTCAGTCCGCTCCCGATGGTCGGCATCCCCGTCGGCATGGCGGCGGACTTCTACGCCGGGACCGTCCTGACGAGTGGGCAGGGCGAGATGCTGTTCGGGTGGGCGACTGGCACGTCACCCCGGACATTGCTCTACGGATCGGACAGCAAGATGACGCAGGTCGTGAAGAACGAGCTGCCGGGTGACCAGCGCAGGGACATCCTCGACGACTTGAAGGAGACAGGCGTCGCGACCGGGTACGGCTACCAGGCGGGACCCGCGTCGTTGACGAACCAGAACCTCCTGCGAGACATCCGCACAGTCGTCACCTGGCCGGTGGCCTCCGAACGGGACCGGACTCTCCTTGCCCTCGGGACGTACGACGTGGATGCGAGGGTCGTGTCGAAGGGCGACGACGGGACCGCCGTGGTCGAGTACACGGCAACGAACGAGACCACGCTCGGCTCGGCCCTGCGGATCCCCGGGCTCGACTACGACGCGTTGAACCGAGCCGCTGGAGACCACGGGCCGTTCTCACGGGTGACGGAGCGGTTCACGTGGAAGGAGAAGGTGAAGTGGTGACGAGACACTCGGCGGGCATCGCGACGTCGATCGCGGTGCTGACGCTGTTGTTGACCGGTTGCACCGTCATGGCACAGCCCGAGCCGCAGGACTACACCGGCACCTGGGTGCTCGAGGGTGCAGACGGTGACCGAGCGACGGAGTTCACCGTGTCGGCGGACCGGACGTACACAGCGCGCAACATCCCGATCGACCTCGCGTGCCGAACCGGCAACGCTGCGTCGAGCCCTCCGGGTTGTGCGAACGGCGAGGACTCGGCGAGCTTCTCCGGACGATGGACGGTGGCCGACGGTGACTCGCCCGGCATCCGGTTCTACTTCGATGACCACTTCGTGCGCCAGGGCTACGCGACCAACGGAGCACTCGGTTTCTACAGCGGATCACTCGATGTGCCACGTCCCGACTACCTCTTCGTCCGTTCGTCGTCGGACTGACCGGAAGCCTCCTCCGCCGCCCGTCCGGTGACTGTCCTGACGGGGACCGCGACGACGATCGGGGAGTCGTGGCGGCGTGGATCTGCGGGATGCCCTACCGGTGGGGGCCCGTGGCTCGTGTCGGCTCCCACCCGTGCTGCACGAGACGCACAGCCGGTCCGTCCGACGGCCGATCCACCACCGGGCGCGGTTCGGCTCAGGTGACGTGCGTCCGATCGTCGCTCCGCTTCGCGCTCACCCACATCGGGAGGTCCCCCTGCAAGGCGGCGACGCGCGGGTCGGAGGTGGTGCGGCCGCCACTCCTGGGGAGGTCGAGGTAGCTGCGTCGGACCACGTGCGAGAAGGGTTCGCCGCGACTGTCGTCGCTGTGGTGGCGAAGCTGCCACCGCTGAGGATGCCGTCGCAACGACGCTGCGTCGGCACGGGTCTCAGTGCTGGAGAGGAGCACTGACCACAGTTCGTCGTCGGTCATGCCGGCCAACTCGGTCGGTTCGAGGGCTCCCGTGTCGAAGAGGCGGCTCACCAGGCCCCGCACGACGGCGACGGGCACGAGGTTCGCCGCGCTCCTCTGGGCAAGTGCTTCGCTGATCGCGAGGTCCGCCAGTTCGACAGCATCGACCGGATCGGCATCGACGGCACCGTCGCTCAGATGCAGCCGTCGCAGGAGTTCGTGCGGTGCTGATCGTGTGCGCCCGTGGGCCTGTCCGCTGCGGAGGAACGAGTCGAGGTGGTCCACCTTCAGGCCGCCGTGCGACGCCGTGAGCGGCGAGGGAATACTTCCGTCGTCGAGTGCGATGATCGTCTCGGCATCGCCAGCGAGTGCCGCATCGGTGGCGAACAACGCGGTGATCCGCTGTCGGGTGAGGTCGTGGTGGTCGAGGCCTGCGAGACCCTCGAGCGTGTGGCTGAACGGGAGGTGGCCGACGTCGTGCAGCAACGCAGCGGTGCGCGCGGGCTGGTGCTCGGGCGCGAAGTGGGCCACGAGTGCGAGTACCCCGAGCGAGTGCTCGAGGCGAGAGTACGTCTGCACCGTCGTGATCGACGCGGCTCCTGCGTGGGCGATGAAGGCGAGACGCCGCACCGGCCAGGTGCGGAGGAGACGCTGTTCGGTCGCCGTGAGGCGCACCTCGATCCGCCACAGTGGGTCGAAGTACACCCCGTCGTTCCCCAACGTGTCGACCGCTTCTCGGTGCACTCTGGCCTCCCCGTCGTCCGCACCGACAGGAGCGGAGCGGACGGCCGCTCCAGGAAGTTCGTCCCGTGCCGCGCGAGCGACGACCGCAGGGATCAGGACGGGTCGGCGATCTCCTGGAGCGCTGCGAGGTGCGCACGCCACGCCGTCCGACCCTCGCGTGTGACGGTGAGCGACGTCCGGGGGGTCTTCCCCGTGAAGGCCTTCCCGACGGCGACGTACCCCGCCGTCTCGAGGAGCGCGACCTGCTTGCTCAGCGCCGAGTCGGTGACCTCGACGGCGTCGCGGACCTCGCGGAACCCCAGCGTGGTGGCACGGTCGAGTGCGGCCATGATCGAGAAGCGGACCGGGTTCAGCAAGTGACCGTCGAGCCGGTGACGGGGATGGACCGGTGCCTGGTTCGTCGACGTCATCGTCGTGCCTCGTACGACGCGCAGGCCATCGTGACCGCCAGGATCGCTCCGGACGTGATCCCGGACCACAGGACGGATCCGTGCGCCCAGGCGACGACGGCGATCGCAGCCCCGTAGGTGACGAACCAGCTCGCGATGTAGATGGTCCATCGACGGCTCCGCGCGAAGGCCGCTCGCCCGCGGATGGACACCGCGAAGAACACGATCAAGGCGAAGAAGGCGGCGAGTGTGCCGACGTAGGTGAGGCCGAAGGCCGAGCCGGTCGTCAGGCCCATCCCGAGGGTCCCGAACGAGGTCACCGTGCCGAGCGCGAGGATGAACGTCACGTAGGGCCACCGGGTGGACTCGTGCGCTCGTCGACTGAGGCGATCGGCGGTGTCGAGGAGCGTCCGCGCCTCTGCCGGGCTGATGCTGTTCTGGTTGTCCATGGTGTTCCCCTCTCGGGTTCCAGCTTGGCCCAGACTTGCCATGTTGGCAAGTGCTTGCCGATCGGCCAAACCTACCGCGACACGGGCGACGGACGGCTGCGGGTGGTCATGGCCGCGGCTGAGCGTCGTGGGCGTGGTGCGGATCCGATGCGAAGGCTCGTTCGTAGATCTCGTGCACGACAGCGGCCTTCGCGTCGTTGTAGCGCAGGCCGTTGCCGGCGTTCACGGCCGCTGCCTTCGCGTCCGCGTACACCTGCCGGTCCTCGGGGTGGGATCGCAACCACTCCACGAACAGGCGATGCCGTTGCGGCTCCGCTGCCCCCGGCTGCCACACGTGCAGGTTGGTGTTGGGATCGCCGAGGGTGAGCTGCCGGTGCGGGTCACCGGCGATCACGTCGCGGAAGACCAGACGGAACCCGACGGCCTCGAGCTCCGGGAGCCAGGTGCGTTCATCACTGAGGTCGGGCACGAGCAGGTCGGCGTCGATGACCGGCTTGGCGATCATCCCGGGAACGGCAGTCGAGCCGACGTGCGCGATGGTGTGATCGGCGCCGAGCGCACCTGCGACGAGGTCCCGTACGCGCGCGAACGCATCGGCCCAATGTGGGTCGTGGTCCTGGAGGCTGCCAGGGTCGACCTGTCGGAACGCGACACGCTGCGACTGACGGGCTGCGTTGCCGTCTGCGGTGAACGGCCGCCAGAGCGGGTGTGTGGCCACAGCCACATCATGGACCCTCGACGCGTCCGCTGGGCGAGGGATGTCGGGGGAGGGCCGAGAGCACTGCTCCGTGGTGGTGTGAGCACGACGTTCGCACGGTCGGCGCGTGACCACCGCGGACGAGTGCCGGTCAGGCGCGGAGCGTCAACCCGTGAGGGTGGGTGCTCAACGTCACGGCGACCACCCGACCGAACGGGTCCCCGTCGAGTTGTACCTGTTCCGGTTCGTCGAACGCGAGGCGGAGTCGTCGCGCTCGGGTGGTCGGGAGCACCCGGGAACGCGGCAGCAACCGAGCGAGGAGCCGACCGAACCCGGTGCGCGAGAAGAAGCGGTTGAGCGTGAGGGTGGAGCCGATCTTCGTCCAGCCGAACCAGCCGTTCGGTCGGAACGCGACGGCGTCGAGGATGCCGTCGTCGGGCTCGGCGCGCGGCAGGAGGAGCACGCCGGCGGTGAGGGTGCCGCAGTTGCCGACGATGATGGTGTGTGCGTGCATCGTCCTGGTCGGGGCGCCGTCGATGTCGTAGCGGACGGGGATCTGACGGTTCCCGACGATGGACCTGGCGATCGGGTCCGAGTACGCGACCCAACCGAACCGCTTCTTGACCCACGCGTTCGTGTCCGCCGCCATGCTCGCGTCGAGTCCGACACCGGCCATGACGAGGAACGCGTGGGTGGTCGTTGATCCATCGACGTCGGTCAGTTCGGCGAGCCCGACGTCGATCGGCCGGTCGGCGCCGGTGAAGGCGTCGTGGACGGCACTGTCGACATCGTTGCGGGTGAGACCGAGGTTGCGGGCGAACAGGTTCCCGGTACCGCTGGGCAGGAGCGCGACCGGGACACCGGTGCCGCGGAGCTCCTCGGCGACGACACGGAGGGTCCCGTCGCCGCCGGCGACGAGGACGACGTCCGGCTTCGACTCGGCTGCTTCGCGTGCGGCTGCGCGACCGTCGTCGTCCGCAGCGGTCTCGAACCATCGGGTGGGTGCCCACCCGTTGCGGGACGCTTCGGCGTCCACGAGGGTGCGCAGCCGTGCGGGGTCGGTCTTGACCGGGTTGATGACGACGGCTGCGGTTCGCTGCCGTGGGGGATCCTGCACTGGTCCGTCCCGATCAGTCGGTGCGCTGGGCCGTGTTCCCGGAGCGGCGGATCGCCCCGAAGACCACGGTTCCGACGAACAGGACGATGCCGATGATCGCGAGCCAGAGCAGGCCCTTCAGCGCGAAGCCGACGACGGCGAGGATCAGCCAGAGGGTGAGGAGGACGATGACGGTCTTCATGGTGGTGCTTCCTGTCAGGGGGGGGGGGGGAGATGCCGGCGGTCCGCTCGACGTCGACGACCTCGTCGCCGGTGCGGCAGGAGGGTCCGCGGCCGTTCCGCGGACCTGGCCACCACACCGGTGGCGGTCCGGGGCGGCTGCGTGTCAGATGCGGCTCGTGCGACGACGGTGCCGGACGATCAGCGTGATCGCCGTGCCGGCTGCCAGGAGCACTCCGGCGATGCCGAGGGGCAGCGCCGGGTCGCTCCCGGTGAAGGCCAGTTCACCGGTCGGGGTGTTCCCGCCCGGTGCCGCTCCGCCGGTCGGGCTCCCTGAGGGGGTGCCGGTGGGAGCGGTCGGGGTGTTCCCGCCCGTAGCTGCTCCGCCTGTCGGGGTCCCAGCGGGGGTGCTGGCGGGGGCGGTCGGCGACGCAGTGGGCGTGGGAGTCGACGAAGCAGCCGGTCGCACGGTGATCGTCACGGTCTGCACGTCAGCGGGCGGCGTGCCGTTCGACGCGGTGATCGTCACCGTGGACGTGCCGGGTGTTGTCGGCGTGCCGGAGACGACGCCGCTGGTGCCGTTGATCGTCAGGCCGGCGGGCAGTCCGGTCGCCGTGTAGGTCGGGGTGGGCGTACCCGTCGCGGTCACCGTGTACGAGTACGGCGTCCCGGCGGTCGCGGCGGCGGGTGCGTCGGAGGTGATGACCGGTGCGGTCGTCTCGGTCGGAGTCCCCGGAGCGGGGCAGCCGGTCGAGGCAGTGATGGTGTTCGTGTCGAGGGTCACAGCGCCGGTGCGGGCGAGCAGGCGTCCCACGACGGTGGCGCCGGTGGTGGCGGTCACGGACTGCTGCGCCAGCACGGTCCCCTAGAACTGGGCACCGGTGCCGATGGTGGCGGAGCTGCCGACCTGCCAGAACACGTTGCACGAACTCGCACCACCGGTGATCGTGATCCGGCTGGCGGATCCGATGGTCAGCGTCGATGCGGCCTGGAACACCCACACCGAGTCCGCGCTGCCGGCGAGGGTCAACGCACCGTTGTTCGCGAGCTGGAGCGCCCCGCCGGAGTACACCCCGGGTGAGAGGGAGAGGCCGTTCAGCTCGGTGAGGCCAGTCTGCGTCGGGGACAGTGACGCAGCGACGTCGTACGCCGTCGTGGTGTCCCGCTGCGCCTGCGCGGCTGCGGCGTCGGTCTGGTGCGTGGTGCCGTTGACGGTTCCGTTCGGCGCACCGCCGAAGCCGGTGATCGAGGTGCCGGGAGAGAGCCCCAGGTCGCCGTTGACGACTGACGGGCCGGTGTTCGTCACGGCGCTCGCGCCGAGGACACCGTAGGTCGACGCGGTGCCGAGGTTCACCGGGCCGTCGATCACGGTCGCGGCCGATGCCGCAGCGGTCGACATCATCGCCATCGAAGCGGCGAGGCCGATGCCGGTCAGGGCGAACGCGGTGCGGCGGAGGATACGGGACGTGGCCATGCGAGGCCCCTGTCTGAGTGGGAGAGCCACAAGGCGAGCGTCGACGACGCGAACATGATCTCCGGTCCCTGCAGTATGCGCCTGCTCGACGCAGAACGGTGCGGATCGTCGGATCGGCAGGCCGATGGTCAGGAACGGTGTCGTCGACCGGGCCCCTCTCACGGCACGGACCTCGCGGCCGATCCGAGGACGGACACCACACGCGACCCGGCCGGAGACGTTCCGCCGGAGGCCCCTCAGCAGGACGCCAGTCCGAGTCGGGATGCTGCTCGCGAGACGACCGGTCCGCGGCTGCGTCGCGCGTCTGCAACGGCTCGTCGCACTTGCTCGGCGTCCGCTTCCGGACGCGTCGGTGATCCAGCGTCGAACGGCGGGTGCGGGTCGTACTCCACGGCCAGTTGGACAGCGCGGGCTGCGGCATCGTCGTCGACCTCAGCGGCGACCGTGAGGGCGAAGTCGACACCACTGGTCACCCCGCCTCCCGTGATGATCCGACCGTCGCGGACCACCCGCGCCTGCTCGGGTACGGCTCCGATGGTCTCGAGCAGGTCGAAGGCACCTTGCCCTCCGGGGACCATGAGGACGTCCGCCTGCGGGGCCTCGTCGAAGGTCACCGTCGGCATGATCGCGAAGCCCGCATCGGTGCCCACCGGCTCTCGGTCGTGCCAGGCGAGGTCGATGGTCGCGCCGGGGAGCCTGGAGAAGAGCTGTACCGGGCCGGTCAGGTCGAGCTGTGTCACGTTCGGGAACAACAGCGCAACGAACCTGACGGGTCTGCTCATCCGTACATCGTCGCGGAATCGCGAGGATCCTGGTAGTCGGTGGTCGGTGGACCGCGCGACCGTCGTCGGACTCACACCTCCCAGTCCGACAGGGAGGTCCTGTCGCGGAGGAGACCGGCGAGTTCGGCGTGCACCGTCATGGTCTTCTCCAGACGCGCTGCCCTGTCGACGGAGAGCGTCCCCGCTTCCCAGTCCCGCTCCGCGACGTACGCCGTGTACGGGTTGACGACGCACTTGAAGTCGAGCATCAGGGACTGCGCGAGCGCGCCCGTCGCCATGTAGCTGTGCGGGAGCCCGGCAGCGCACACGAAGGTGACCACCTTGTCGAACCACGCAGCACGCCGGCCTTCCCCCGTCGCACCGGTGGCTTCGATGAGCGACTTGACCGCCGATGACGGCGCCCAGTTGTAGATCGGGAACGCCAGCACCACGCCGTCGGACTCCCGGATGACATCGTGCAGCGCACCGAATGCGTCACTGTCGAAGACCTGGTCGTTGTCGAACGCCGGCAGCGGTGCCGTTGCCAGGTCGACGACCTCTGACCCGTGGCCGTTCGCCCTCAGGAGCGACGCCGACCGCTCGGCCAGCCGGCGACTGGTGCTGACGGGATCGAGGCTGCACGAGATGACCGGCAGACGCAGGGGAGTCACCCCTGCACGGTACCGAGTCAGGTGCGGCGGAGCGTGGTGCGACCGGTCCGTGGCAGGTCGTCCTCGTGCCGGTCGGGGCCACCAGCTGACGCGCGACCACCCGCAGCCGGCCTCCTCAGGACAGCCAGCCGTCCGAGTGGCCGAGCCCTGCTCACCCGTCGACGTCGGTCGACCCCGTTCCCTGGACCCGGCGCGGCAGGCCGCGGACCGCTGCGTGCCAGGCCCAGGCAGCGGCGAGGAACACACCAGTGGCGATGAGCCACAGGAGCCAGGGCATCCGCGAGTCCAGCAGTCCGAGGGTGAGCGGGAAGAGTGCCATCCCGATCGAGCTCGCGGTCTGGAACACCCCGATCGCTCGGCCTCGGATGCGTGGGTGCGGAGCTGCAGCCATGACCGCGTTCGCCGCGGGCAGGGAGATCATGTCCGCCGCGGCCAGCACGACCGCGACCACGACGACGTAGGACCACGCGCCCGGTCCGTGCAGCGGGGGAAGGACGATCAACGGTGCCGTCGTCGCAGCGGTCAGGACGGCGCCGAGCGCGATGAGCGTCCCGCGCCGTCGCCCGGCGACCCACCGGGTGACGGATGTCTGGAAGAGTGCGCACAGGCCCGTGGCGATGGCGAACTGGACGGGAGCGACCGCTGGGGACATGCCCCACCGCTCGATGAACAGGACACTGAACGCGACGTTCGGCAGCAGCATGGCGGGGCCGATCAGGAACTGGCCGAGCGCGATGAGACGCATCGACCGGTCGGCGACGAAGGCACGCAGCAGCCCGGAGGCATCGGCTGGTCCCGCTCCCGTCGGTGCCGCTGCCTGCGGGGTACGACGACCGGTGCGTTGCGTGGCGAACACGACGGCCGCTGCGACGCTGGTGACGACGTTGGCGAGGACCAGCCACCGCAACCCGTCCTGGTGTCCGTGCGCGAGGGCGACCGCAGCGACGATCGCGCCTGCCCCGAGGGCGGCGGCCTTCGTCGCTTCGAGGAAGGCGAACCAGCGCTCGAACGGGCGGCCCGCCGCGATGTCGTGCACGTACGCGGTCCACGAGGTCCAGTAGAGCCGTTCGGATGCATTGGCGAGGAAGATCGCCGCGAAGATCACCACCGGATCGTGGGCGGAGAGGTAGAGCGTGAAGCCCGCTGCGGAGAGCAGGTTGTTGAGGACCATCGACGCCCTGGCACCGAACCGGTCGGTGAGGACGCCGCCGACGAGTCCGATCGGGAGGGCCACCAGCGATGCGACGGTGGAGAGGACACCGATCACCGCCAGGGACACGTCGGTGGTGATCGTGAAGTAGACGATCGTCAGCGGCAGCGTGAGGCCGGCACCGATGGTGTCGGTCAGGACCGCGAACGTGACGAAGCGGTGCTCGTGGAGGCTCGCGAGTGGAGCCCGGAGCCGGGCAGGGGTGAAGCGCATGGAGGTGTTCCCGTGAGGTCGTCGCACCGCCGCCGAGCGGCGGCGCGGGCGTGCAGGAGCACACGAGCAGAACGCTCGCGGCGAGGAGGGCTGACCGTGTCGATCAGCTCAGTGCTGCGTTGCCGTGACTCCGGGCGGGACGGGCCGCGGTCCGACGAGCTCGGGCGCGGCTTTCGTGGGGAACAGTCCACGAGGGGCACTGAGCGGCATCGTCGCCACCTTCCCCGTCGTCGGACCAGACCGACGAACGATAGCAGCGCCCACGTCGACCGAGCAACGGCTGGTGCACCACACCGTTCGGGTCAGCGGCGCTCGCGCGCCTCCGGTCCGGGCCGGGAGGCGCGGGTCCTGCGGGTGCAGCGGCGCCCGCCCGTCACTTCGTTGCCTGGTGGACCGTTGCGACGACCGACCCGTACAGCACGAAGGCGGCGATGCCGCCGGGGAACATCGCGAGGACGGCCGCGGGTACCGCCCACACCTGGTGCACCCAGGGGTGACCTGCTGGCTCCGTGGCGGTCATCGCGGCGAACGAGCACGCGGAGACGAGCACGGCCCACGCCGCCGTCATGCAGATGATCGGCAGGAAGTGCCACCCGAGGCCGAGCAGCGGGTAGACGAGCGGGAGGAGGAACATCGCCGGCGCGATGATGAAGCCGGCCCTGGCCGTGGTGCGGAAGGCCTTCCGGCTGCTGTTGACCTGGGCGATGGTGCGCTGGTCGTCGACCTCCGACTCCGGCCATGAGTCGTACGGGAGGCCTGAGCTCGTGTCCTGGTCGTCCATCTACGGCAGCCCCGGCCAGGACACCGCGGGCCACTCGAGCTGCCCGGCCGTCGGTCGTTCTCGATGATCAGTGGTCACGGTTCCCCCTCGCGTTCCCCTGACGGCAGCGTACTGCTCTCGGCCTGATCTGCCGCCGCCGGACCTGCCCCCGCCTCCCGCTTCAGCCGACGTGCTCCCACGACGACAGCGCCGTCCAGTCCTGCGGGTCGAAGGCGAAGGAGCTGCCCATCGCGGGCTGGTCGAGTGCGCGGCTGATGGGCTCGCGTCGGAGGCTCGCCAGCAGGAGTGCGCCGACCCCGCCGTGAGCGATGAACGCGATGCCCCGCTCGGGCGTCTGTGCCGCGATGCGTCGGACCGCGCGCTCGACACGGCTCTGGGCGTCGATCGCGCGTTCCCAACCACGGACGGACCGGTGCGGTTCGGCGAAGAACGCGTCGACGGTCGGTTCGAACTCACGCGGGTCGAGGTAACCGGTCGCGCTGCGGTCCATCTCACCGAGGTCCTCGTCGACCTCGAACTCCGAGCCCCACTGTCCGGCGATGATCTCGGCGGTGTCCAGGGCCTTCCGCTCGCTGCTGCTGACGATGCGGAGGGGCTGGGGGAACAGCGTCGCGATGTGTGCGGCGCGGGCCCGTCCGACCGGCGACAGACCCCAGTCCTGGATCCGGACGGTCGGGTCGACGGTCACCTCGGGATGGGACACCCACGTGCACAGCATCGTTCGACCGTACCGACTCAGTCCGTGGCCGAACATGCGGTGGGATCCGGAGGTCGGTGGCTCCGCCGTCGGAGTGAGCGGAGCCACCAGGCCATCAGCGCCGAGCGACTGCGGATGCACCCTCACCGATGGTCGTGCCCGGGTGATCCTCGCGGTACCGACGCACCTCTCGCGGGTCGACATGAACGCCGCGGAGATCGACCGCGACCGCACCGACCGTGCCTGGGCCAGCCGCGGCGAACCACAAGGTTGCGAGCGCCACCATCCCCGCTGGCGCGGTGCCGAACAATGCGAGGGCCACCGCCGCCGCCAGTACTCCGCCGACGGTCGTGAGAGCGCGAGTCCTCGTCGTCACGAGAAGCACTTCTGCTGCACGGCAGAGATGCCGAGGAGCTCGGCGCCGAGCGCTGCCGCAGCCCCTCCGAGCGCCTGGATCTTCTCCCACTTGAAGGAGGCGCCCCAGAACAACTGCACCGCTTTGGAAACGCCGCCGAGACTGTTGATGAGCCGCTTGATCTTGAGGATCTTGGCAGCGGGGATGGCGGTCGAAGCGATCAACCAAGCGATGGCTCCGGCGCAACCGAGGACGTCCGCGCGGCTACCGGTCAGCAGTTCAGGGTGGTTCTCGCGGAGCCATTCGTGCGTTGCTGCATCCCCTGCGGTGAGGATGGAGTCCGGGATCTGCTCGATGAGGGTGAGGCCTCGCTGGAGGTCGGCCGCCTGGTGGTCGAGGCTCCTCGTAGTGGCGATCGATCCGAGCGGCATGTCCTGCTCCGTGGCATGCGCCGGAGGAGCGGTGAGTACGGTCGCGCACATTCCTGCCGCGACAGCCAACGTGATGGAGAGCTTGATGGAGTTCTTGTTGGTGAACGACGTCACGATCCTACCTTTCGTCCCCGGCGCCCCTCGCCGAGCTGGGACCAGCGTGCCCGGCCCTTGCCAGAAGATCAAACGTGATATACCGGACCCCTGTTAGCAGTGGCTCGAGCGATCGCGGCACGGGCTTCAACCGGCGGTGCCTCAGCCCCTGACCTGCGGTGCACCGTCAGTGTTCCAGCGGAACAACACCAGGTGCCAGAGGCCCGGGCGCTTCCTCGACGGATCGATCAGGCCGTCGGCGCCGAGTGCCACCAGGCGGTCTCGGACCTGCCACGAGGCCGGGACGCCACCGTCTGCGACGACCTGCTGCCACGGAGCGGTCGCGTCCTCGAGGTCGACCACGGCTTCGGAACGAGCGGCCCGGTCGCGGAGGTCGACGATCCGGGACGCCACCACGCCCACTTCGACGATCATCGGCTCCGTGGCGCGCTTGTCCGGATGCGCCACCAGTGCGGCCTCCACACCCTCGACCGACGAGCTGAGGTACAGCGTGGGCTCGTCAGCACGTGAGTACCGGCCTGCGGACCGTGACCCTGCGATGGCGGATGCGCGGAAGCGCGGGTCCACCGCGCGGAAGAAGGTGCCGCGCACCTCCGGTGCGAAGATGTCTCGGTCGTCGCTCACGAAAGCATCCTGGTGCGGCTCACGCCGGCGGCGTCGCTCCCGCGCCCTCGGTGTCGTCAGCGCCCGCCGGACCGGTACCGGCCTGGTCGAGGTTCTCGTGCGGGTCGCCCATGTCGCCGGTCGCCTTGCCTGCCGGGGACAGCCCGAAGTGCTTGCGGACGGCATTCGCCTGGGTGTCGGTCACGGTGTTCCCGGCTCCTGGGGAAGGGGCATCCTTGATCGCGCTCTTCGAGTAGCCGACGTGCAGGTCGTTGCCGTCGAACGTGGCGTCCTCGACCGGGACGAGCACGGTGTGACCCCCGAGGAGTCCCGTTGCGACGCTGATGAACGCGGCACTGCCGTCCTCGGCGGAGGGGAAGACCTGCGCGACCTTGCCGACGGATGCGCCGTCGCGGTCCTTGACAGGAGCGTTCTCGATCTCGTGGATCTTCGCCTTGGTGATCATGTGCGTAGTCAACGCCCTGTGCCTGATGCTCCGCGGGTCTGTCACTCGCCGTTCCGCTGGAGCTCCTCTGCATTGCCAGCGGTGCAGACGGAGACGGCGTCGAGGCTGTACCCGCGTTCGTCGGCGAGGAAGTCGATGCTCGTGGCCGGGCCGCCCGTTCCCCGGACGCCCTGCGTCGGGTCGGTGCCTCCGCTCTCGTGGCGTTCGGTCGAGAGGCCCTTGTCCTTCCACAGCCGTTCGACCGTGGCGACGTCGTCGGCGGGATCTCCTGCACGCTGTTCGCGCATCTCCGTCAACAAGTAGGCGGCACCACGTGCACCGTTGTCGCGCATGCAGCCTTGGACAGCCGGACCGCTCGCGACCGACCAAGTGCCGCCGACTGCGCCGGCGGTGTCGTCGACGATCGTGACGACGGTGTCCTTCGCCTGGTCGGGGGCTGCTCGTTCTCCGAGGAGGGCCCTCCGGAGCACCCCATCAGTGCGAGCGCCGCAGCAGCGACGGACACCGCGGAGCCGGTGATCCTGTCGGCCTGCAGGCGACGTGCCGTCTTCATGTCCGCCCTGATCCTCACGCCTCGACACTAGCGAGACGGGCGGAACGACGGAGTCCGAGGCGGTCGGAGTGCTCGATCTCTGGGCGATCGCAGCCGCCTTGTCCGTGTTCGGCATCCTGTTCGTCATCGGCTCCGCCGCGACGCAGTCGCTCCTGTCGTGGATCGTGCCGCTGACGCGGTGAGCTACCTCCTCGCTGCTGTTCTCGTCACCCGCGTCCGACTCGACGAGCACACATCGGCGCAGCGTGCACGTCCGCGGTTGCGCCGCAACCTTGAGGACCGCCTGCCGAGGATCTCTGTTCCGCCCGAGCGGTACCAGAAAGGCGGCGAGGACCCCGCACGGTTGCTGCGCAATGTGTGGAATACCCGCGCTAGCGTGCTGCTCCCCGGTAAGGTCGGGGTTCCGACTGGGATGGGCCTGAGGGGGACATCATGGGGAAGATCGAGTTCGATGTGGCTGCAGCGAGCGCCGTCATCCGGGCGGCCACGTCGGCGGAAGACGAGCTCCGCGCTCAGTCAGGGACCCGCCGGTCTGCGGTCGAGGAGGCAGCGGCTGATTTTGCCGGTGTCTACGCCGACCGGTTCACCGAGTCTGCTTCGGCCGAGTCAGCTGACCGGGGCAAGCTGGCGTCCGTGCTGAACGACCTTGTCGGGCAGATACGCGAAGCCGAGTCCGCTGCGCAGGCCGAACAGGAACGCTTGGACGCCCTCGAAGCTTGGAACGACGCCGAACGTGAGCGCCAGCGCGTCGCAGCGATGTCCTTGCTCGATACCACCACCACCCTTCCCCCAGCCGCCATCCGTGCGCCGAAACCGTCGGAGGTCGCCATCCGACCACCGACGATCCACGCGGCCTTCGCACCCCGGGAACGCACGCGCTCCGGGGGCGGCACAGGAAACGGTCGTAGCTCGGCCGACCCAGCGCGACTGCGAGAATTCAGCACCGTCAGCCGGGCCAAGGACGCGGCCGCCGAGGGAAAGGCAGCAACACTTGCCAGCGCTTGGGAGGCATTCACCGTCTCGTGCTCCTGGGTGCAGATCGACGGGTGCACATTCGTGACTGGATTCGATCGGTTCCTCGTGGAGAACCGGGCCGATGCCGCATGGATCGACCGCATCGCTGATGCGTTCGAACAAGCCGGTAGCGGCGGGTCGCTGGCGAACGCCAGGATCGACAAGGTGATCGACGACGAGCTCGTCCGCGGTGTCCAGCGCCTCTTCGCCGATGGGATGAGCCCGACCGAGGTCGCGGCGATGTGGTCGGACCTCGGGCTCACCCGGGAAGACGCAGCGGAGCTCGCGCTCCTCCCGACTTCGGTGCTGACTGCTCTGGGAAACCTCGAAGGGGCTCCGTACTGGGCACGCGGCGCCGCGAACGTCGCCGTTCTCGACCGCCGCATCGCATCCGCCAAGCAGTTCCTCGACGACATCGGTCGCCCAGATCGCGTCTACAGTGCGGAGGCGCGGGAGGACGCGGCAGACCTCTCCGCACTCGAATCAATCAAGTCTTCTCTCAACCCCAACGGTCGCAACGGAACCAGAACGCTCACGATGCTCAGCACAGACCACCCGCCCCTGGCGGCGGTGTCCATCGGAGATCTCGACGAGGCGACCAACGTCACGTGGGCGGTACCGGGGATGGGATCGAGCACGGGCAGTATGACCGACTGGACGAGCGCCGCTCAGAACGTCTACGGCGAGCAGGCGAAGGCGACCCCATCCGGCCGTGGTTCCACGAACGCCATCGTCGCCTGGATGGGATACGAAGCACCGCCGGTCCCTCCGGCGAGCTTCACCGTCTTCGGCAGCAACTACGCGAAGGCCGGCGGCGAGAAGCTGGCTGCCTCGATCAAGGGGCTTGATGCGACGAGGGCCGGAGGAATGCCGACGGTCAACGTCCTCGGGCACTCATACGGCACGACGACAGCGTCCTACGCACTCACAACGGAGGGCGTGCACGTGGATTCGTTCACCGCCATCGCGTCGGCCGGGATTCCGGACAGCATCCACGGAGCGGACGACATCCACGCCGATAGGGTGTACGCCGGACAAGCGGAAGTGGCGAAGCCGATCATCGAGCACTGGGGTGGCGACGAGTGGGCGGCGGTCGGTCGGGGCCTCAGCTCCGATCACCATCAGGATCCGACTGCGCCGGAGTTCGGTGCGACCAGCTTCGGCGCCGACGGGGCGCCAGGCCTCAATCCAGTTCGCGACCACGGCGTACACACATGGTACGGCGGCGGCTATCTGGACAAGGACACGCAGTCGCTACAAAACGTTGCATACGCAACCACGGGCCAACCTGAACGGTTGACGAAGTGATTCCCCCGATGTCGCAGAAGCGAACTGATGCGGAAGGAACTCTCGAGTGAGGTCAAGTAGGCGGCAGACCGTCTCCGTCGTCAGGTCGGTCGGGGCAGTGCTGCTCGCCGTCACCATTCTCACTGGTTGCACCGAAAGGTCTGGCATGAACACGAAAGAAGCAAAGCAGTCCATCGTGACGTTCGTCGAGGGATCGACCGACGTGGTGGGGGACGGCTGGGAGATCGGTGAGGGCCCCGGGCTCGGGAAGTGTGGTGTCGGCCTGGGACAAGGGGGCGTGCAGTACGTCTACGCCAAGGTTCGCCCAGCGAGCGCTGACCCGAAGGCCGACGTCGAGGCGGTGGAGCGGCACTGGAAGGAGCTCGGGGTCACAACGGAGCGGTACCAGACCGGCGGTGAGGACCCCATCCTCGGCGTTCGAGGCAGGGGTGGCCCGGTGGAGTCGTCCGACTTCCGCGCGGATCCCCGCGGGTACACGATCGACGGCAGCTCGCTTTGCGTCCCGGGTGACTTCGACAAGATGAGCCTCGAAGGCCAGGAATGACGACAGCGACCTGATCGCCCGATCGACCCGCGCCTCCAAGCCGGACCGAGCTGGGCATCTGACGGACGGCTCGCCCCGTTGCAGAGGCGAGGCTACCTGCGGAGCGGGGGCTACCGCCTTACCGGCACGGCGACGTTCGCGAGCTCGGCGCGCACAAAGCCGTTCCCGTGTTGGAGCGATCCCGTCCGGCAACGCTGACCACTCGACCAGGGCCGCCCATCGAGTGATCGGACCGACGCCGAGGTTGCAAGCTGCTCTGGTCGCTGTACATGGCGAATCCGGGGCTCATGGACGGCGGCGACGCGCTCGCCTCAACGGCGACTTGCTTCCTCCTCCTCACGCGGTGCTACTCCGCCTTCACCGTTCGTCGAATCCGTTCCGAGCCCGTCGGGGTGATCGCGAGCGTGTGCAACAACACCGGACTCCTCCTGCTCGTGACGCAGGTCGTGGTCGTGTACCTCATGGCGGGCCTGTACAAGGTCCAGGGTCAGCTGTGGCAGGACGGAACCGCGCTGTACTACATCCTGAGCGTTCCGGAGTTCTTCCTGCCCGGCGTGACGCCGTTCGTCCTGCAATCGGATTGGGTTCTCGTCATCGGCGCGTACGCGACCGTGCTCGCATCGGTCTTCTTCCCAGTGCTCGTGCTCTTCCGCCAAGGAAGACCGTTGGCTGTTGCGGTGATGCTGACGTTCCATCTGGCGATTGCAGTGCTGATGGGGCTCACGTCGTTCGCGCTCGTCATGGCGGCGTACGACCTTCTCTTCGTGAACCATCACGTGGTGCGCTTGCACCGCCGGGCGGCCCTGCTACGCCGCGCATTGGCCGGCTGTCGAGAGGAGACAGTTGATGAGAGATCTGTTGAGAGTACGGCGACACTGGCGGGCGAGCATCGGCGACGAGCGGGGCTGGCGTTCTGTGCGTCCCGCCAGCGGGCCGTACGCAAGGGCTGCTCTGGTCGAGTGGGGAAGTATCACCAAGGGACTCGTGGGGACCGCTGCGACGATGGTGCTTCCGCTTGATCGCGAGGTCCGTCAGTTCGCGCCCTGGTTCCCGGAGGCTGACTTCACCGTCCAAGACCTGATTGAGCACACCTCGGGACTCCCTCGCCTGCACGTCGGTATGGGACTGGTGCCGTTCCGCGATCCGTACCTTCCGACGATCGGAGCCCCTCTGGATCCGGACAGCGTCGTTCGCAGCGGAGACCGCGGACAGTTTGCGTACTCGAACCTCGGCTACGCCCTGCTCGGTGAGTTACTCGACGACGTCGACGGCAACTGGTTCCGAACGGTACGGAAGCAGGTCCTCGAACCAGCGGGCATCACCACGGCCACGACAGCTCCACTGGAGACAGCCAGAGTCGTGCCGCGGAGGCTTGGTCGGCCCGTCGAGCCGTGGACGATGACCGGGTCGCCCTATGCAGCTGCAGGGGGCGTCTGGTCGACGTTCGAGGACCTCTGCCGATATGCGGACTGGGCTCTGGGAGACCTGGACGGCCCGGCGCGGACGGTTGCTTGGCAACGACGGGATGCGACGATCTGGATCAACGGACAGGTACGTGCTGCAGGTGCTGCCATCGTGTCTGCGGGTGGCGTGACGGCGGTCGTACATGCCTTGGCGCAGCGGCTCTTCACTCCGGACCGCATCGCCTCAGCCGTCATCGAACGGGAGCTCGCAGGGCGTGGCGAGCGACGTCGATGAGATGAGCCGCGGCGGTCAGGAGGTGACCAACTCGAGCTGACTGGCGGCCAGCCCCGCGCCGACGCGCAGGTGCCCACACATGTGACCGACCCGCCAGGAGCGACCCCTGCCTCCAGGCCGGATCGAGACCAGCGCAGGCGGGGACACGGCGGTCGGCTCGCCCCGTTGTTGGGGCGAGCCGTCCTGCGGAGCAGGGGACTACCGCGCTGCCGGTACCGCGACGTTCGCGAGCTCGGCGCGCACGATGTCCGCACCCGCGGAGAGCGCACCGAGCTTCTGCAGAGCCGCCCCGCGCGCCAGCGGCGCCATGCCGCAGTTCGTGCTCGGGATGAGCTTGTCGGCGTCGACGTGGTCGAGGGCGCGGCGGAGGACCGCGGCGACCTCTTCCGGCGTCTCGACCTGCTCGGTGGCGACGTCGATCGCGCCGAGCATGACCTTCTTGCCGCGGATGAGTTCGACGAGTTCGAGCGGGACGTGGGAGTGGATGCACTCGAGGGAGACGATGTCGATCGAGGACTGCTGCAGGAGCGGGAAGGACTGCTCGTACTGCCGCCACTCGGCGCCGAGGGTCTCCTTCCACCGGTTGTTCGCCTCGATGCCGTAGCCGTAGCAGATGTGCACGGCGGTCTCGGCGCGCAGGCCCTCGGCGGCGCGCTCGAGTGCGGCGACGCCCCAGTCCTGCACCTCGTCGTGGAAGACGGTGAAGGCTGGCTCGTCGAACTGGATGACGTCCACGCCGGCCTCCTGGAGCTCGAGTGCCTCCTGGTTGAGGATCGTCGCGAACTCCCACGCCAGCTTCTCGCGGCTCTTGTAGTGCTGGTCGGAGAGGGTGTCGATCATGGTCATCGGGCCGGGGAGTGCCCACTTGATCGGCCGGTCGGTCTGGGCGCGGAGGAACCTCGCGTCCTCGACGAACACCGGCTCCGGGCGGCTCACCGCGCCGACGACCGTGGGCACGGCGGCGTCGTAGCGGTCGCGGATGCGCACGGTCTCCTTGCGCTCCTGGTCGATGCCGTCCAGGTGCTCGATGAAGGTGGTGACGAAGTGCTGCCGGGTCTGCTCGCCGTCGCTGACGATGTCGATGCCGCTGCGCTCCTGCTCGTGGACAGCGGAGCGGAGCGCGTCCTGCTTGCCCTCGACGAGGGCGTCACCCTCGAGCAGCCAGGGGGACCAGAGTCGCTCGGGCTCGGCGAGCCAGGAGGGCTTCGGCAGGCTGCCGACGATCGCGGTGGGGAGGAGCGTGCTCATGCGCGTGGGGGTCCAGTCGGTCAGTGGGTGAGGGCAGCGGGGGCGGCGGGAAGAGCCTGGCCGGCGTGTGCGGTCTGCTCGGCGAGCCAGCGGTCGAGGAAGTCGCGGTGCGGTGTGACGAGGTGCTCCTCGGTCCACCGGCCCTGCGTGACGCCGAGGCGGCTGCGTTCCTCGCGGTCGTAGGCGATGCCGGTCGACGTCCAGTCGTCGTGGTCGAGGGTCGGGCGGAACGTGCTCGGCGCGACCTCGTTCGCGTTGTAGATCTCCGGCCGGTAGATCTTCTGGAACGTCTCCATGGTGGCGATGGTGCCGATCAACTGGAGGTTCGAGTAGTCGGTGCGGACGTCGCCGCGCGAGTAGAAGGCGAGCGGCGCCTTGGACCCCGGCGGCATGCAGTACCGGACCTGCATGCCCATGCGACCGAAGTAGTCGTCGGTGAGCGACGAGTGCTCGTGCTCGTACTCCGCACCGAGGACCGGGTGCACGAAGCCCGTCTGTCGGTAGGTCTGGCTCGTCGAGACGCTGATGCAGACGACGGGCTCCGCGTCGAACTCCGACCGGAACGCGTCCGACCGCAGGAAGTGCTGGAAGAGCTGTCCGTGCAGCAGCCCGAAGTCGGCGGGGAGCGAGGGAGCCGACGGCAGGCGGACGGCGAAGTCGTGGTCGCGGAGGTACGACGAGAAGTTGTTGCCGACGATGCCCTGGTGGCGCTCGCCGGAGTGCTGGTCGACGATCGTGACGTCGAGCACCTCGATCAAGGGGAAGCGCTCGACCAGACCGCCGTCCTCGAACTGCATCGTCACCGACACGATGTCGAGCTCGACGCGGTAGCGATCCGCGTCCGGGTGACCGGCCAGGTCGTTGCAGCGCCCGTTGATCAGCGCGAGCGCGTTGCGGAGGTTCTGCTGGCGGTGCTCCCCGCGGGCCAGGTTCGCGAAGTTCGTCGTCAGGCGGGAGCTCTCGGCGGGGGAGTAGTCCTCGTCGAAGCGTGTCCTGCTGATGCTGAAGGTGATGTCGTTCGCCATGGTCCGGAGTCCGGTCGTCGAGCGCCCGCGGGCACTGTGGGAAGGTCCTCCGATCATGACGGGAGGCGCGGGTCATCAGGTAATACCGAGACGCTATCCAGTCGCATAGCCTGTTCCTATGGCTCGCGTTGCGAACGACATCACCCTGCAGCAGCTGCGGTACTTCATCGAGGTCGCCTCCGAAGGATCGATCAGCGCGGCCGCAGACCTGCTCTACGTCTCGCAGCCGACCATGTCGGCTGCGATGAAGGACCTGGAGGCTCGCATCGGCCGGCCGCTCTTCACCCGGTCCGCACGTGGGGTCGTGCTCACCGTCGACGGCGTCGAGTTCCTCGGGTACGCCCGCCAGGTCGTCGAGCAGGTGTCGTTGCTCGAGCAGCGGTACGTCGGGCGCCAGGCGTCGCGCCGGCTGCTCGGGGTGTCGGCCCAGCACTACTCGTTCGCGGTCGAGGCCTTCGTGCGGATGGTCGAGGGCGCCGACGCCGACCAGTACGAGTTCTCGCTGCGCGAGACCCGCACGTGGGACATCATCGAGGACGTCCGGACGCTGCGGAGCGAGCTCGGCATCCTCTACCGCAACGACTTCAACCGGCAGGTCCTCGGCAAGCTGATGCGGGACGCCGGGGTCGTGTTCACACCGCTCTTCGTCGCGCAGCCGCACGTCTTCGTCGCCCGGCGGAACCCGTTGGCGTCGCAGGAGCGGGCGACGCTCGACGACCTGGCCGAACTGCCGCGCCTGACGTTCGATCAGGGTGCGAACAACTCCTTCTACCTGGCCGAGGAGATCCTGTCGACGATGTCGAGCAAGCGGGAGATCCGGGTGTCGGACCGGGCGACGATCTTCAACCTCATGATCGGGCTCGGCGGGTACACGATCTCGACCGGGCTCATCAGTGACGACCTCGACCCGGAGATCGTCGCCATCCCGCTCGACGTCGACGAGCGCATCGAGATCGGGTGGATCGCGCACTCCTCGGTGCCCCTGACGGAGCAGGCGCAGACGTACCTGGAGGAGTTGCGGGCGGTCGTCGTCAGCTACGGGGTCGAGCTGCTCGGGGCGCACTGATCCCGTCGAGGATCTCCGCCGCTCGTCACTCCCCGTTGCCCTGCATCTCGACGGCGTCCCCGTCAGCACATTCGGACGTTGCTGAGACCGTGTACCGACGGGTGTCCGCCAGGAAGCTGATGGACGTGGTCGGGCCACCTGCGCCGCGGAGACCGAGGATCGGGTCGTCGCCCCCGCTCTCGTACGGCTGCGTGGTGATCCCGGCTTCCTCCCACAGCTTCTCGACGACGGCGATGTCCGCTTCGGGTTCACCGGTCGGCTCCGCGAGAGCCGTGATGTACCTGTAGGCAGCGCCGTCGCTGCCGTCGCTCTTGCTGCACTGCTCGACCGAGGGCCCGCTGGAGACCTCCCAATCGCCCTCGAGCGAGGAGGCAGTCCGGTCGACGATGTCCTGCACGGACTGCCGGGCCTCGGCAGTGCTCACGGGCCCGTTGCTCTCCGAGTCCACGGGGCCTCCTCCACTGCAACCGGTGATGACGACGATCGCTGTCGCCGCAGTGACGACGGCGATCACCGCACGGACGTGTTCCCTCACCGTCCGCATCGGTCAGGGATCCGCTCCGGCGACGATGCCGAGGCCGACCTCGAGCGTGGTCCGACCCTTCGGTGGTCCGCGGTCATCTCGTCTCCCTGTCCTCGGGCCGTCGCTCGTCGTTCCTCGGCTGAGCGTACCGCGGCAGCGGCGCCTCACGTCCGCACTGTCGAAACCCTCTTGACTACGTAGTCAGCCGCGTGGTTGTCTTGCTCCCACACCCGCTCAGCGGGTGACCACCCGACGCAGCGAAGGAGCTGGCCCATGAGCGACATCGCCCCCGTGCGCCGCCTCCGCCCAGCGTCGATGACCGACGTCGCCGCCCTCGCCGGTGTGTCGCAGAAGACCGTCTCGCGCGTGGTCAACGGCGAACCCCACGTCACCGAGGCCGTCCGCTCCAAGGTCGAGTCCGCCATCGCCGAGCTCGGCTTCCGCCCGAACGCCGCCGCACGAACCCTCAAGTCCCAGCGCTCCCGCCGCGTCGGCATCATCACGATCGGCACGGACCTGTACGGCCCGACCGCGATGCTCACCGGCGTCGAGCAGGCCTGCCGCTCCAACGGCTACGCCCTGTCGATCGTCCGCACGGTGACGGCCTCGGCCGAGGAGCTCCAGCCCGCGGTCGACTCCCTCGTCGAGCAGGGCGTCGAGGCGATCGTCCTGTCCGAGCCGGTCGAGAACCAGATGGACCAACTGCGCATGCCGGCCGGCGTCACGGTCCTGACACTCGGCCCGCCCGACGTCGCCGACCGCGAGAACACCCTGGCCGTCGGTCTCGACGAGAGCGGTGCCGCCTTCGCAGCAACCGACCACCTGCTCGCCCTCGGTCACGAGACCGTCTGGCACATCGCGGGCCCGGCGAACTGGACGTCGAGCGTCCGCCGCGAGCAGGGCTGGCGCGCCGCCCTGCAGGACGCGGGTGTCGCCGAGCATGCACCCGTCGAGGGGGACTGGTCGCCGCAGAGCGGCCACGACGCGATGCGGTCGCTGCTCGCCCGTCCCCACGTCACCGCGGTCTTCGTCGCGAACGACCAGATGGCGATCGGCGCCATGTCCGCCATCCAGCAGGCCGGGCTGTCCGTGCCGCAGGACGTCAGCATCGTCGGGTTCGACGACATGCCGATCGCCGCCTTCCTGCCGACACCCCTGACCACGATCCGCCAGGACTTCGACGAGTCGACCCGTCTCGCGATGCACCGCCTCTTCCGCACCCTCGACGGCCACCCGCCCGCCGAGCGGCACCGGATGCTCCCGGGGCAGCTGATCACGCGCGCCACCAGCGCGCCGCCCTCCGCCGAGCGCCACCACCTCCGCCCCATCGACTGAACCCGGCCGGGAGGCGCAACTCGCGTCGGTCCGGCGAGTGAGCGCTCACGAGCGCTCGCCGACACCCATCGATCACCCCGACGACGACGTCAGGAGTCAGCACGTGACCCCAGTACCAACGCGACCTCCCGGAACGACGGGAGCCGTGCCTCCCGTCCGTGACGGTCACCGAGCGCCCAGCCGGCGCGACCTGCTCCGCTGGGGCGCCGCCGCCGGCGGTGCGTTCGCACTGAGCGGGCTGCTCGCCGCCTGCTCGCCGCAGTCGACCGCGGCGGTCCGCTCGGGCAGGGCCGACCTGTCCTTCTGGACGCACGACCCCGGCTACGAGAAGTTCTTCACCGAGGCGCTCCCGGTCGCTGACCGGGGGTCGCGGTTCGACTACGCCCTCGACATCACCACCATCGCGGCGGCGGACATCCCGACGAAGCTCATCGCGCAGGCGGTCGCGGGGACGGGGACGCCGGACGTCGCCGGTCTCGAGATCGGCGCGTTCTGCCGGATGCTCCGCGGCGACATCGCGAAGGAGCTGCTGAGCGACCTGTCGTCGTCCGTCGCGTCGAAGCGGGACGACCTGATCAGCGCCCGGTTGACGCCGTTCTCGAAGGACGGGCGCCTGTACGCGCTCGACTCGGACACCCCGCTCTGCGTCTACTACCACCGTGCCGACCAGTTCCGGGCGCTCGGGATCCCCGACGACCTGGCCACGTGGGAGGAGACGATGGCGGTCGGCGCGAAGCTCAACAAGAGCAAGGGTGTCGCGCTCCACGCGGTCGCGGTCACCGACCCCGGCGGCACGCTGCAGAGCTACCAGATCCTGCTGCTGCAGCGCGGAGGCGACCTGTACGACGAGTCCGGCGACATCGCGATCCAGACGCCCGAGGCCGAGCGCACCCTGCAGTTCCTGGTCGACGGCGTGCAGTCCGGCGCGATCGCCACGGTCGCCGACATGTACGGCCCGAGCCTGCAGTCCGGGCTCAAGGGCGGCACGATCCTGGCGGTCGACATGCCCTCCTGGTACGCGAGCTACGGCATCAAGCCGAACGTGCCCGAGCAGGAGGGCAAGTGGCGGGTCCGCAACCTGCCGCGGTTCGCCGGCGGCGGGAGCACGACGAGCGTCGGCGGCGGGACGGGCTTCGCGGTGCTCCGCGACAAGCCCCTGACGCAGGCCGGCATCGACCTCGTGCTCGCCGCGTACCTCGACCCCGACCAGCAGGTGAAGCGGTACGAGGACCTCGGGTACCTGCCGACGCTCCGCTCGGTGTACGACGACCCGCGGCTCGCAGCGCTGAGCGACCCGTACTTCGGCGGGCAGCAGCTGTTCGGCGTCTACGAGTCGGTCATCGACGAGGTGCCCTCGCAGCACCAGAGCGCGAACGCAGCCATCCTGCAGACCGTCCTGAGCGGCTACCTCATCAAGGCCTACAAGGGCCAGATCTCCCCGAAGCAGGCGCTCGACGCCGCTGCGGCCGACTTCCGCGGCCAGACCCGCGCCTGAGGAGGACGACGTTGTCCACATCCACCGCCACCGGCATCCCGGTGTCCGCTCCGCCCGCTGCAGCCGATCCACCGGGCAGGCGGCGCCGCCTCAACACGAACGGCGGCAGTGCCCCGTACCTGTTCATCGCGCCGTTCTACGTGCTCTACGGCCTGTTCATGATCGTGCCGGTGCTCGCCGCCCTGTACCTGTCGCTCACCGAGTGGGTCGGCCTCGGGACGCCGAACTGGATCGGTCTGAGGAACTACGCGAACCTGTTCCGGGACACGAGCTTCGGCACGGCCCTGGTGAACTCGCTGATCTACACGCTCATCGCCGTGTTCGTCATCGTGCCTGTCTCGCTCCTCGTCGCGCAGGCGCTGAACGCCAAGGGACTCCGAGCGCGTGACCTGTTCCGCGTCACGTTCTTCATCCCGATGGTGCTGTCGCCGATCGTCATCGCGCTCATCTACAGCCTGGTCTTCGACACCAACTACGGGTTGCTCAACGCCACGCTCGGGGCACTGTTCGGGCTGCCGGACACCGACTGGCTCGGCGACCCCACGCTCGCGAAGGTCGCGATCGGCTTCGTGCTCCTCTGGCGCACGGTCGGGTACCTGACGATCTTCTTCCTCGCCGCGCTGCAGAACGTCTCCCCGGAGCAGTACGAGGCTGCCTCGCTCGACGGGGCCGGCACCTTCCGGAAGTTCACGAACGTCACCCTGCCGGCGATCCGCCCGGTGACCGCCTTCGTCGTGGTGACGAGCTTCATCAGCGCCGCCCAGCTGTTCGACGAGCCCTACCTGCTCACGAAGGGCGGCCCGGGCGAAGCGACGCTCTCCGTCGCCATGTTCATCTACCGCGCCGCGTTCGAGCGGCAGCAGTTCGGATACGCCGCCGCCGCCGGGGTCGTGCTCTTCGCCGTCGTCTTCGGCGTCAGCCAGATCCTCAACCGCGCACTCGCCATCGGGAGGGACGCATGACCGCCACCGTCACCGAGGCCGTGACCACCAGGGGCAGCGCACGCCGCCCACGGTCCGGCCCGCCGCGCACCCCCGGGTGGATCGCCCGCCGAGGGCTGCTCTACGCCACGCTCGTGGTGCTGCTGCTCGTGTTCGTGTTCCCGCTGCTGTGGGCGCTGTCCGGCTCGTTCAAGCGCCGCGGCGACATCTTCTCCACGCCGCCCACGCTCATCCCGAGCCCGGCCACCGGCGAGAACTACGTGAACCTGCTCACCACGCAGCCGTTCTGGGCGTGGTTCGGCATCAGCGTCGGCACCGCCGTGATCGCCACCGTCGTGTCGGTGTTCGTGTGCGCGATGGCCGGGTACGGGTTCGCGAAGTTCCGGTTCCGGGGCAAGCGGGTCCTGTTCGCGGTGATGTTCTCGTCGCTGTCGGTCCCGTTCGCGGTGATCCTCGTGCCGCTCTTCATCCTCGTGGTGAAGTCGGGGCTCGCGAACCCCTGGTTCTCGCTCATCGTGCCCTGGGTGGCGCCGGCGTTCGGGATCTTCATGATGCAGCAGTTCATCACCCAGTCGATCCCGGACGAGATCATCGAGGCCGCTCGCATCGACGGCAACTCGGAGTTCGGGACCTTCCGGCGCGTGGTGCTCCCGCTGCTCCGGCCGTCCCTCGGGGCGCTCGCCGTGTGGAGCTTCCTGCAGAGCTACAACTCGTTCCTCTGGCCGCTCGTGCTGGTGTCGAACTCCGACCAGTACACGCTGCCGCTCGGGCTGAACGCGATCTTCGCATCGGAGAACCGGTCGTACGACCTCGTCCTCGCCGGCGCCGTGCTGGCGAGCGTGCCGACGATCCTCGTGTTCCTGCTCCTCCGGAAGCAGCTGCTCGACGGCCTGACCGCGGGGGCGGTCAAGGGATGACCGACACCTCGGACCGCACCACGAGCCACCGCGCTACGGGCCACCGCGCCACGGGCCACCGCACCACGGACCACCGCACCACGAATGGAGCACCCCGCACCATGCAGCACGACCGCGTCCTCTTCGGCGCCGCGTACTACCACGAGTACCAGCCCACCCCACGGCTCGACGAGGACATGCGCCTCATGCAGGAGGCCGGCTTCACGGTGATCCGGGTCGGTGAGTCCGTCTGGAGCACCTGGGAGCCGGAGAACGGCCGGTTCGAGCTCGAGTGGCTCGCGCCCGTGCTCGACGCGGCGCACGAGCACGGCATCAGCGTGATCCTCGGCACGCCGACCTACGCGCTGCCGATGTGGCTCGCCCGCATCGTGCCCGAGGTGAACGTGCGACGCCGGACGGCGGGGGAGCCGATGGGCTGGGGCGCCCGCCAGGAGATCGACCACGCCCACCCGGCCTTCCTGTTCCACGCCGAGCGGGTCATCCGGAAGATCGTCGCCCGGTACGCCGAGCACCCGGCCGTCATCGGTTACCAGGTCGACAACGAGCCCGGGAACGAGCTCATCGCCAACCCCGAGGTCTTCCAGCGCTTCGTCGACCACCTCCGCCACACCTACGGCAGCGTCGAGCGGATCAACGAGGAGTGGGGCCTGACCTACTGGTCCCACCGCCTGTCGACCTGGGCGGACCTGTGGACACCGGACGGCAACGTGCAGCCGCAGTACGACCTCGCCTGGCGCCGGTTCCAGGCGTCCCTCACGACGGACTTCATCGCGTGGCAGGCCGAGATCGTGCGCGAGTACGCCCGCGAGGACCAGTTCGTCACCACCTGCATCTCCTACGAGCGACCGACGGTGGAGGACGACGCCCTCACCCGGGCCCTCGACGTCACCGCGGGCAACCCGTACTACCGGATGCAGGACGCCCTCGAACTGCCCAACACGGACGAGGCCCCGCAGTACTGGACGTCCTCCGGCGCGTGGTCCGTCGTCGCGACCGGCGACCGGATGTACGGGTCGAAGCAGGCCCCGTTCCTGGTGACCGAGACGAACGCGCAGGCGATCGGCTTCTCGTGGATGAACG
Source organism: Curtobacterium sp. ODYSSEY 48 V2 (assembly GCF_023712625.1). Lineage (NCBI taxonomy): Bacteria > Bacillati > Actinomycetota > Actinomycetes > Micrococcales > Microbacteriaceae > Curtobacterium > Curtobacterium sp. ODYSSEY 48 V2. Next base: position 88,648 of record NZ_JAMAXX010000011.1, read on the forward strand.
AACCCGCCTACGAGGGCCAGTGGCGGCAGGCGGCGTGGGCGCTGGTCTCCCGCGGGGCGTCGATGATCGAGTACTGGCACTGGCACACGCTGCACTTCGGTGTCGAGACCTACTGGGGCGGTGTGCTGCCGCACTCGCAGCAGCCGGGGCGCACCTACGAGGAGATCGCCCGCATCGGCGCCGAGTTCCGGCACGCGGGTGACCGGGTCGCCGGGCTCCGGCCGCACGCCGACGTCGCCCTGCTGTTCTCGAACGAGTCGAAGTGGGCGCTGAACGAGCACCCGGCGCTCGGTGACGGCGCTGAGCCCGACCGCCGCTCGTGGCAGACCGTGTACGACGCGTTCGCCCGCGGGGTGTTCGAGGCCGGCCTGCAGGCGAACACGGTGCACTCCTCGCAGGTGTTCGACCGCGATCCAGCCGTGGTCGCCCGGGAGCGCCCGGTCCTCGTCGCAGCGGCGTTCACCATCGCGACGGACGACCAGCTGCGGTGGCTCGCGGACTACGCCGAAGCCGGCGGACACCTGGTCGTCGGCATCCGCACCGGGTACGAGGACCAGGAGGCCCGCGCCCGACTCGAGCGCAAGCCGGCCTTCCTCGACACCGCGGCCGGCGTGCACTACGACGAGTTCAGCAACCTCGGCCGACGCGTACCGGTGTCCGCGGGCGCTGCTGCCGCGGACCACGGCTTCACGGTGCCGACCGGCGCGACGGCGACCCGCTGGGCGGACGGGCTGCTCGTCGACGACGCCGACGTGCTCGTCGACTACGACCACCCGCACCACGGCCGGTTCGCCGCGGTGACCACCCGAGCCCACGGTGCGGGACGGGTGACGTACGTCGGGACGGTGCCGGACCCGGCGCTCGCCGCGGCGATCGCCGCCTGGGCGGTCGAGCGGGGCAACGGAGCGACTGCTTGGCGGCCGCAGTCGGAGACCCAGTCGGTGCAGACCGCCACGAACGCCCGCGGCGAGACCGTGCACGTCGTGCACAACTGGTCCTGGACGCCGAGCACCTTCACCGTGCCGGTCGACGCGGAGGACGTCCTCGACGGCGCGGCGCTCGCGGCGGGGACCGAGCTGTCGCTCGGGGCCTGGGACGTGCAGGTGGTGGCCGTCCGTCAGCGGGTGACGTTCAGAGTCCGACGCTGCCCTGCGAGATCCCGCCGTCGATCGTGACGGTGGTGCTCGTCATGTACGCGGCCTTGCCCGACGCCAGGAACACGACGACCTCGGCGATCTCGTGCGGCTTCGCCGGGCGCCCGAGCGGGATCGCGTCGTCGAGCTGCTCCAGCTTGTCGGGATCGGAGGTCGTCGCCGTGTTGATCGGGGTGTCGACCGCACCGGGAGCGATGTTCACGATCCGGACCCCATGCGGCCCGAGCTCCACGCCGCCGCTCCGGGCGAGCATCCGCATGCCGCCCTTCGACACGCAGTAGGCCAGGTTGCCGGGCATCGGCCAGTCCTCGTGCACGCTCGAGATGTTGAGCACGAGCCCGCCGTTGCCCTGTGCGATGAACTGCTTCGCGGCCGCCTGAGTGCCGAAGAACGCGCTCTTCACGTTCACGGCCATGACCTCGTCGTAGCCGTCCTCGGTCTCCTCGAGCAGCGACTTGCGGTCCTCGATCCCGGCGTTGTTGACGAGGACGTCGAGCGAACCGAACGCGTCCACGGCCTTCTGCACCATCGCGTGCAGGTCGGACGCGCGCGTGATGTCGGCGTCGACCCCGACCGCGCGGCCGCCGGCCTCCTCGATGCGGTGGATCAGCGAGTCGGTCGCTTCCGGGTGCGCGACGTAGTCGATGACGATGTTCGCGCCTTCGGCGGCAGCGGCGAGGCAGATCTGCTCACCGATCCCGCTGTTCCCGCCGGTGACGACGATGGTCTTGCCCTCGAGCAGCATGGTTCCTCCTGTGGGTCCGGTGCTGCCCACGGTGCTCCGATGTCGCCCCCGAGGTTCGGCGGATCGGCTGAGGTGTCGTGCAGGTGGAGGTGCCGCGACGGGAGGCGCTAGCGGACGCTGGTCTCCGGGAGTGGAGCGGGGTCCGGCGCCTGGTCCGCCTGGACGGCGAACTGGGTCCGGTGCAGCTCCTCGTACCGGCCGCCCGCGGCGAGGAGTTCCTCGTGCGTGCCGCGCTCGACGACGGAGCCGTCCTCGATGACCAGGATGAGGTCCGCGCTCCGGATGGTAGACAGCCGGTGCGCGATGACCATCGCCGTGCGACCGTCGAGCGCCTCGCTCAGGGCGGCCTGCACGGCGGCCTCGGACGTCGAGTCGAGCGCGGCGGTCGCCTCGTCGAGGATCACGACGCGGGGCTGCGCGAGCAGGAGCCGGGCGATCGTCATGCGCTGGCGCTCGCCGCCGGACAGTCGGTAGCCCCGCTCGCCGACCATGGTGTCGAGCTGGTCGGGCAGCGACCGGATGAGCGGCTCGAGGCGCGCACGTCGGACGGCGTCCCACACCTCGTCGTCGGTGGCCTCGGGTCGGGCCAGGCGCAGGTTGGCGCCGATCGTCTCGTGGAACAGGTGCCCGTCCTGCGTGACCATGCCCATCGTGTGCCGCAGTGACGCGAAGGTGACGTCGCGCACGTCCGTCCCTGCGAGTCGGACGGCACCGCTGTCGACGTCGTACAGGCGGGAGAGCAGCTGCGCGATGGTGGACTTGCCCGCGCCGGAGGACCCGACCAGGGCGACGGTCTGCCCGGGCTCGATCCGGAACGAGACACCGTGCAGGACCTCGTCACCGCCGCGGGTGTCGAGCGTGGAGACCTCCTCCAGCGAGGCGAGGGAGACCTTGTCGGCGGACGGGTAGGCGAAGCGGACGTCGTCGAACTCGACCGCGACGGGACCGTCGGGCAGGGTGACGGCGTCGGGCTTCTCCTGGATGAGCGGCCGGAGGTCGAGCACCTCGAAGACGCGCTCGAAGCTCACGACGGCGCTCATGATCTCGACGCGCGCGTTCGCCAGGCTGGTGAGCGGTGCGTAGAGGCGGGTGAGCAGGAGTGCGAGGGTGACGACGTCGCCGGTGTTCAGCTGGCCACCGAGGGCGAGCGTGCCGCCGAGCCCGTACACGAGTGCGAGCGCGAGCGCCGAGACGAGCATGAGCGCGGTCACGAAGACGAACTGCAGCATCGCGGTGCGGACGCCGATGTCCCGCACGCGGGCGGCGCGGACGCGGAACTCCTCGGCCTCTTCGTCGGGGCGCCCGAACAGCTTGACGAGCGTCGCGCCGGGTGCGGAGAACCGCTCGGTCATCTGCGTGCTCATCGCGGAGTTGTGGTCGGCGGCCTCGCGGCGGAGCGCGGCGAGGCGGCTGCCCATCCGGCGTGCGGGGACGAGGAACACCGGGAGCATGACGACGGCGATGACCGTCACCAGCCACGAGGTGCTGAGCATGACGACGAGCGTCAGCACGAGTGCCACGGAGTTCGTGACGACGCCGGAGAGCGTCCCGCTGAAGGCCTGCTGCGCGCCGATCACGTCGTTGTTCAGCCGACTGACCAGCGCGCCGGTCCGGGTCCGGGTGAAGAACGCGATCGGCATCTTCTGCACGTGGTTGAACACCGCGGTGCGGAGGTCGAGGATGACGCCCTCGCCGATCCGCGCCGAGTACCAGCGGGTGAGCAGCGACGACGCGGCGTCGGCGACGGCCACGAGCGCGATGACCAGGGCCAACCAGACGATCGTCGACACGGCGCCGCGGGCCGCGATGACGTCGACGACCTGGCCGGCGAGCACCGGCGTCGCGACCGCGAGGAACGCCCCCACGACGGACAGAGCGATGAACACCACGAGCTGCACCTTGTAGGGCACGGCGAACGTCATGATCCGTCGGAGCGACTCGCGGGAGAAGCCCCGCCCGGCGTCCTTCGCGGACGAGATCTTGTACAGCGAGCTCCAGGCAGCGCCTTCCATGCTCATGCAGCCAGGATACGTCGGGACCACCGACGCCCCGCGCCCCGGTCTGCGACGATCGGAGCATGCCCTCCGACGACCGGCCCCTCGAGCGCCTCGGCTTCCTGACCATCGGCTCGTTCGACCCCGTGCGCCCGGCCGACGGCCACGAGGAGACGCTCCGCGTGATCGAGCGAGCCGAGGCCCTCGGCTTCGACAGTGCCTGGCTCCGGCACCGCCACCTGCAGCACGGCATCTCGTCGCCCGTGGCGATCACTGCCGCAGCCTCGCAGCGCACCTCGCGGATCGCCCTCGGCACCGCGGTCACCCCGATCGGCGCCGAGAACCCGTTCCGTCTCGCCGAGGACCTCGGCACCGTGGACGTGCTGCTCGGCGGTCGGCTGCAGCCCGGCTTCTCCGTGGGGACGCCCATGCACTACGACCTCTACCGTGACGCGATCCACCCGGACACCGCCGAGCACGAGGACCTCGGCAACGACCGACTCCTGCGCTTCCGGGACCTCGTGCGCGGCGACCCCGTCACGGCGGCCGTGGAGCGCCGGGGGATCGAGGAGTTCGCCACGACCGTCCAACCGCAGAGCCCGGGTCTCGCCGACCGGATCTGGTACGGCACCGGCAGCACGCGGTCCGCGGTGTGGGCGGCCGAGCACGGCTTCCACCTGCTCACCTCGAGCGTGACCCGGAGCGAGGTCGGCACGGACTTCGCCGCGAACCAGCGCGCGCAGGTCGACGCCTACCTCGACGCGCACCCGGATCCTGCTGCGGCGCGGGTCTCGCAGGGCCTCGTGGTCATCCCGACCGACTCGGCGACGCCGGAGCAGGTCGAGCGGTACCGGGCCTACGCCGCGGCGCGAGCCGGTCGGGTCGGGGTCCCGCAGGGGCCGGGGAAGCTGCTGTTCGCCGCCGACCTGGTCGGGAGCTCGGCCGAGATCGCCGATCGACTCCGCGCCGACGCCGGGTACCAGGTGGCGACGGAGGTCGCCTTCGCGCTGCCGTTCTCGTTCGCACCCGACGACTACGCGCAGATCATCGAGGACATGGCCGGTCGGCTCGGCCCCGAGCTCGGCTGGACCCCGGCCACGAGCGCCAGGTGACCGCCAGTCCCGAGTGGCAGGTTGGACGGGTGCACACCACCATCGACTCCGCGACCGAGGTCGTCTCCGGCATCCGCTTCCCCGAGGGCAACCGCTGGCACGACGGCCGGCTCTGGTACTCCGACATGCACACGGGCGAGGTCTTCTCGGTCGACCCCGGTGCGGCGGACGCGCGACCACGCCTCGAGACGACCATCGACGGCCAGTCGTCCGGCCTCGGGTGGCTCGCCGACGGTCGGCTGATCGTCAGTGCCATGAACGCCCGGACGATCCAGGTCGTGCGTCCCGACGGCTCGAACGAGCCGTTCGCCGACCTGTCGTCGACCGAACCGTCGCTCCTCAACGACCTGGTCGTCGACGAGGCGACCGGCCGGACGTACGTCGGCGCGTTCGGCTACGACCTGTACGGCGGCGAGGAACTCCGCCCGGGACCGCTCTACGTCGTCGACCAGGACGGCTCCGCCCGGCTCGCCGCCGACGGCCTGGTGTTCCCGAACAGCGCGAACGTGCTCCCCGGCACGCGGACCCTGGTGGTCAGCGAGACCTGGGGTGGTCGCCTGACCGCGTTCGACATCGAGCCGGACGGGTCGCTCACCGGCCGACGCGAGTGGGCGGCGCTGCCCGAGGGCGTCACGCCGGACGGCAGCACGGTCGATGCCGAGGGCGCGATCTGGGTCTGCTCGGTGGACACGGGGGAGTTCCTCCGCGTCGTCGCGGGCGGCGAGGTCACCGACCGCATCGACGCCCCCGGCCTGTGCGCGATCGACTGCGCGCTCGGCGGCGAGGACGGTCGCACCCTCTACCTCGCCACCGCCGACAGCTACGACCCGGACACCACGGCGCGCACGCGCGCCGGGCGGATCAGCGCCGTCCGCGTCACCGTCCCCGGACCGTGACCGCACGACCGACCTGAGCAGTCGACGGCGGGGCGCAGCTGACGGACGGGAGGCGCGGTGCGGGCCGGCACCGTGCCTCCCGTCCGACGGCTCCCGCGTGGTCAGGGCGTGGTGAGTCGGGCGCGCAACCGTGCGCGCAGGTCGTCGTCGGCACCGACGGCGGCGAACGCCGCGTCGACGTCGGCGGCGACGTCCTCGACGATCGGTGTGACGGTGGCGAGCCACTCGGTCACCTGGTCGGCATCCCAGGTCGCCTGGCGGTCACCCGGAGCGTGGGTCCCGGTGCCGGCCATCGCGCGGACGGAGGCTGCGTGGTCCTCGGCGACGACCGTCGGCGGGACACCGGCGTTCGCGAGCAGCAGTGTGCTGAGCATGCCCGTCCGGTCGCGCCCCGCACTGCAGTGCACGAGCACCCCGGACGGCGCGTCCGCGATCGCCCGCAGCGCACCGAGCACCAGGTCGGGCAGGATCCGCCAGTTGTGCCGCCAGTACTCGGGGGAGTCGAGGATCGGGAAGCACACCTCGCGGAACTCCGGGTCGTCCTGGTCCTCGGTCGGGGCCGCGACGACGGTGATGTCGGTGAGGGCGTCCGGAGCGACGAGGGGATCGCCCTCGCGACGCCCCACCTCGTCGGCGCACCGCAGGTCGACCACCGACCGGAGCCCCCACACGCGTGCGTCCTGCCAGCCCCGGTCCGTGAGCAGTTCGCGGCGCGGACCGCGTGCGATCCGGCCGCGCTGCGTCGCACCGGTCGGGGACGACGGGGTGGGGAGCCCGCCGAGGTCCCGCACGTTCCGGTAGCCGTCCCAGTCGAGTTCCCGCAGCCTCCCACCGTACGACGGGTCCTGTCCGTTCGGCGCGTGCCCCCGGACGGGGGGAAACCGAGAGCAGGCTGCATGTCTACCGTGAAAGGCAACCGAGCGTGACACGCGTCACGTCCCCGACCGGAACCACGACCCGGTCCTCGCACACAAGGAGAGACCACATGTCCAGCGCAGCAACCCCCCGTACCGGTTCGACCCTCGTCCAGAAGGGCGCACTGCTCTTCGGGATCGTCTTCCTCATCGTCGGCATCGCCGGGTTCATCCCCGGACTCACGATGGACATGGGCACGCTGTCCTTCGCGGGCAACAGCTCGATGGCCATGCTCCTCGGCCTGTTCCAGGTGTCGGTGCTCCACAACATCGTGCACCTGCTGTTCGGCATCGTCGGCCTGCTCGCCGCCCGTTCGGCCGCGGGCTCGCGCTCGTACCTGCTCATCGGCGGCATCGTCTACGCCGTGCTGTTCGTCTTCGGCCTCTTCGTCGCCGGCATGGCCGGGGCTGCGAACTTCGTCCCGCTGAACAGCGCCGACAACGTCCTGCACGCCTTCCTCGCCGTCGCGATGATCGTCCTCGGCGTGCTCCTGCCCCGCGCCGGACGCACCACCCGCTGACACCCAGCCCAGCGCAGACAGGAGCGCGTCGGTCCTCGGACCGGCGCGCTCCTGTCGTCCGTGGGCCACGGGCGTGCGCCGGGACGGACGGGAGGCTCGTGGTCGACCCGCACCGTGCCTCCCGTCCGCCGGGTCGCGCGGTCCGCACCGGCGGTGCCAGGATGCCGTCAGCACCGGTCGCGGACCGGGCGGATCGGTGAGGGAGACGGGCATGGCCGAGGTGTTCAGCGACGCGGAGCGAGCCGCGATGCAGCAGGCAGCAGCGGAACGGAAGGCGACGCGCGGGCTGAAGGGCGCCGCGAAGCGCGAGGCCGAGCGCGAGGCGTGCACGGCCGCGATCGAGGCACTCGAGGGCTTCGACCAGGTCCTGGCCGCGCGCTACCACGTGCTCGTGACCGAGGTCGCTCCGGAGCTCGATCCGAAGACCTGGTACGGGTTCCCGTCGTACGCGCGGGACGGCAAGGTCGTCACCTTCGTGCAGCCGGCCTCGAAGTTCGGTGCGCGCTACGCGACCGTCGGGTTCCAGGAGGACGCCACGCTCGACGACGGCGCGATGTGGGCGACCTCGTTCGCCGTCGTCGAGTGGACCGACGAGGTCGAGCAGCGGCTCCGGGAGCTCGTGCGCCGGGCGGCCGGCTGACCCCGCGACACCCCCCCCGGCCCCGTCGGGCGCTACTCGTACCGGAGCGCGGTCACCGGGGCCGCCCGCACGGCTCGTGCCGCCGGGCCGAGCGCAGCGGCGAGCCCGGTGCCCGCAGCGCCGACCACCACGACGACCACGAGCCAGAGCGGCACGACGGGCGCGATGAGTTCCGCACCCTTCGTCGCGCCGAGCAGGGTGTACGCCCCGGCCCAGCCGTACGCGGTGCCGAGCAGCCCGCCGAGCACGACCGCGACCGCGACCGTGATCGCCGTCTCCGCGAGGACGAGCGCGCGGACCTGCTGCCGCGTCGCGCCCACCACCCGGAGCAGTCCGAGCTCACGTCCCCGCTGCGCGGTCGTCAGGGCCGTGACGGCGACGACCCCGGCGGCCGCGATGACCCCGGCGGCACCGACGAGGCCGGTGAACATGACCGCGAGCTGGTCGAACTGCTCCTGGATACCGCGGTAGTACTCGGGGTCGTCCGCGGCCTGGCCCTGGAGCATGCTGGCGTAGGTCGAGAACCCGACGGCGAACGTGGCCATGAGCGTCACCGCGATGAGCAGCCCCACCGTCGCGCGGGCGGTGCGCTTCGGCGCCCGGAGCGAGTTCCGTGCGGCCATCGCCGGCACGACCGACCGGGCGGACGCGGCGGCCGCGATCCGCAGGACGGCGGGGAGCAGCACCGGGGCGGCGACCACGACGCCCGTGAACGACAGGGCACCGCAGGCCACCGCGAGCAGCAGGGAGTCGACGCTCGTCGCGCCGAGCACCACGGCGACGCCGAGCCCCGCCGTGCCGAGCAGGGAGAGCGTGCTCGCGGTCACCGTGCGGCCGACGGAACGGGTCGTGCCGGGAGCGGCCTCGACGCCGGCCTCGAGCGCGCGGAGCGGGGAGATGGTGAGGACGGCGCGGGAGCCGATGCGGAACGCGACCGTCGTGATGACCGCGACCAGGAGCCCGATCGGGACCAGGGACGGCGGGGCGACGACGCCGAGCGACGGGAGCACGTCCGCGGCCGCGGCGACGGCGAGCGCGGCGTCCGCGACGACCGCGCCGAGGACGGTGCCGACGGCGGCGCCGACGATCCCGCAGGTCGCCCCGGTCCGGGTGACCTGCCAGCGGAGCTGCTGACCGGTGGCACCGAGGACACGTTGCAGTCCGAGCGAGCGGGTGCGGCCGGCGATGACGGTCGCGCAGGTGTTGGACGCGACCACGGCGCTGACGTACAGGGCGATCCCGATGAAGACCCACGCCACGACGGGCAGGATCGCGGCCACCGTGGCGCTCGACCCGGTGCGTTCGCCGAGCTCGACGATCCGGTGCGCGGCCTCGGCGCCGGTGACGACGAGGGCGCCGAGGCCGGCGGAGAGGGCCGCGACGGCGACCGTGGCGCGGTGCTCGCCGAACGGACGGGCGCGCCGCGTCCTCGTGCGTCGGTGGCGGCCGCGGGGACGGGGCACGTCAGGACCCGCCGTCGCCCGGGTTCGGCGTCCAGGCGACCCAGCGGTCACCCGTCGACGTCATCGACCACGGGCCGCACCGCAGCACCGAGGTGGCCTTGTACACGTCCGGCGCACCGTCGACGTCCATCGTCGGCGCGGACTGCCGGGGCGTCGTGCTGCAGGCGTCGTCGGTGACACCGTCGGTGCTCGTGAAGACCAGCGTGGTCGGGGTCGTGTCGGAGCCCTTCCCGCCGGTGCCTGCGACCGAGGTGATGTCGCTGGCGTCCGAGGGCAGCCAGTCGGGTGCGGAGTCGAGGTCGGCGCGGGTCGAGGCCTCGGAGGTCACCCGGTCGTGGGCGAGGTCGCCGAGGGCCGAGCAGCCGGTGAGCGTCAGGGCGCCGAGGGCGAGCACGCCGACGGCGAGGGGAGCGGTGATCGTGGAGCGGGGCATGTCGAGCCTTTCGTGTCTGGGACGATCACAGCGCACCGCGGCCCACGGCGGGATCGGCACAGCGGAGGACCGACGTGCTCCTCCGGGATGACATCCGGTGCCGCGCCTACTCGAACATCGCCCGCAGGTCGGCGTACGGATCGCCGTCGTGCACGTGCGCCGACGGCGGCTCCGGCCAGTGCGTCGTGCCGTCGTCCGGCCAGCAGGGCACCACGTGGAAGTGCAGGTGCGGCACGCTCTGCCCGGCGTCGGTGCCGGAGGCCTGCAGGAGGACGGTCCCGGTCGCGCCGAGGGCACCCCGCAGGGCGAGGCCGACCCGTCGCGCCAGCGCCGTGCAGGCTGCGAGCGAGGTGGGGTCGGCGCTGAGCAGGTCCGCGGTGTGGGCGACCGGGACGACCAGCGTGTGCCCGGGTGCCAGCGCCGACGCCGGGAGCGGGGCGAAGGCGACGGCGTGCTCCTCGCGTTCGACCCAGGTGACCGGTTCCGCGCCGGCGATGATGCTGCAGAACGTGCACGACTCCATCGCTCCAGTCTGGTCGACGCCGACCGGGGTGGGGCGAGGTCGTCCTCGCGGGGGACGCGACCGACACGGGGCGCGTCCTAGCGTGGGACCTCCGACGACGAAGGAGGACGACGTGTTCGAGAACCTCGCTGGTGCCCACGTGCTGGTGCTCGTGCTGCTGCTGACCCTGGACGTGCTGGCGCTGGTGCAGGTCTGGCGCGACCGACGCCGGAGCGACGCGGTGAAGATCGTCTGGACGCTCGTCATCGTCCTGGTGCCGGTCGTCGGCGTGCTCGGTTGGGCGGTCAACTGGCTCCTGGGGAGGGCGGCGGACGGCCTGCAGCGCACGGGGCGCTGACCCTCCGGCTCGTCCGCGGCGTCCGCGGTGTCCTCGGCGTCCGCGGGTCGGATCGGGGGACAAGAACCGCACAGCCTGCGGATCGCCCCGAGGGCCCGGCCTAGCGTGGCATCGTCATGGCAGCCGAACACCGCAGACCCGTCGAGCCCGATGCGGCTCCCACCGTCGCGCACCACACCGCGCACCACGCCGCGAGCGCCGAGCAGCCCTCGGGGCCGCAGGCCGAGCAACACCCCGAGCAGCACTCCGACCAGCAGCAGCCGACCGGCGGACGACCGGCGCAGCAGCAGGACGACGCCCCGGACCCGAACCGGTGGAAGGCACTCGTCATCTGCCTGCTCGGCGGCGGCATCGTCCTGCTCGACGTGTCGATCGTCAACGTCGCACTCCAGTCCATCTCGAGCGGCCTGAGCGGCGCGACCCCCGAGGCCGTCCAGTGGATCCTGTCCGGGTACGCCCTGGCGTTCGGACTGCTGCTCGTGCCCGGTGGCCGGCTCGGTGACGCCGTCGGCCGTCGCCGCATGTTCGTCGTCGGTGTCGCACTCTTCACGGTGGCGAGCGCGCTCTGCGGCTTCGCCCCGAACGGGTTCGTGCTCGTCGTCGCCCGCCTGGTGCAGGGCCTGGCCGGCGGTCTGCTCACCCCGCAGGTCACCGCGCTGATCCAGCAGCTGTTCCGCGGCAAGGAGCGCGGCACCGCCTTCGGCCTGTTCGGCGCGACCGTCGGCATCGCCACCGCGATCGGTCCGCTGGTGGGCGGCCTGCTCATCACGGCGTTCGGCACCGAGAACGGGTGGCGCTTCGTCTTCTTCGTGAACCTGCCCGTCGGGCTCGTCACGATCCTGCTCGCCTTCCGCTACCTGCCCACCACGCCGAAGGCGGAGCGCGGCCAGAAGCACGACTTCGACCCGGTCGGGATCGTCCTGCTCGGCGCCGCGGTCGTCGCGCTGCTGCTGCCCTTCGTGCAGTCGGAGCAGTGGAAGAGCAACGCCAAGTGGTGGCTCGTCGTCGCCGCGGTGGTGTTCGCGGTGCTGTTCGTGCTCTGGGAGCGCCGCTACGGCCGGGACCACGAGCCCGTGGTCGACCTGCGGCTGTTCCGCCGTCGGTCGTTCTCGCTCGGGGTCGGTCTCGCCACGGTCTACTTCGCCGGGTTCACCCCGCTGTTCTTCGTCCTCACCCTGGCGCTGCAGTCGGGCCTGCAGTACTCCGCGCTGCTCGCGGGCGTCGCGTCGGTGCCGTTCGCCATCGGCTCGGGCATCGCGTCGACCGTCGGCGGCCGGATCGTGCACCGCTTCGGTCGGCAGCTCATCGTGGTCGGCACCGTGCTGGTGCTCATCGGCCTCGGCGCGGTCGTCTGGGTCGTCGCGGAACACTACGGCCCGGACCTCGGCTGGTGGCTCGTGCTGCCGCTGCTCGTCGCCGGCATCGGGTCGGGTCTCACCATCTCGCCGAACCAGACGCTCACGCTCTCCGAGGTACCGGTCCAGCAGGGCGGGTCCGCAGGTGGTCTCATCCAGGTGGGGGCCCGCGTCGGCTCGGCGATCGGCATCGCCGCGGTCGGCAGCGTGTTCTACTCGTCGCTGGCGAGCACGAAGGGCGACTACTCGCAGGGCCTGCCGCTCGGGCTCGGGGTCTCCCTGGTCTTCGTCGCGGCGGCGCTCATCGCCGGGATCGTCGACGTCGTGGTGGGGAAGGTCCGCGGGACGGAGGCGTCCGTCTGAACGGGCGCGACCGTTGCGCGGCGACCAGCTGACGGACGGGAGGCGCGGGGGCCCCCGGCCCCCCCCCCCCCCCCCCGAG
>NZ_JAMAXX010000012.1:0-62938 GCF_023712625.1 Curtobacterium sp. ODYSSEY 48 V2
CGATCGCCCGCCTCCTGCCAATTCGGGCAATCCTCGATATGCAGCACCTGGATCTTCATACGCCCATTCTCCCGCGCAACTCGCGGCGGCTGGCCACCCCGCACCTTCTTGATCAACACGCCCTAGGCGGCGCGGCTGCGAGCCGCCGCCCCCGGTGCGCAACGGTGGAGAACCGGCTCGCGGGGCGCGGCTGTGCAGGGACGCGCGGCTCAGGCCTCGCTCTCGACCGCGACGACGAGCGACAGCGGCAGCGTCCGCTCCACGTCGACCGCGGTGTCACGGCCGCGGACCCGCCCGGCGGCGACCGACGTCGGCACGATCGAGATCGGTCGCTCCGACCCGTCCGGCATGCGGACGGTCAGCCGGATCGGCGTCTTCCCGCGCACCGCCAGGTCGATCTGCCGCCCGAGCCACTCCTGCTCCGGCTCCGCGTCGCCGCGCTCCGTCGTCAGGCGCAGGCGTTCCACGAGCGCGTGGGCGGCCTGTTCCGGCGTCCGACCGGCGCCACCACGCCGACGGCCGGGAGGCGCGTCCGAGGCCACGGGACGGGCGGCGGCCGTCAGCACGGCCGGGTACCGCTGCTCCTCGAGCGCCGCGTGGACCACGTGCGGCGGGTGCGGGGCGGTGAGCGTCGTCAGGTCGGCGCGTTCCCAGGTGAGCTGGCGCAGCTCGGCGTCGACCCCGACCAGGTCGAGCTGGTCCGGCGTCCCGTGCACGACCGCCCCGCGACCGTCCGGCGCGACGTCGACCACGAGGCCGCCGTCCCGCGACGCCACCTGGTCGACGAGGTAGGTGAGGGGCTGCGGCACGTCGGTCGCCGAGAGTCGGTCCAGCAGCGCGAGCAGGTCCTCACGCGTGCTGCCGGCCCGGACCGCCCGCCGCACGGAGTCCTCGGAGACGCGGTACCGGGCGGCCAACCCCGGTGCCTCGAGGTCGGCGACGCTCCGGAGTGCGTCGTCGTCGGCGGGAGTGAGCGGCCCCGGGGCGATGACCGTCAGGTCGTGCTGCAGGTAGACGCCGTCGACGGTCGGCGGCAGGTCGTCGGCTGCGGCGTCGGCATCGCCGTCGAGGACCGCTCGGCCCGTCGCCGTCACCGTGCCGTCGACCGCGAGCCCGAGGACCTCGGCGGTGCCGGCGACGTCGAGCAGGACGGCGTCGAGCCACCGGGCGCCCGCCGGGAAGGCCCAGCGTCCGACGGCGACCAGGTCGTGCAGGTCGTCGTCGGCCGCCCGGAGCACGTCGTGCACGGCCGGGTCGAGCGAGCGCCACCACCGTCCGGCCAGGTCCACCCAGCGGTCCGGCCAGGCCGCGACGAGCCAGGTGCGCCCCTCGGACGACACGGCCCAGCGCCCCTCGCCGGGGTGCGCGAGGCCGGTGCGGTCCAGCAGCGTGAGCCGGTCCGGCACGACGTCCGGGTCGGTGCCGACGCGCTCGCCGAGGGTCCGGGCGAGCGGCGTGCCGATGCCGCCCTTGACGAGTTCGCGGACCTCGCCGGCGTCGACCGCGCGGAGCAGCTCGGCGAGCACCGTCATCGTCGTGAACGCACGCTCCGCGCCGGTCGCGCGGGCGCGCTCCTGGTCGGCCACCTGCTCGTCGGGCGCGGCGGGGCGGACCGGCGCCGTGCCTCCCGGCCGGAGGTCGGCGACCTCGGCGTGGGCAGCCAGTCGTCCGGCGACGGCGTCGTCCACCGAGCCCGCGTCGTCGGCGAGGCCCAGCGCGACCGCCGGGGCGAGCGCGTCGGCGTCAGCCGACCCGTCGCGGAGGGCGAGGAGGGTCGCCCGGGGCAGGTGCTCGAGCGCGGCGTCGACGGCGTCGTCGGTGCGCAGCGCCTCGGCGAGGTCGAAGAAGTCGGCCGCGTGCTGCGGGCCGGACTCGGCGAGGACGGCCGCGGGCAGACGGCGGGCGACCACGAGCCGTTCCAGCTCGTCGTCGGACATCCCCCGCAGCCGGGCGGCGAGGTCGGCGGTGGTCGTCATCGTCCGCCGCTCCGGTCCGCGCGGGTCCTCAGCGGTCCGACCGGTTCTCGCGGGCGCGCTTGGTCCAGGTCAGTCCGAGCAGGACGAGGACCAGCACCATGCCGATGGGCAGACCGATCAGCGGGACCGCCATGATCACCGGCCAGGGCATCGATCCGTTGGCGCTCGGGACGGTCAGCCACATCACGACCATCGCGATGATGCAGAGGAGACCGGCGATGAAGATGCCGCCGATCATGAACCCGAGGACGCGTTCGGTACGATTGAACGTCACCGGGGTGTCCGCGGGTTCGCGCGTGTTCCCGGTGGATCGGGTCGGCTTGGCCATCGGCCCAGGATATCCGACGCACCACGGCCGTTCCACGACCACGAGGAGTCCACGCATGCCCACCGGCAAGGTCAAGTTCTACGACGACCAGAAGGGGTTCGGGTTCATCACCGGCGACGACGGTGAGCCGGTCTTCCTGCACGCGTCCTCGCTGCCGGACGGCGTCACCTCGGTCAAGGCCGGCACCCGCCTCGAGTACGGCGTCGTGCAGGGCAAGAAGGGCTCGCAGGCGCTGTCCGTGCGGCTGCTCGAGCCGGCGCCCTCGCTCGCGAAGATGTCCCGCCGCTCCGCCGATGACATGGCGGTGATCGTCGAGGACCTGGTGAAGGAGCTCGACCGGGTCAGCGGCGACCTGCGCCACGGGCGCTACCCGAAGAACGGCGAACGCCTCGCCGCGATCCTGCGCCACGTCGCAGACCAGTTGGACGCCTGATGATCGACCACACGGAGCTCGCGCGGAAGGCGCTGCTCGAGGTCACGCCGGAGTCGACGGTCGGCCAGCCGGTCGGCACCGTGGACGAGGGCGACGGCGTCGTCTCGGTCCTGTTCTCGAACCGGATGCCCGGCTACCCCGGGTGGCGCTGGACGGTCTCGATCGCGCAGGTCGAGGGCGACGAGCCCACCGTGCTCGAGGTCGAGCTGATGCCGGGCGACGGCTCGCTGGTCGCTCCGGACTGGGTGCCGTGGGCGGACCGGATGGCGGAGTACCGCGCCGGCCAGGCGGACGAGGACGACGACGACGAGTCGGACGACGAGGACGACGACGAGTCGGACGAGGACGACGACCTCGACGACGCCGAGGAGTCCGACTACGACGACCCGGACGACGACGAGGCAGACGACGACGCCTCGGACGACGACGACGACGAGTTCGAGGACGACGAGGACGACCTCGCGGAGTCGGACGACGACGAGCTCGACGGCGTCGACGTCGACGCGGCGGACGACGACTCCGATGACGACGCGGCGGACGACGTCGCCGAGGACCCCGCTCCGGTGCGCTCCCGCGGCTCGCGTCGTCGGGCTTCCCGCGTCCGGCCGACCGACCCCGACCAGGACCTCGAGCTCGACCGGCTCGACCCGTCCGTCCGTGCTGGCGCCTCAGCCGCGCAGCTCGCCGATGACGAAGTCGATCGCCCGCACGAGCTTCGCCACGTCGTCCGGGTCGATCGCGGTGAACGTGGCGACACGGAGCTGGTTGCGGCCGAGCTTCCGGTACGGCTCGGTGTCGACGATGCCGTTCGCGCGGAGCGTCGCGGCGACGGCCTTCGCGTCGATCGACTCGTCGAGGTCGATCGTCGCCACGACCTGCGACCGGTGGGCGGGGTCGGTGACGAACGGGGTGGCGTGGTCGGAGGCCTCGGCCCAGTCGTAGATCGTCGACGACGACGTCTTCGTGCGGGTGTCGGCCCACGCCAGACCACCGGACTGGTTGATCCAGTCGACCTGGTCGTCGAGCAGCAGCAGGGTCGCGAGCGCCGGGGTGTTCAGCGTCTGGTCGAGCCGCGAGTTGTCCACGGCGTTCTGCAGGGAGAGGAACTCCGGGATGTAGCGGTCCGAGGCGGCGATGCGCTCGACGCGCTCGATCGCGGCTGGGGAGAACAGGGCGAGCCACAGCCCTCCGTCCGAGGCGAAGTTCTTCTGGGGCGCGAAGTAGTAGACGTCGGTCGCGGTGACGTCGAACGCGGCACCACCGGCGGCGCTCGTGGCGTCGACGAGGGTCAGCGCGCCGTCGTCACCCGCAGCGCGGACGACCGGCGCCATGACGCCGGTCGAGGTCTCGTTGTGCGGGTAGGCGTAGACGTCGACGCCCTCGACGGGCTCGAGCGCGGCGAGCGAGCCGCCGGGCGCCTCGACGACGTGCGGGGCCTCGAGCCACGGGGTGTCCGTGGCCTTGGCGAACTTCGAGCCGAACTCGCCGAAGGACAGGTTCTCGGCACGACGTTCGACCAGCCCGAAGGCGGCGGCGTCCCAGAACGCGGTCGAGCCGCCGTTGCCGAGGACGACCTCGTAGCCGTCCGGGAGCTGGAAGAGGTCGGCGAGGCCGCGGCGGACGCTGCCGACGAGGTCCTTCACGGGCTTCTGGCGGTGGGACGTCCCGAGGATCGTCGCCCCGCGGGTCACGAGCGACTCGAGCTGCGCGCCGCGGATCTTGGACGGGCCGCAGCCGAAGCGTCCGTCGGTCGGGAGGAGTTCGGCGGGGATGACGATGTCTGCCATGCGCCGATCCTAGCGAGCGGTATCCCACCGTCACCGACCCTGGACCGGCCGGACGGGGCGGACCCGACCCGCGCCTCCAGGCCGTGGAGCGCGCTCGTCGGTGCGGTCTTGTCGCACTGCTCAAGTAGGGTGGATCGGGCTGGGCCCAGACATGAGAGGCGGACCGTGACCGATCTCGTCGACACCACGGAGATGTACCTGCGGACGATCCTCGACCTCGAGGAAGAGGGGATCGTGCCGCTGCGCGCGCGCATCTCCGAGCGTCTCGGACACTCCGGTCCCACCGTCTCCCAGACGATCGCGCGGATGGAGCGCGACGGTCTGGTCGTCGTCTCCGGTGACCGCCACCTCGAGCTCACGGGTGAGGGGCGCTCGCGGGCGACGCACGTGATGCGCAAGCACCGGCTGGCCGAACGGCTCCTCGCCGACGTGATCGGACTCGACTGGGCCTTCGTGCACGACGAGGCCTGCCGCTGGGAGCACGTGATGAGCGAGCAGGTCGAGGTCCGACTGCTCGAGATGCTCGGCAACCCCACGGAGTCGCCCTACGGCAACCCGATCCCCGGGCTCGCCGAGATCGGTGGACCGACGGCGGGACAGTTCCTCGACGGTGTGCAGAACATCGTCGCGGCGACCGACGGCACGGACGCCGTCGCGGTCGGCGTCGTGCGTCGCCTGGGTGAACCGGTGCAGTTCGAGCCCGAGCTGCTGCACCAGCTGCGCACCGCCGGCGTCATGCCCGGCCGTGTCGCCCGGGTGCAGCGCGCCGGTGCGTACGTCGCGGTCCGGGTGGACGGCGAGGACGCCGGCATCGAGCTGCCGACCGAGGTCGCGCAGCACGTCTACATCGAGCGGGACTGACCGTCGGGGCTCCGTCCGAGCCTGAGAATCGGCACAAGGTCACGAGGCTCAGTCGCTGCTGATCAGGGGTTCGTGATCGTTCCGTTACCGAACCGTCGTTTCATCTCGACAAGGTAACGGCCCCCACGTACACTCGTCGAGTCCCCGGGCCGCCCACGAGGCCCAGGACCCGTGGCAGGACGTCTCGAACCCGTCTCCTGCCTCGATCGGAAACGATGACGAACGGATGGGGTCCGCCCCTCCGCCCTGACCCAGGCGGAGACGGTGACGAGACGCCGGAGACACCACCCTTGACGCAGACCGGTTCCGCCGCGGACGACCAGACGCCCGCCAACCCGACGAACACCGCGAACGACGCCCCGCTCACCCGGCGGGCCGCGCGCCAGACCGAAGCCCCCGCCCGTCGCATCACCCCCGTCCGCGACGCCCCGCTCCCCGGCGGCCGTCGCGCTGCGCAGGCCGCCCGCGCCGCCGAGACCGCCAAGGCGAGCAGCTCGGCCCGCAAGCGCCGGTTCCTCGCCCCCGTCGTGCTGACGGTCGCCGCCGGCATGTTCGGCACCGTGGCCGTCGCCCCGGCCTTCGCCGCGACGCAGCAGACCGGTTCGACCGCCGCCGACGCGCAGCGCCAGGTCCGCACGACCCAGGCACAGCAGTTCTCGGTGTCCGACGCCGTGGCCCTCGCCGGGACGTCGCGTGACGGCTACGGCGCGACCGCGCAGTCCACCCTCGACGCCGAGGCCGCGCAGAAGGCCGCCGCCGAGCAGGCCGCGGCTGCGCAGGCCCAGGCCGCAGCGACCCAGGCGGCGCGCGCGCAGACCGCGAAGCAGTACTCGTCGTACAGCGGCCCGTCCGCGAACGAGATCGCCACCACGGCGGCCGCCGCGAACACTCCGTTCTCGCTGCCGGCCGTCGTCGCCACCGCGAAGCAGTACATCGGCACCCCGTACGTCTTCGGCGGCGCGGACCCGTCCGGCTTCGACTGCTCGGGCTACATCATGTACGTCTACGCGCAGTACGGCATCAGCCTGCCGCACTCGGTCCCGCTGCAGGACGCCGCGGGCACCACGATCCCCGAGTCCCAGGCGCAGCCGGGCGACGTCGTCATCTTCAACGACGGTTCGCACGACGGCTTCTACATGGGCAACGGCATGATCATGGACGCGCCGAAGCCCGGTGGCTCCGTCTCGATCCGCCCGATCTGGACGAGCAGCTACCACATCGTGCGCTTCGGCATCTGACCCGAGCACCCGCACGACGGTGACGACCCTGGTGTCGTTCCCGTGAACACTCCCGGAAACCGGTCCGCACACCCTCGTGTCGGGCCGGTTTCCGACGTACCCTGGTGCTGCACCGGTCCGATCCGGCCCGAACACGGGAGACCTCATGTCAGCGCTCCGCACGACCCGCACCACGGGTCGGCGCGCGCTCGTGGACATACGGTCGACCGCCCCCTGCGTGCACCATCACGCCCCTGTCTGACGAGAGCACTGCCCATCCGGGTGGTGCTCTTCGTGGTTCAGGGCGTGGTCACAGGTCGCGGTCCCCTGTCGACGTCGATCGACCCGACGCACCCGCAGCGCCTGGAAGCCGTCCAGGCACCGTCGGAAGGGAACCCATGCGCACTCTCGTCCTCAACGCCGGTTACGAGCCCCTCGCGGTGATCTCGGACCGACGGGCCCTCGTGCTGGTCATGAACCAGAAGGCCGCCGTCATCGCCGCCGACCTCGACCACCCGGTCTCGGGGTCCTCCGCGAGCTTCGATCGTCCGTCCGTCATCATCCTGACCCGCTACGTGCGGATCCCGCACGCGAGACTCGTGCCGGTCTCGCGCCGCGGGGTGCTGCGGCGTGACGCCAACCGCTGTGCCTACTGCGACCGGCACGCCACCACGATCGACCACGTGCAGCCCCGGTCGCGCGGCGGCCAGGACTCGTGGGAGAACCTCGTCGCCTGCTGCCTGGCCTGCAACAACACGAAGGGCGACCGCACCCCGCAGGAGATGGGGTGGCGGCTGCGCTTCCGGCCGAAGGCGCCGCACGGTGCGTCCTGGGTGGTGCGGGGGATCGAGCGCCCGCAGTCGGAGTGGGACGAGTACCTGGTGGCCGCGTAGCGCCGGCTCGGCGTCGCGACGGACGGGAGGCGCGTGGCGGGGCCGCCCCGTGCCTCCCGTCCGTCGCGTGGTCTGGCCGCAGTGATCCGCTCATCGCTGTGACCCAGCTGCTTCGTCGCCTCGTCCAGGAGGCGGTGGTCGCGTGTGCCCTGCGGGTGGACTCCTCGGGAGTCCCCGCCGTCGCCACCTCCACCTCGACACACTGGACGACCACCGATGACCTCTTCCTCGTTCCCCGGACCCGACCGCGCCGACCTGCGCGCCGACTGCGGGTCCTGCGCGGCCCTCTGCTGCGCCGCGTTCGGCTTCACGCGGTCCGCTGACTTCCCCGTCGACAAGGCGCCGGGCGACCCGTGCCGGAACCTCGCCGACGACTTCTCGTGCACCGTCCACGAGTCACTCCGGCCACGCGGGTACCGCGGCTGCACCGTCTTCGACTGCGCCGGTGCCGGACAGCGCGTCACCGGACAGCTCTACGGTGGCGTGGACCGGCACCAGCGCCAGGACGTGCGGGTCGAGATGTTCGCCGTCTTCCGTGTCGTCCGACAGCTCCACGACCTCCTCTGGTACCTGGCCGAGGGCGCGGTCCGCAGGCTCCAGCCCGAGGCGTCGGCAGCGTTGGTGGAGCGGATCGAGGACGCGATCGGGCAGGGGCCGACCGTGGTCCTCGGGCTCGACCTGGTCGGGCTGCACGAGGAGGTCCGCGCGGTCCTGGTCGAGGTGAGCGCCGAGGTGCGGGGCGGGTACGCGACGGTCCTGCCCGCGGTCCTGTCGCCCGGGGCCGACCTGATGGGTCGGCGCTTCCACGGCGTCAGCCTGTGCGGGGCGGACCTCCGCGGCGCGTACCTGATCGGCGCTGACCTCTCGGGGGCCGACCTCGACGGAGTCGACCTGCTCGGCGCGGACCTGCGTGGTGCGCGTGTGCACGGGGCGGACCTCTCGGGCTCCCTCTTCCTGACCCAGATGCAGGTCAACGCGGCGCAGGGCGACGAGCGCACGCGGCTCCCGGTTGACGTCGTCCGCCCGTCGCACTGGGGCAGCGGCGGCGCGTAGCGTGCGAGCCATGAGCGAGACGCCCGTGATCGACGACGCCACGATCGGAGACCTCCGCGCCCGGCTCCGCGCGACCCGCTGGCCGGACGCACTCGCCGGCACCGGGTGGTCGCTGGGCGTCGACGTGGACGAGCTCCGGTCGCTGGTCGAGTACTGGGCCGACGGGTTCGACTTCGACGCGCACCGGGAGCAGCTCGCCGCGCTGCCGTCCGAGCGGCACGTCGTCGACGGCGTCCGGGTGCACGTGCTCCACGCGCGATCCGGCCGTCCCGACGCCCTCCCGCTGCTGCTCGCCCACGGGTGGCCGGACTCCGGGTGGCGGTACCGCAAGGTCCTGCCGATGCTCGTCGAGGCCGGGTTCGACGTCGTCGTGCCGGACATGCCCGGGTACGGGTTCTCGGACGCGCCACCGCGCGTGCTCGATGCCCGCGAGGTGGCCGGCATGTGGGCGACACTGATGACCGACCTCGGGTACGACCGGTTCGCGGCCTCCGGCGGGGACATCGGGACGCACGTCGTCCGGTACCTCGCACTCGACCACCCCGACCGTGTGGTCGCCGTGCACCGGATCGACGGCGGGCTGGCGTGGCCCGGGATCGACACCACGGAGCTGTCCCCGGCGGAGCGGGCCTTCGTGCAGGAGACCGAGCGGTGGCGGACCGCCGAGGGCGCCTACGCGATGATGCACCGCACGAAGCCGCAGACCGCCGCCGTCGGGCTGACCGACTCACCCGCGGGCCTCGCTGCGTGGATCGTCGAGAAGCTCCGGTCGTGGAGCGACCGCGGCGGCGACCTGTGGTCGGTGTACACGCGGGACGAGGTCCTGGCGCTGCTGACCGAGTACTGGGCGACGGCGACGATCGGGTCCTCCATGCGGATGTACCACGCGAACGCGGCGATCCCCGCTGCGCAACTGCGTCGACGGGTGGAGGTGCCGTCGGGGTTCTCGGTGTTCCCGGGCGACATCGTGCGGGCTCCGCGGGAGTGGCTCGAGCGCACGACGAACCTCGTGCACCACCACGAACTCGACCGGGGCGGGCACTTCGCGCCGTTCGAGGTGCCGGAGCTGTTCGTGGACGAGGTCTGCGCGTTCCTGGAGCCGTACCGCCGCTAGAGTGGACGGGCCAGCCTCTGTAGCTCAATGGAAGAGCAGTTCCGTCCTAAGGAAACGGTTGGGGGTTCGAGTCCCTCCAGGGGCACCACGTCGAGTCGGGGTTCGTGTCCCTGCAGTGCTCGTCCAGGGGCACCAGCCGTCGTCTGGGCCGGAACGGGTTCTCCACAACCGTCGCCCTGGACGGTAGCCCGGGCCCAGCGCCCCGTACGATTGACCCCGTGTCCAAGGTCCTGAGCAGTCTCCCCGTCGGCGAACGAGTCGGCATCGCGTTCTCCGGAGGTCTCGACACCTCCTGCGCGGTCGCCTGGATGCGCGAGAAGGGAGCGGTGCCCTGCACGTACACGGCCGACATCGGCCAGTACGACGAGCCGGACATCGACGCCGTCCCGGGTCGCGCGAAGGAGTACGGCGCCGAGATCGCCCGCATCGTCGACGCGAAGAGCGCCCTGGTCGAAGAGGGCCTCGTCGCCCTGCAGACCGGTGCCTTCCACATCCGCTCCGGCGGCAAGACCTACTTCAACACGACGCCGCTCGGCCGCGCGGTGACGGGCACGATGCTCGTCCGCGCCATGAAGGAGGACGGGGTCGACATCTGGGGCGACGGCTCCACCTACAAGGGCAACGACATCGAGCGGTTCTACCGCTACGGCCTGATGGCCAACCCGCGGCTGCGCGTCTACAAGCCGTGGCTCGACACCGAGTTCGTCGAGGAGCTCGGCGGTCGCAAGGAGATGAGCGAGTGGCTCGTCGCCCGTGGGTTCCCGTACCGCGACTCCACCGAGAAGGCCTACTCGACCGACGCGAACATCTGGGGAGCAACGCACGAGGCGAAGAGCCTCGAGGAGCTCTCGAGCGGTCTGGACATCGTCGAGCCGATCATGGGCGTCGCCGCCTGGCGTGACGACGTCGAGGTAGCCACCGAAGAGGTCTCGGTCCGCTTCGAGGCCGGCCGCCCGGTCGCCATCAACGGCGTCGAGTACGCCGACGCCGTCGCGCTCGTGTACGAGGCGAACGCCATCGGTGGTCGCCACGGCCTCGGCGCGAGCGACCAGATCGAGAACCGCATCATCGAGGCCAAGAGCCGCGGCATCTACGAGGCGCCGGGCATGGCCCTGCTGCACATCGCCTACGAGCGTCTGCTCAACGCGATCCACAACGAGGACACCGTCGCGGCGTACCACAACGAGGGTCGTCGTCTCGGACGTCTGATGTACGAGGGCCGGTGGCTCGACCCGCAGTCCCTCATGCTGCGCGAGTCGCTGCAGCGCTGGGTCGCCTCCGCCGTCACCGGTGAGGTCACGCTGCGCCTGCGGCGTGGTGACGACTACACGATCCTCGACACCACGGGTCCGGCGCTGTCGTACCACCCGGACAAGCTCTCGATGGAGCGTGTCGGCGACGCAGCGTTCGGTCCGGACGACCGCATCGGGCAGCTCACGATGCGCAACCTCGACATCGCGGACTCGCGCTCGCGCCTCGAGCAGTACGCGGCGGCCGGGCTGATCGGCGGCGCGACGGGCGAACTCGTCGGCGAGCTGCAGTCGGGCGAGGCCGAGGAGATCCTCGGCGGAGCCGTCGTGTCCAGCGAGGACGAGGCACTCGGTCGCGCGACGGACGCCGCGTCCGAGGGCGCCGCCTTCGACTCCGGTACCGACTGACACACACCGCACCGACACGAACGGGAGCCCCTGCCGCGCGCAGGGGCTCCCGTTCGTCGTCCGTGGCGTGCGTCGGGAGAGGGCGTGTGGCTCTTCCGAGCCGCGTGCACACGCGTACTTCGACGTTGCGCGCGTCGAACGACGTGCGCGGTGTCGTCCTGTGCGCCTGCATCGGTCGCGGGTGCATCGGCCGACATCGCGCGGGTCGATCGACAGGTGCTTCGGCGCGGGACGTCCCTCGCGTCGGGAGTGGGGGTCGGGCCGTGCGACATCACCGTCGTCGTGCGACAGCGGCGGTGTCGTTTCGGCCGATCCGGCACGAGCGAGGTCGGTTCGTGCGACATCACCGTCGTCGTGCGACAGCGGCCGCGTCGTACGACAGCGCCGCGCTGCCGCGACCAGCCGCCGACGCGCCCACACGACGGACGGGAGGCGCGGTACCGACCGGCACCGCGCCTCCCGTCCGTCCCGTGGGGCCCGCTACCGCCGCTCGGCGGTCTCCGGCCGCTTCTGGCGCCACGGCTCCGCCGGCCGGTCCGGACCGCCCCACACCTGCACGGCGCCCCAGGCCGCCGCGAGGAGCGGCACCGAGATGATCGCGCCGGTGATGCCCGCGAGCACGGTGCCCGCGGTCAGGCCGATCAGGATCACCAGGCCGTGCAGCTTGAGCGTCTTGCCCATCAGCACCGGCTGCAGCAGGTTGCCCTCGAGCTGGTTGACGAGCACCACGATGCCCACGACGATCAGCGCGGCCACGGGGCCGTTCGCGACGAGGGCGACGAGCGCGGCGAGGATGCCCGCGGCGGTGGCGCCGACGATCGGGATGAACGCGGTGATGAACACGACGACGGCGAGGGGGAGCGCGAGCGGCACCCCGACGATCGCCAGCCCGACGCCGATGCCGATCGCGTCGACCGCCGCGACGCTCGCCGTGCCGCGGACGTAGCCGCCGAGGGTCTGCACGACGCGGTCACCGACGCGGCGTGCACGCTCGTACCGGGCGCCGGTGAACGGACGGAGCAGGAACTCCCAGATCGCCGGCCCGTCCTTGAGGAAGAAGAACAGCACGACGATCATCAGCACCAGGCCGGTCAGGAAGTTCGCGGTGGCCGACGCCCCGGCCAGGGCGCCCGACCCGAACTGCGAGCTGGTCAGGAAGTCCTGGACGCCGTTCACCACCTGGTCGACCTGCTGGTCGGAGATCGAGAACGGCAGGTGCGCGACGGTGTCCTGCAGCTGCTGGAAACCGCTGATCGCCGACTTCTGCAGGTCGGGCCACTGCGAGATGACCGCGACGACGATCAGCCAACCGACGAGGCCGAGCACGACGAGGACGCCGAGCAGGACCGCGAGGGTCGCGAGCACCGAGGGCACCTTGTGCCGTCGGAGCCAGGACACGACCGGGTGCATGGCGGACGCGATGATCAGGGCGAGGAGCACCGGGATCGTCACGACGCTCAGGGTCGCGGCGGCGTACACGATGCCGATCGCGATCACGAGCACGACGATCACCTGCAGGCACCGGGTCGCGAGACTGCCGAACCCGTCGGTCCACTTGCGGGCGAGTGGTCCCGGTGTCGCGTCGGACGTGGTGGGGTGGTTGCCGAACAGGGGCATGAGGCTCCTCGGTGGTGGTGCGGAGCCTCCCACGCTACCGACGCAGCCGACCCGCGGTCCCGACGCAGCCGACCCGCGGTCCCGACGCAGCCGACCCGCGGTCCCGACGCAGCCGACCCGCGGCCGGGGACGTCCGGGGACGCCGCTAAGCGCATCGACCTGGACGCGCTCCTGTCCCGCTTCTACGCTGGGGCCACCGGGTTCACTCACAGGGTCCCGTCGTCACGATGCCCTCGCGGTCCGCGGGGTCTGGCACAGCGGGACGGCCCGGTCGGATCCGGGGTGAGCAACACCTCGATGAAGGGCTGGTCCTCATGACCGCCACGTACCCGTGCTGCACGCACCTCGACTTCCCGGCGGGGCACACCCGCACCCCCGTCTCCACCTTCGCCGCCACGACCCTGCAGGTGCTCTCGTGACGCCCCGCCCCGTCGAGGACTGGCACCGTCACGGCATGCGCTCGCCCGAGGAGGTCGCCGAGCTGATCGCCGACCGCGTCGGTGGCACCTCGGATGCCTCCGTGCCCGCCGGTCCCGAGCACGACGAACCCTCGTACGCGGACTTCCTCGGCGAGCAGGTCTGACGCGGCCCCCGGACGGGGGCTCGCGCCGTCCTGCCTGCGCGCGGATGATCCTCGGCAGGGGCCGTGTGGCCCGTCCCGTCTCACCAGCGGGACCCGGATCAGGGAGGACCCGACGTGCACGACCACGACACCCATCCGTTCGACCGTCACGTCGGCCCGCCGCACGTCGAACGCTTCCGGCTCACCCGGACCGACGAGATGCTCCGTGTGGTCTGCACGTGCGCGATCGGTGCCGACCACGACAACACCATCCGGCACCCCGCCGCCCCGACGGTCGCCTGAGTCGAACGGGTGAACACCAGCCGCGTGCCTCCGGTGAATCCGGTCGCGCGCGACGGTGCGGCGGGATACTGGTCGGGTGCGTGAACTCCAAGCCACCATCGCTGCGGACCTCGACGTCCAGCCGACCATCGACCCCGAGCAGGAGGTCGCCCGCCGTGTCGCGTTCCTGCGTGACTACCTGACCACGACCGGCGCGAAGGGGTTCGTCCTCGCCGTCAGCGGCGGGCAGGACTCCACGCTCGCGGGACGGCTCACCCAGCTCGCCGTCGAGTCCCTCCGCGCCGAGGGACGCGAGGCCGAGTTCGTCACCGTCCGCATGCCGTACCGGGTGCAGGCCGACGAGGACGACGCGCAGCTCGCGCTGCAGTTCATCGCCGCCGACCCCGGCATCGTGGTGAACATCGAGCACGGCGTCGACGGCGTGGTGCAGGACACCGCGGCGTCCGGCGTCGCGCTCAGCGACTTCGTGAAGGGCAACGTCAAGGCGCGCATGCGCATGGTCGCCCAGTACGCCGTGGCCGGGCAGCGCGGACTGCTGGTCGTCGGCACGGACCACGCGGCCGAGGCCGTGACGGGCTTCTTCACGAAGTACGGCGACGGCGGCGTCGACCTCACCCCGCTGACCGGGCTGACGAAGAGCCAGGGGCGGCAGCTCCTCGAGCACCTGGGGGCGCCGGCTCGCCTGTACGAGAAGGCGCCGACCGCGGACCTGCTCGACGACCTGCCCGGGCAGACCGACGAGGCCAACCTCGGCCTGACCTACGTCGAGATCGACGCGTACCTGCAGGGGCACGACGTCCCCGACGAGGTCGCCGAGGCGATCGAGTCGCGCTACCGAGCGACCGAGCACAAGCGTCGCGTGCCCGCGACGCCCTTCGACAGCTGGTGGCAGCAGGGCGCGTAGCGCCACAGCGCTGGACCGGACGGGAGGCGCGGTGCAGGTCCCGACCTGCACCGCGCCTCCCGTCGTGCGTGCGACCGTGTCGCGTGGCCGGTCGGTCCTGGTGGCCGTCCGGTTCTCCACAGCTCCGGTCGCCGTCCTGCCGCTGCGGTCCCCGCGCTCCTAGGATGGGCGCAACGGAACAACAGATGCGGAATCCCGGTCACGACCGACCGTGCCGGAGCCGCTGGGGGGAATCATGGAAGTCCTGCTCGCACTCGGCGCCGTCCCGCTCGTCATCGTGGGGATCATCGTCCTCGCCGTGATCGCGCTCGTGTACGCCAAGCTCGTCTACCGCAACGCCGGTGCGGACGAGGCGATCATCATCACCGGGAAGCGGTCGCGGAAGGTCAAGAACCCCGACGGCACCGAGACCGTCGAGTCCGGCATCAAGGTCGTCCTCGGTGCGGGTGTGCTCGTCCGACCGTTCTTCGAGCGGGTGGCGAAGATCTCGCTGTCCTCGCGTGCCATCGACATCAACGTGAACGCGCAGGACTCCCGCGGCGTCACGATCGACGTCGAGGCCGTGGCGCTCGTCAAGGTGGGCGAGGCCGATGCGTCGATCCGTGCTGCTGCGCAGCGCTTCCTCGGCCAGGAGAAGAAGATCGACGACTTCGCGCGCGAGGTCCTGTCCGGTTCGCTCCGCGCGTCGATCGGCGCGACCGACGTGTCGACGATCATCCGCAACCGCGACCAGCTCACGGTGGCGGTCCTCGACGTCGCCAAGGACGCCCTGCACAGCCAGGGTCTCGACGTCGACTCGTTCGAGATCAAGGGCATCTCGGACCGCAACGACTACATCAGCGACCTCGGTCGTGCCGAGCGCGCCCGCGTCCGGCTCGAGGCGGAGAACGCCGAGGCCCAGGCCGACCGCGAGGCACGCGAGGCCCGGGCCACCGCCGACCAGGCGATCGCCGAGGCCGAGAACACCCTCGCCATCCGTCGTGCGGCGCTGCAGCTCGACGCCGACCGGGCTTCGGCCGAGGCCGCAGCGGCTGGTCCGCTCGCGCAGGCTCGCGCGTCGCAGGGCGTCGTCGAACAGGAGCAGATCACGGCGCAGAAGCGCGCCGAGCTCCGTCGTGCCGAGCTCGAGTCCGAGGTGAGCGCGGTCGCCGAGGCGAACGCGCGCAAGACCCGGGTGGAGGCCGAGGCTGCTGCGGCTGCCCAGGTCGAGACGGCCCGTGCGCAGGCCGAGGCCCGACGCATCTCGGCCGAGGCGGTCGCCGCCGAGGCCCAGGCCGAGGCTGCCGCCCGCAAGCTCGCCGCCGACGCCTCACGTGCGGAGGGTGAGGCCGCGGCCGACGCCATCCGTGCGAAGGGTCAGGCCGAGGCCGACGCGACGAAGGCCCAGGCCGACGCGCTCGCACAGCACTCCGAGGCCGTGCTCCGGGTGAAGGCGCTCGAGACGCTGCCGAGCATCGCCCGCGAGCTCGCGGCGCCGATGGGCAACATCGACAAGCTGACGGTCGTGTCCTCGGACGGCGCAGGCGCCCTGTCGAAGAGCGTCGTGAGCCAGTTCAGCGAGGTCGACGCGCTGCTCGGCACCACGGCCGGCTTCACGCTGAGCGACATCGTGAAGAGCACGACGACCGGCCAGGCCGCTGCCCGGGCGGTCGCGCGTGAACAGGACGCCGCGCCGGTCGACTGACGGGCACGGTCGTGCGCACGGGCGCGGTCGGGTCAGCCCCGGTCGCGCCCGTCGTCGTCCCGGTGTCGCTGCTGGCCGCCGGCGTCCTCGCGCTGGTCCTCAACCGGGTCGCTGTCGGTGGCCGGGTCGCCGTCGGTGGCCAGGTCGCCGTCGGTCGACTCCTGCGGCTGTCCCTGCAGCGCGTCCCGCTCGGCGGCCAGACGCTGCTGCCAGACGACGCTGCGTGCGGCGCCCTCGAGCACGTCCTCGACCTGCCCGCCGGTCTTCGCTGCGAGTGCGCCGCTCAGGCCCGCGGTGAGGGTGCCGCCAGCGGCAGCGAGGCGTTCCATGACCTCCTCCTGCCGGGGCGTGAGGGGTTCGTCGACCATGCTGTCCACGGTCTCGCGGATGTTCGCCTCGCTGGCGTCGAGCGAGGCGTCGTCCCCGGCGTGCAGTGCGGCGGCCTCGCCGACGACGACGAGTCCGAGCCGTGCGGCGTCGTCCTCGGGACGGGGGCGTTCGTTCTCGTCGGTCATGGCGGGGACGCTACGCCCCGGCCGATGTACGGCCGTCAGCACCCTGTCCCCCCTGCTCGGGGTCGACCGGTCGCACGGGACGACGAAGGACCCCGGACCGTCACGGTCCGGGGTCCTTCGTGGTGCCGCTCCGACACCCCCACGTCGGTCAGTGGCGCTTGCCGGTGGTCAGCGACGCGCGCCGCGACCCGCGAAGCGCGTGTAGAGGAACAGCACGATGACGGCACCGATGATCGAGCCGATGATGCCGGCCGGCTGGAAGAAGCCGTCCTCCACGTTGTGCCGGAAGATCAGGAACCCGAGGAAGCCGCCGACGAACGAGCCGATGATGCCGAGCACGATCGTCATGAGGATCGACATGTGCTGCTTGCCGGGGATGATGAGTCGTGCCAGTGCTCCGGCGATGAGGCCGACGATGATGAGCCCGATGATGGTGCCGATGACGCCCATGATGTCCTCCTTGGAATGGACCGTGCCGCGGTCCGGGGGTGTCCACGATCTGGTTCGGCCCCGATTGAACACCGCTCTTCCCCAGCGTGTTCACAGCATGCGTGGAGGCGCAGGAGCAGGCGAGGGTCACACCGCCCCGGACGACTCCAGCTCCGCCTGCAGCTCGGTGTCCGAGGGCTCCACGAAGTGCTTGCCGTTCGGCAGCACCACGACGGGGATGTTCTTGCGGCCGCTGATGGCCTCGGCCCGGTCGGCGGCGGACAGGTCCGCCTCGACGTCCACGTAGTCGTAGTCGACCCCGAGGCGGTCGAGGAGCGCCTTCGAGCGTCGGCAGTCGCGGCACCAGTCCGCGCCGAACATCGTCACCTTGTCGAACGTCGCATCAGTCATGTCCTCACAGTACGTCCGACGGCCGCGGGACATTCCCGCGTCGCCGCCCACGCCCCGACGACGCGTGACCGCATGACCGTCAGCCCGCGCGACTCCGCGCCGACCCGCACGCCCTACGATGGCCCCATGCCGCAGCGACCCGACCCCGAGCGGGCCGCATGGGCCGCGGCAGCCGTCCGACGCTTCGCCGCGGCGACCAACCTCCTCGTCGCCGGCCGCACCGTCCGTGTGCTCGGCGGCGACCCGCGTGACGCCGCGGCGCTCGTCGCACTGCTCACCGGGCTCGGTGCACGCACCGCGGTGGACACCGCCCCTGCGGACCACGAGCCGGTCGACGACGAGCCGATCGACCAGCTCTGGTGCCTCGGTGACCCGGACGAGTCGACCGCTGCCGTCGAGCGCGAGACCGACCGGCCCCGCGGTGCGACCCTCGTGGTGGTGGACGCCGGCCGGTACGTCCCCGCGGTCGACGAGGACGCCTTCGGCCCGGTCGCCCCGGCCCGCCCCGGGGTGCTCGCCGTCCCGACGTTCTCCGACGACGTGTTCCTCGTCTCCACCGGTCGGGAGCCCGAGGACGACCCTGCCGCCGAGGACCGCATCCGCTGGGCGCGCAGGTCGATGCCGGTCGCCCGTGCGGTCGCCGCGGAGCTCCGTGACGGCGGGCTGCTCCGCGGTACCCGGGTCGGCGTCGCGATGGTGCTCGAGCCGAAGACCGCCGTGCTCAGCCTGCTCCTGCGCGACGCGGGCGCCGAGGTCGTCGTGTACGCGCACGCCGACGAGACGGACGACGCGGTCGCCGACGTGCTCCGCCGCGCCGAGATGCCGGTCCACGCGGACAGCACGGCCTCGCTCGCCGAGCAGCACCGTCTCGCCCTGGCGATGCTCGACACGCGTCCGCACGTGCTCCTCGACGACGGCTCGCACCTGATCCGCCTCGCGCACCAGGAGCGGCCCGAGCTGCTGCCGACCATGCTCGGCGCCGCGGAGGAGACGACGAGCGGCCTCCGACCCCTCCGCGTCATGGCCGAGCGCGGCGAGCTCGGCATCCCCGTGGTCGCCGTCAACGACGCCCGCGCCAAGACCTGCTTCGACAACCGCTTCGGCACCGGCCAGTCCACGGTGTTCGCGACGCTCGACCTGGTCGACCCGCTCCCGTCCGCCGTGCACCGGGTCCGGCCGGGAGGCACGGCGGTCGTCGCCGGCTTCGGTCCCGTCGGCGAGGGGGTCGCCCAGGTCCTCGTCGCGCTCGGCTTCCGGGTCACGGTCGCCGAGGTCGACCCGGTCCGCGCCCTGCAGGCGCGCTTCGCCGGGCACGCGGTCGCACCGTTCGTCGACGCGGTGCGCGACGCCGACCTCGTGGTGAGTGCCTCCGGGGTGGCGGACACCGTGGACCACACGGTCCTGCGCGCGTGCGCGGTCGGTGCGGTCGTGTCCGTCGCGGGGGGCGTCGACGACGAGGTCGCCCTGTCCGCGGCGGCCGCCGCCGGTGCGGTCCGGACGGCCGTGGCGCAGCACGTGGAGCGCCTGACCTGGCCGGACGGCCACCAGGTGCTCGTCCTCGCCGGGGGCAACGGGGTGAACACGAGCGCCGCCGAGGGCAACCCCGTCGAGATCATGGACCTGTCCTTCGCGGTGCAGCTCGGCGCCCTGCGGATGCTGCTCGAGCGCGGCGACGAACTCCCGCGCGCCGTCGTGCCGGTCGACCCCGCGGTGGACGAGGCGACCGCCCGCGTCGCGCTCGCCGCGTGGGGGAGCCGGGTCGCTCCTCCCGTCCGGATCGCCGAGCAGCCCGCCGACCGCGAGCCGGACGTGCGGACGCACCGGTTCGGGAGACCCCGGTGACCGCGTCGCCGGTCGTGGTGCACTCGGCGCGCGTCGTCGTGCCGATGACGGCACCGCCGATCGCCGACGGGGCGGTCGCGGTGCAGGACGGACGGATCCTGCACGTCGGCGACCGGTCGTGGGTGGTCGACCAGCTCGACGCCGCCGGGCGCACGTGCACGGAGCGGCGCTGGCGGGGCGCGCTCCTGCCGGGTCTCGTCAACGCGCACACGCACCTGCAGTACACCGGCATGTCCGGTGTCGGTCAACGGCAGTACGCGGGTTTCGAGGACTGGGCGGCTGCGTTCAACCTTGACTACGCGCTCCCGCACGACTGGCGGGCGGAGGCGTCCGCGGGCGCCGTCGCATCGATCGCGGCGGGCGTCACGAGCATCGCGGACGTGGTGACCGACATCGAGGCGGCGGACGTCCTGGAGCAGCACGGCCTCGGCGGGATCGCCTACTGGGAGGTCATGGACTGGGAGAACGCGGCGTGGGAGTCCCACGGGCGCGACCAGGTGCTCGACGAGCTCGCACGGATCCCGACCACGCCCGGGGCGGGGCTGTCGCCGCACGCGCCGTACTCCCTCGACGTGGCACCGCTGCTCGAACTGCCGGACATCGTGCGCCAGCGGGGGCTCCGGCTGCACCTGCACCTGGGCGAGGCGGCGTTCGAGGGGGAGCGGGTCTCGCTCGGGCCGGTCCCGGGGCTCGAGGGCGTCGACGGCGTCGGGCACACCGCGGACTGGCACCTGGCGAACGTGCCGTCCTTCCGGGCCATGCGGGCGCTCGGCTTCGGCGCCAGTGCCACCGCGTTCGTCGACCGGCTGGGCGTGCTGGGCCCCGACTGCCACATCGCGCACGGCGTGTACGTGACCGCGTCCGACCGAGCCCTCCTGCGGGCACGCGGGACCACGGTCGCGCTCTGCCCCCGGTCGAACGCCGTCATCGGCCTCGACCCGCCGCACGTCGCGGACTACCTGCGCGAGGGCAGCCCGATCGCGATCGGCACCGACTCCCTGTCGTCGTCGCCGTCCCTCGACCCGATGGCCGACGTCACCGCACTGCACCGCATCGCCCGCGCCCAGGGGTACGCGCACCGCGACCTGCACGAGCGGCTGCTGGCGGCGGCGACGCTCGGTGGCGCGCACGCGATGGGGACGGCGGTCGGGCCGGACCGCGTCGGACACCTCGCCGTCGGGGCACGAGCCGACCTCGCCGTGTTCGACGTCGACGCCCGGACCGTGCCCGACGCGCTCGCCGAACTCGTCGAGGACGGTGCCGGCCGCGCCGTCGCGACGATCGTCCGCGGCGTCGTGCGGGCCACCGACGGCACCGTGCACCCGCTCGACCCCGAGACAGCCCCCACCCGGGGCCCCGGTTCCGGGGACACCCGGGACCCCGTCCCCCACCACGTCCGTCCCCAGGAGGAACGATGACCGACACCGCACCCCGCCCCGGCATGGTCGCCCGCCGCACCGTCGGCGGCGAGCTGATCGAGTGGCTCGACGTCCCGCAGCGCGCGGCCGCCCTCGGCATGGAGCCGCACCCGGAGGGCGGTTGGTACGTGCGCACGTGGACCTCGCCCTCGACCGTCGAGACCCCCGCCGGCGAGCGTCCCGCCGCGACCCTCATCCACTTCCTGCTGCCCCCGGGCGAGGCCTCCGCCTGGCACCGTGTCACGAGCGACGAGATCTGGATGTGGCACGGGCCGGACACCGTCGTGCTCGAGCTCGGCGGCTCCGGCGACCGGCCCGAGCCCGGGGACCGGATCACCCTCGGCCCGGACGCTGGCCGGCACCGGCTGCACGACGCCCAGGCCTTCGTGCGCGGTGGGGTCTGGCAGCGCACCCTGCCCGGCGACGGCGAGGTGCTCCTCAGCTGCATGGTGTCGCCCGGGTTCTCGTTCGACGACTTCACGATGGCGGGCGACACCGACGGCGACGCCGCGACCGCGTAGTCG
Source organism: Curtobacterium sp. ODYSSEY 48 V2 (assembly GCF_023712625.1). Taxonomy (NCBI): domain Bacteria; kingdom Bacillati; phylum Actinomycetota; class Actinomycetes; order Micrococcales; family Microbacteriaceae; genus Curtobacterium; species Curtobacterium sp. ODYSSEY 48 V2. The sequence goes on from NZ_JAMAXX010000012.1 coordinate 21,530, forward strand.
ACGGTCATCCGCGTCGCGGTGGTATCCCACGCGCCGGTACACTGCCTCCTGCCCGCTCCACCCCGCTCTGTCCCGCTGACGAAGGCCCTCCCGTGACCCGCACCCGCCGTCTGTCCCTCGCCGTCGCCACCGCCACGGTCGCCGCCCTCGCGCTCGCCGCCTGCTCCGCCGGTGGGAGCAGCGCCGGGAGCGACGGCACCGTCACGGACGGCAAGCTCACGATCGCGACCGGCCAGCCGGCCTACTCGCCCTGGGTGGAGGACGACGACCCGCAGTCCGGCAAGGGCTTCGAGTCCGCCGTGGCCTACGCGGTCGCGAAGGAGATGGGCTACGCGAAGGGCGACGTCGTCTGGAAGCGCAGCACCTTCGACAGCGCCATCGCCCCCGGCCCGAAGGACTGGGACCTCAACGTCCAGCAGTTCTCGATCGACGCGAAGCGCAAGAAGGCCGTCGACATGTCCACGCCGTACTACACGACCACGCAGGCCGTCGTGACGACGTCGGGGTCGAAGGCTGCGAAGGACACCACCGTCGCCGCACTGAAGGGCGACACGATCGGTGTCGCCTCGGGCTCCACGAGCATCAGCTCCGTGAAGGACGTGCTCGGCGTCACCCCGCAGGTGTTCAACTCGAACGACGACGCCGTGCTGGCGCTGCAGTCGGGGCAGATCGACGCGATCGTGACCGACCTGCCGACGGCGTTCTACATGGCCGCCGCACAGCTCGACGACGGCACGGTCTCGGCGCAGTTCCCCGAGGACGGCTCCGGCGACCAGTTCGGCTTCGTGCTGCCGAAGGGCTCCGCGCTGACGAGCAAGGTCGACAAGGCCCTCGAGGCCCTGGAGAGCGACGGCACGCTCGCCGACCTGCAGACGAAGTGGCTCTCCTCGGAGACGAACACCCCCGTCCTGAAGTAGTCCGGTGACCGCCCCAGCAGGTGCCGGCACCCCGGTGACCGCTCCAGCGCCGAGCCAGGTCGAGCTCGAACGACGGCTCTACCGTCGGCAGCGCGGCCGCCGCTCGGTCGTCGTCTCGGTCGTCTCGACGCTCGTCGTGATCGCGGTCGTCTGGCTCGGCGTCGTGAACACGCCCGGCTGGGCCGCGGTGCAGCAGTCGTTCTTCGACCCGCAGACGGCGATCGACACCTTCCCGGCCGTCCTGCTCGGGCTGTGGCTGAACATCCGGATCCTGTTCTTCAGCGCGATCGGCGTCGCCGTGCTCGGCACCCTGCTCGCCGTCGTGCGGGGGCTGCGGAACCCGGTGTTCTTCCCACTGCGGATGCTCGCCACCGCGTACACCGACCTGTTCCGGGGTCTGCCGCTCATCATCGTGCTCTACCTGGTCGGCTTCGGCATCCCGGGGCTCGGCATCTTCCCGCGGCAACCCCCGGAGGTCTGGGGCACCATCGCGATCGTGCTCACGTACTCGTCCTACGTCGCCGAGGTGCTCCGCGCCGGCATGGAGGCCGTGCACCCGTCCCAGCGCCTCGCAGCCCGGTCGCTCGGCCTGTCCCACGCCGGGACGCTGCGGCTGGTCGTGCTGCCCCAGGCGATCCGCAAGGTCACCCCGGCGCTCATGAACGACTTCGTCTCGATGCAGAAGGACGTCGGCCTGGTGTCGATCCTCGGCGCCGTCGACGCGGTGCGGAGCGCCCAGATCGCACAGGCCGAGACCTACAACTTCACGCCGTACCTCGTCGCGGGGCTGCTGTTCGTCGTGATCAGCCTCCCGCTCATCCGGGTGACGGATGCCATCGCTCGACGGCAGCAGCGTCGCGAGCAGATCGGGGGGACGGTGTGAGCGAGTCGGTGGTCCTGGAACTGCGCGGACTGCGCAAGACGTTCGGCGAGCACGAGGTCCTGCGGGGGATCGACCTGACCGTGCACCGCCACGAGGTCATCTGCGTCATCGGGGCGTCCGGCTCCGGCAAGTCGACACTGCTGAAGACGGTGAACCTGCTCGAGGGCATCGACGACGGCGAGATCCTGCTCCAGGGGACGGACATCGCCGACCCCCGCACCGACGTCGACGCCACCCGCGCCCGGATCGGCGTGGTCTTCCAGCAGTTCAACCTGTTCCCGCACATGCGGGTGCTCGACAACGTCACGCTCGCGTCCCGTCGGGTGCACGGCATCGCCCGGGCCGAGGCGGAGGCGACCGCCCGCCGACTGCTCGACCGGATCGGCCTGGGCGACTTCGCCGGGGCGTACCCGGACCGGCTCTCGGGCGGGCAGCAGCAGCGTGTCGCCGTGGTGCGGGCGATCGCGACGTCGCCGGAGCTGCTCCTGCTCGACGAGGTGACGAGTGCCCTCGACCCGCAGCTCGTCGGCGAGGTGCTCGACCTCGTCCGCGAGCTCAAGGAGCAGGGCGCTACGATCCTGATGACCACGCACGAGATGTCGTTCGCCCGGAACGTCGCCGACCGCATCGTGTTCCTGCACCAGGGCGAGGTGGTCGAGCAGGGTGCGCCGGCCGACGTGCTCGACCGGCCGCAGCACCCGGCGCTCGTCGAGTTCCTGTCCCGCGTCCACGCCTGACCCCGCGTCCACGCCTGACCCGGGTCACACGGCGAGCAGCACCTTGCCGATGACCTCGCCCTCGCGGACCCGGCGGTGCGCCTCGGCGGCCTCGGCGAGCGGGACCACCGAGTCGACGATCGGTCGGACGCTGCCGTCGGCGACGAGCGGCCAGACGTGCTCGCGGACGGCGGCCACGATCGCGGCCTTCTCGTCGAGCGGCCGAGCACGGAGCGTCGTCGCGCTGATGGTCGCACGCTTCCGCATCATCGCGCCGAAGTCGAGCTCGCCCTTCTGCCCGCTGCCCGCCGCGATCACGGCGATGTGCCCGTTCGGGGCGAGCACGTCGAGGTGCTTCGCGAGGTAGTCCGCCCCGACGACGTCCAGCACGACGTCGACCCCGCGGCCGTCGGTGAAGTCGCGGGCGCGCTCGACGAAGTCCTCGGTGCGGTGGTCCACCACGAGATCGGCGCCGAGCTCCCTCGAAGCACGCACCTTCCGCTCCCCGCCGCTCGTCGCGATCACCCGGGCACCGAGCGCCTTCGCCCACACGACCGCGTGCGATCCCATGCCGCCCGTGCCGCCGTGCACCAGCAGGGTCTGCCCGGGCCGGAGCCCCGCGATCATCCCCACGTTCGAGTACACCGTGCACGCGGCCTCGGGCAGTCCCGCGGCCTCGACCAGGTCCACGCCGTCGGGCACCGGCAGCACCTGGGCCGCGGGCACGGCCACGAGGGTCGCGTAGCCGCCACCCGACAGCAGCGCGCACACCCGGTCACCGACCGCGAACCCGTCCACGCCGTCGCCGAGCGCGCGGACCGTCCCGGAGACCTCGAGGCCCAGCACATCGGACGCGCCGGGCGGCGGCGGGTAGTTGCCCGCGACCTGCTGCAGGTCGGCGTTGTTGACCCCGGCCGCTGCCACCTCGACGAGGACCTCGCCCGGCCCGGCGACCGGGTCCGGGTGCTCGTCGAGTCGGAGTCCGCCGTCGTGTGCCGTGATCGCCTGCATGCCCTCGACCGTACGCCCCGTGGCAGGGCAGACCGGCACGGCTCGTGGCACGGCAGGCCCGACGGACGCCGTGTACCGTCGGTGCCGATCCGCGCCGTTCCGTCGCGCGGGCACGACCAGGGGGGACGTCCATGTCCAGGAAGACCATCGCCGTGGCGACCGCGGCACTCGCCGTCGCACTGCTCGCCGGCTGCTCGAACGGGGGCTCGGGGAACGGCGGCGCCGAGGGCTCCGGTTCGTCGACCTCGGCAGCCTCCTCGGCCCCGAGCTCCGCGGCGCCGCAGGCCGCGTCCCAGAGCAAGGCCGAGGCGTGCAACGCGTTCCAGTCGAAGGTCGAGGACGCCGCGAAGGGCCTGCAGTCGCAGGTCACCGAGCTGCAGTCGGACCCGCAGGCAGCCGTCGCGAAGCTCGAGGAGTTCGACCAGTCGCTGTCCGACGGCGTCGACGCGGTGCAGAACGCCGACGTCAAGCCGAAGGCCGAGGCGTTCCGGTCGGCGTACACCGACATGCTGACGCAGATCAAGGCGATCACGGCGGACCCGCAGTCGGCGGACCTGTCGGCGTTCTCGGACACCACGCAGAAGGTCCAGGACGCGGGGACCGAGTTCCAGCAGGCCTGCACGTCCTGACCGCCGCAGCACGACGACGCCCCGTCCACCGATCGGTGGACGGGGCGTCGTCGTGCGGGTGCTCCGGCCCGTCAGGCCGCCGGTCGAGCAGCGTCCAAGCGAGCGACGTCCTCGTCGCGGAGCTTCACCGTCGCCGCGACGACCGAGTCCAGGATCGACTGCGGCCGCGACGCACCCGGGATCGGGATCACCACGTCGCTCTTCTGCAGCTCCCACGCCAGCGCCACGACCTGCGGCGACACGTCGCGCTCGCGGGCGATGACGGCGAAGTCCTCGTACGCGGTCCCCAGGTCGGCGGCCTTCGCGATGCCGCCGAGGGGGCTCCACGGCAGGAACGCGATGCCGAGCTCGTCGCACAGCTCGAGCTCCGGCTCGCTCGACCGGAACGCCGGTGAGAACTGGTTCTGCACCGAGACGAGGCGGCCGCCCAGGACCTCGTTCGCCTCACGGATCTGGTCGGGGTCGGCGTTCGAGATGCCTGCCATGCGGATGACGCCCTCGTCGAGGAGCTCCGCGAGTGCCCCGATCGAGTCCGCGTAGGGCACCGACGGGTCCGGCCGGTGGAACTGGTACAGGCCGACGGCGTCGACACCGAGGCGCTTCGCCGAGGCCTTCGCGGCCTCCTTGAGGTACTCCGGTCGGCCGTCCTGCGCCCACGCGCCCGGTTCCGGCCGCAGGTGGCCGCCCTTCGTGGCGACGAGCACCGCGTCGGTGTCGCCGTGGAACTCGCGGATCGCCTTCGCGATGAGCTCCTCGTTGTGCCCGACCTCGTCCTTGGCCGCCTGGTGGTAGGCGTCCGCGGTGTCGATGAGGGTGACGCCCGCCTCGAGGGCGGCGTGGATGGTCGCGATCGCCTGTCGCTCGTCGGGCCGCCCCTCGATCGACATGGGCATCCCGCCCAGTCCGATCGCGCTGACCGACACGTCTCCGATGACTCGTTGCTTCATGCGCCCAGCTTGCGCCGGTCGACCGGGGCGACGCCCAGCGTGCGCGGACGGGACAGGCCGACGGGGCCGCCGGACGGGAGGCCCGTGGCGGCCCCGCCACGCGCCTCCCGTCCGGCGGACGCCGCGCTAGGGGAGCTGCAGTGCGGTCACCTGGCCGGCCCCCGTCGCCGGGTCGGTCGCCTGCGCGAACACGACCCCGCCCCAGGTGACGACCACGATCGCCAGGACGAACCCGAGCGCGGCGATCCACCACGACGAACGACGACGCACCCAGGCGCCGACCGCGAGCACGACCGTCGCGACCCCGATGACGAAGGACCCGCCGACCGCGATCGCGGCGCCGCCGAGGAAGCGGCCCGGCGAGCACCCCGTGGCCGCGTCGCAGCTCGCGGTGGCCGAGACGACCGCGATGATCCCGACCACCAGGGTGAGGAGCGTCAGGAGGGCACCGGCTGCGAGCAGGAGGACGGTCGACACCCGGTCGGCGACCCGGCCCGCGGGGAACAGCGTCGTGCCGCCACGCGCCCACGCGGCGCGTTCGGTGCTGCCCGGGCCGGACTGGGACGGACCCGAGGGTGAGGACTGCGGCGGACCGCCGGACGGGTGCGACCAGGTCATGCGACCGGTCTACCGTGCCTCGACGCCGAACGCCCGGGCGAGCCGCTGGATCTTCTGCGCGCGGCCGAGTCGCGGCAGGTCGGAGCCGTCGCGGATGACCTGCCCGCGGGCGTCGAAGTCGTCGAGGAAGTCCTGCGCCCAGGCGACGTCGGTCGGCGTGGGGGAGATGACCTCGTTGATGACCGGCAGCTGCTCGGTGTCCAGGCAGAGCTTGCCGGTCAGGCCGAGCGACACCGCCACCTGGGACTGCTCGCGGAGGATCGCGTGCGCCGAGCCGACCGTCGGGCCGTCGATCGGACCCGGCAGGTCGCCCACGCGCGAGGCGACGACGAGCCGGGAGCGCGGGTAGGCCATGGCGAGCGTGTCGGCCGAGGTGCCGGTGTCGCGGCGGTAGTCACCCGAGCCGAAGGCCAGACGGAAGGCGCCCTGTGCCTTCGCGATCGACGTCGCCTCCTCGATGCCGAGCGCCGACTCGACCAGGGCGATCACCGGGGTGTGGCCGCCGAGCCGGTGCCACGTGTCGGTGACCTGCGCGGGCGACTCGGTCTTCGCGAGCATCACGCCCTGCAGGCCCGGGAGGCCACGGAGCTCCTCGACGTCGTCCGCCCAGAAGTCCGTCGTGACGTCGTTGATCCGGACCCAGGCCTCACCGCCGCCCGCGAGCCACGAGGCCACGGTCGTGCGGGCACCCGGCTTCGCGGCGGGGTCGACGGCGTCCTCGACGTCGAGGATGATCTGGTCGGCGCGCGACCGCTGTGCCCGCTCGAACCGGTCGGCGGCGGTGCCGGGCACGAGGAGCCACGACCGGGAGATCTCGGCGGGGACCGACCGACGCCGGTCCGGCCGGGCCGACGAGGGTGCGGGGGCGGACGGGGCGGTGCGGTCGTCGATGGCCATGCCACGTTGCTACCACACCGGCCCGTCGGACCCCGTACCGGGCCCGCACGGAAAGCCGGAAACGTCGGGTCATTGCCAGGGAGGCCGCCCGCTTCCGCCTACAGTGTCGGATGTGTGGCGAGACAGGGTGACCGACGGCGCGGACGACGCGGATGACGACGTCCCCGTCCAGGGCGCCGACGCGCCCGAGGACGGGCGCGAGCAGCGGGAGGGCGACCGGAGCGACGAGCCGGACCGCACCCTGCGGCCGGAACTGCAGCTCACGAGCCCGCAGGCGATCAGCCTGGGCGACCCGCGCCTCCAGGCCGGCAACGCCGCCGAGCCCACGTGGGACGCCTGGCGGACGCAGCTGACCGGTGTCGGCGGGACGAGCCCCCTCACGCACTTCAGCGACCACCCGCGTGCCCGGATCGAGCTGTCCACCACGCACCCCGGCGGACTCGCGCAGTTCATCACCGGCAAGACGACGCTGCTCTCGAGCCTGATCCGCGACGAGGTTGCGCTGCGCGCCGCGCGTGTCGCGGCCGCCCAGGTCGAGGCGAAGGGAACCGAGCTCGCGACCGTGCGCGGGATCGACGCCGTGAAGCTCGGCATCGGCATGGCCGACTGGCAGCACGGCGACGAGCACTTCCGCGGCCCGGTGCTGCTCCGCCCGCTCGCGATCCGTCGGCACGGCCGTGACTTCGAGGTGCGCCTGCTCGGCGAGCCGGTGCTCAACCCCGGGCTGGCCGACGCGCTGCACGAGCAGTACGGCGTCATCCTCGACGCCCAGTCCTTCGTCGCGCTCGCGCAGCAGGACGGTTCGTTCACCCCGAACCCCGTCATCGACCGGCTCCGCGGGCTGACCGCGCACATCCCCGGCTTCTCGGTGCACGCGCGCCTGGTCGTCTCGACCTTCGCCGAGGTCGCCAGCGGCATGGTCGAGGACACCGGCGACCTGTCCCACCCGGTGCTCGACGCGCTCGCCGGCAACCCGAGCGCGAAGTGGCAGGTCGAGCAGTCCTACCACCCGGTCGAGCAGACCCCGTCGGACGAGCGCAGCCCGGAGACCGACACGCTGCTGCTCGACGCCGACGACGAGCAGGAGAACGTGATCGCGCAGATCACGGCGGGCAACTCGATCGTCGTGAAGACCCTGCCCGGCACCGGCGGGACGCAGACGATCGTCAACGCGCTCGGCGGCCTCGTCGCGGCGAACAAGCGCGTCCTCGTCGTGAGCCCGCGGCGGGCGACCCTGCGGGGCATCGCCGCACGCTTCGCCGAGGTCCAGCTGCCGGGCGTCGCCGTCACGCCGGGCACCCTGCGCCGTGACGTCGTCCGGGGCATCGCGCGCAACGAGAAGGCCGCGCGTCCGAACCTCCGCGAGGTCGACGACGCCCTGGTCCGGCTCCGCAAGGTCCTCACCGACTACCGCGGCTCGCTGACCCGCGTCGACCCGGACTTCGGCGTCTCGGTGCTCGACTGCCTGGTCGAGCTGTCCCGGCTGTCGCTCCTGCCGGTGCCGCCGTCGACGACCGCCCGACTGTCGAAGCGGTCCGTGACGAGCATGGTCGAGGGGCGCTCGCGCGTCGCCGAGACCATGGTCAGCGCGGCCAACCTCGGCGAGTTCCGCTACGGCCCGGACGACTCGCCCTGGTACGGCGCCAAGTTCGGCTCGAGCGACGGCGCGCAGCGGGCGCACAAGACCGCGAAGGACCTCGACGCCGACGGCCTGCCGACGCTGCTGCGCCGTGCGCACGACCTCGTGGCGTCGACCCACATGCGGCAGTTCACGACGATCAACGAGCTCGGCATCTACCTCCGCCTGCTCACCGAGATCCGGGACACCCTCGACCGCTTCCTGCCCGTCGTCTTCGACCGGTCGGTCTCGGAGCTCGTCGCCGCGACGGCCCCTCGTGGCGAGGGCGCCCCGATGTCGTCGACGAACCGTCGTCGGCTGAAGAAGCTCGCGCGTGAGTACGTCCGACCGGGCGTGCACGTGTCCGACCTGCACGAGGCGCTGACCCGCGTGCAGCAGCAGCGCGTGCTCTGGCAGCGCTACGTCGCGGCCGGCGTGAACCCCGAGGTGCCCACGGGCATCGGGGACGTGCAGGTGCTCTTCTCGAACGTCGTGCAGGACCTCGCCCGACTCGACGAGCCCCTCGGCCGGACCGAGCGGGACCGCCAGCTCGCGAACCTGCCGATCGACGAGCTCGTCCCGACGGTCGCCCGCCTGGCCGAGGAGTCCGACGTCCTGCACAACCTGCAGGAGCGCACCGAGCTCATGCAGACCCTGCGCGACCTGCAGCTCGAGCCGCTCATCACCGACCTGGCACACCGCCACGTGCCGGACACCCAGGTGCCGGCCGAGCTCGAGCTCGCCTGGTGGCAGTCCGCGCTCGAGACGATGCTCGAGTCCGACCGGGCGCTGCTCGGCGGCAACACCGACATGCTCGACCGGGTCGAGGCCGACTTCCGGCTCGTCGACGACGCCCACGCGGCCGGGGTCTCCCAGGGCCTGGCGTGGCAGCTCGCCGAGAACTGGAAGGTCGGACTGGTCGACTGGCCGGACGAGGCGACGTCGCTGAAGACGCAGCTCAAGGAGGGCGCGATCACCTCGCGCCTGCTGCAGGACTCCGCGCCGCACCTGTCCCGGTCGATCGCGCCGGTCTGGCTCGCCTCGCCGTACGAGGTCCCCGAGATCGCCGACACGATGCCGTTCGACACGGTGATCCTCGTCGACGCCGGTGCCGTCACCATCGCCGAGACCGTCGGCGCCGTCCGTCGCGCTCGCCAGACCGTCGTGTTCGGCGACCCGGTGACGCAGACCCCGTCGCCGTTCCGGATCGCGGTCGACCCCGACCACCGGGCGCTGCAGGTGGACGAGGGCACGCTCGACGCCCTGCACGCCGACTCCGCGCTCGCGAAGCTGTCGACGCTCCTGCCGACCCTGTCGCTCACGCGGTCGTACCGCGCCGGCGGCGAGGACCTCGCCGAGCTCGTCAACCGCCGCTTCTACGGCGGCCGCATCGAGTCGCTGCCGTGGGCCGGTTCGTTCCTCGGCCACGGCTCGATCGCGATCGACTACGTCAGCGACGGCAAGGCCGTGCCGGACCCCGAGTCCGGGGCGGTCGAGAGCGTCGACGCCGAGGTGGACCGCGTGGTCCGGCTCGTCACCGAGCACGCCCGCACCCGCCCGACCGAGTCGCTCATGGTGATCACGGCGTCGGCGAAGCACGCGGTGCGCGTCGAGCAGGCCGTCCTGACCGCGGCGCAGGGCCACAAGGACCTCACCGAGTTCGTCATCGGCGACCGCGCCGAGCCGTTCATCGTCGCGACGCTCGAGCAGTCCGTGGCGCAGAGCCGCGACCGTGTCGTGTTCTCGATCGGGTACGGCCGGACCCCGCACGGCCGCGTGCTGCGCGACTTCGGTCCGCTCGGCAAGCCCGGCGGGGAGCGTCTGCTCGCCGTCGCGATGACCCGCGCGCGCCGGTCGATGGTCATCGTCACGTGCTTCCAGCCGTCGGACATCGAGGCCGAGCGGATGGGCCACGGCACCGTCGCGCTGGCCGAGATCCTCGCCGAGGTCCGCGCGCGCACCGCCGCCGAGTACGTGCCCGACGACTCCGACCCGCTGCTCGTCGACCTCGCCCGACGACTCGAGATGCGCGGCATCCCCGTCGCACTCGGCCACCGGGGCAAGCTCGGCCTGGTGGCGGCGCACGGCGGCGTCTGCGTCACGATCGAGACCGACGCGTCGCTCGTCAGGGGTTCGCTCCGCGAGTCGCTGCGGCTCCGTCCAGAGGTGCTGCGCCGACTCGGGTGGCACTACGTGCGGGTGCACGCGTTCCAGCTGTTCTCCGACCCGGACCGCGTCGCGGACACCGTGGCGTCGGTGCTCGGCGTCGACCGCGGAGCGACCCAGGAGATCTCGATCCCTCCGATCCCCGCACGCCGATGACCCGGTCGGAGACGCATCCCCGCGTGCCCGCTCCGGGCCCCGCTCGCCGGTGAGCGGGTCCCGGCGCGCGTCCCGCGCGGCCGGTCCGGTGACGGCGGGGACGGACCAGCTGGTGGGCTCGTGGACGCGGGCCGACGACGTGCCGGAGGTCGAGCCTCCCGTTCGTTCCGCAGATGACGGTGGCGGAACCGGCACCGACACGACCGACCGGCCGGGAGGCACGCCCCGCCGCACCAGGCGCGTCACCACCGCGCCGGTGCCGGGCTACGACCCGGCCGCGCCGCCGGAACCGGCCCGCCACCGCGACGGGGAGAACGACGCCCAGCTGCTGCGCGACGTGCCCCCACACTGGTGACGGGTAGCCTGGGGTCGATGACTGACACCGCGCGACGGCGACCCGACTGGCAGACGTGGCCGAACCTGATCACGCTGGTGCGCTTCCTGCTCATCCCGGTGTTCATCGGCTTCGTCGTGGCCGGACACCCCGGCTGGGCGCTCGTCACGCTCGTCGTCCTCGGTGTCAGCGACTGGGCGGACGGCTTCATCGCGCGTCGGTTCGACCAGGGCTCGAAGCTCGGGAAGGCGCTCGACCCGATCGCCGACCGCCTGGCGATCATCGCCATCGTGCTGTCGCTCGTGCTCGTCGGCCTGCTGCCGTGGCCGAGCGTCGCGATCATCGTCCTCGTGGACGCGGTGCTCGCGCTGCTGTCCGGCCTGTGGTTCCGCGGCGACCCGGACCTCGACGTCACGTGGACCGGCAAGGTCCGATCCGCGCTGCTCTTCGTCGGTCTGCCACTGCTGCTGTTCTCGTCGACGTCGTGGGCATCGCAGCACGACTGGATCCGGGTGCTCGCGCTCGTCTTCGTCTGGGCGGGCACGATCGGCCACGTCGTCGCCGGTGTGCAGTACGCCCGGGCCCTCGCCGCGAAGCACCGCGCGACGGCCCGCACCGCCTGACGCGGACGCGCGCGGCGCGGGCGTGCGCCCCGCGCCCTCCTGGCCCCTCGAACCAGGAAACCGACGTCGAACCGACCCCGGAGGCTGGTTCGACGTCGGTTCCGTGGTTCGGGACGCCCGCGGCTAGAGCTTCGTCGAGCCGCTGATCCCCGGTCCCTCGGGAGCGGTCGACGGGGCGACGTGCGCACCGCCGCCCGACGCCACCGCGTCGCCGTTCTGCGTGCGGAGCAGGTCGCGGATCTCGAGCAGCACCTCGACGTCGGTCGGCGGGACGTCCTGCGGCGTTTGCTGCTCGTCGTTCTTCACCCGCTCGAAGGCGAGCTTCTTGAGCCGGTTGACCGGGACGACCAGGGCGAAGTACACCACCGCCGCGACGATGACGAAGTTCAGGACCGCGCCGATGATCGCGCCGAACAGGATGTCCGCCGAGTCCCCGGAGACGGTGGGGATCGACACGACGAGTGCCTTGTCCAGGCTCGACGCGTTGAAGACCGCGCCGATCAGGGGGTTGATGAGCGAGTTCACGATCGCGGTGACGATCGCGGTGAACGCCGCACCGATGACGACCGCGACGGCCAGGTCGATGACGTTCCCGCGGAGCAGGAACTCCTTGAAGCCCTTCACGTGAGCCTCCTTCCGTGTCGAGGAGACCCCACCGTACCGACGGAGACGAGCCCTCGTCAGGAGGCGCTGGGCGCGGCCGGCTTCGACTCGGTCTTCTTCGGCTCCGCCTTCGCCGGCGTGCTCGACGACGGCGAGGACGACGAGGACGACCCCGACGACCCCTCGGCCTTCGGCGTCGACCGCGAGTCGGTGCGGTAGAAGCCGCCGCCGTTGAAGGTGACGCCGACCGGCGAGAACACCTTGCGCAGCGCACCGCCGCAGACGGGGCACTCGGTCAGGGTGGCGTCGGAGAACGACTGCTTGACGTCGAAGGCGTTGTCGCACTCGGTGCAGCGGTACGAGTAGGTGGGCACCCTAGCTCCGGAAGGTGATGATGCGCGACGGCGTGATGATGCCGTCGACGGGTTCGTCGTGGGCCTCGCGCGGGACCTCGTCGAGGTACTCCGCGTCGAAGATCACAGCATAGACGGGCGGCCGGTTCGCCATCGACCCGAGCGTCTTGTCGTAGTAGCCGCGGCCCCAGCCCATCCGGCAGCCGTCGTGCCCGACCGCCGCCGCCGGGGTGAGGATCGCGTCGACGTCCCCGAGCGCGAGCGGGGAGAGCACCTCGCCGACGACCTCGGGCATGCCGTGCAGGCCCTCGTGTTCGGAGACCCCGTCGTCGACCGCCCAGTCGAGCAGGCCGTCCTCGCGGGTGATCGGGAGCAGCACCCGGACGCCGTGCTCCTGCGCCCAGCGCAGGAAGGGTCGGACGTCCGGCTCGTCGGGCGCCGACAGGTAGAGCGCGAGCGAGCGCAGCTGCCGTTCCTCCACGAAGCGCTGCAGCGTCGACGTCAGGGCGGTCGTGTCGGTGTCGCGCTCCGTCGTGGTCCGGGTGCGCCGCCGCTGCCGGAGCTCGGCTCGCAGGGCGCGCTTCTCGTTCCCGAGGTCGGCGGTCATGGCGGGGAGTCTACCGAGCGCGGGTTTGCGGCTTCCCGCCGTGGGGCGCGGGATGCCGTGTCCCCCGAAGTGCCCATGCCGGGACCCAGTGGGCGTCCGGTACGTTCGCTGACATGGGCTTCCAGATTTCGAAGGCGGTGATCCCGGCCGCAGGCCTGGGCACGCGCTTCCTCCCCGCGACCAAGGCGATGCCGAAGGAGATGCTCCCGGTCGTCGACAAGCCGGCGATCCAGTACGTGGTCGAGGAGGCCGTGGGCGCCGGGCTGACCGACGTGCTCATGATCACCGGGCGCAACAAGAACGCGCTCGAGAACCACTTCGACCACGTGGCCGAGCTCGAGGAGACCCTCAAGAAGAAGGGCGACCACGAGAAGCTGCAGAAGGTCAACCAGTCGACCGACCTCGCCGACATGCACTACGTCCGCCAGGGCGACCCGCTCGGCCTCGGCCACGCCGTGCTCCGCGCGAAGATGCACGTCGGCCGTGAGCCGTTCGCCGTGCTGCTCGGCGACGACATCATCGACGCCCGCGACCCGCTGCTCAAGCGCATGATCGAGGTCCAGGGCGAGAAGAACGCCACGGTCGTCGCCCTGCTCGAGGTCCCCGAGTCGCAGACCCACATGTACGGCATCGCCACGGTCGAGGAGACCGACACCGACGACGTCGTGAAGATCACCGGCCTGGTCGAGAAGCCCCCGCAGGGCGAAGCCCCGTCGAACCTGGCCATCATCGGTCGCTACGTCATCCGCCCCGAGGTCTTCGACGTCCTCGAGAAGCAGGAGCCGGGCAAGGGTGGCGAGATCCAGCTCACCGACGCGCTCATGAAGATGGCGGGCGCCGAGGAGTGGACCGGCGGCGTGTACGGCGTCGTGTTCCGTGGACGCCGGTACGACACCGGTGACAAGCTGGACTACATCAAGGCGATCGTGCAGCTCGCCTCGGACCGCGACGACCTCGGCCCCGACCTCAAGGCCTGGCTGAAGGACTTCAACGCGGGAGAGTAGCCACCCCGTCACGAACGGGTCCGGGGTCCGCCCCGGGCCCGTTCGTGCGTCCACCCGGTCGAGCGCCGGGCACCGGAGGAACCACAGCGATGACGACGATCCCGACCCTGTCCCACGGGCGGGTCACGATCCGGCCCCTCCGGCTCCGCGACACCCGTGACCTCGACGTCGCCCTCGCCACGAACCGCTCGTGGCTGCGGACGTGGGAGGCCACCAACCCCTCCGGACACGTCTCCACCGACGTCCGCGGCAGCATCCGGGCACTGCAGGCCAACGCCCGCGCCGGGCTCGGTCTGCCGTTCGCGATGGAGCTCGACGGTCGCTTCGTCGGCCAGCTCAACGTGTCCGGCATCACCTACGGCTCGCTCGCCAGTGCGTCCATCGGCTACTGGGTCGTCGAGGGGGCGGCCGGGCACAACGTCACGCCGATCGCGGTCGCGATGGCGGTCGACCACTGCTTCCGGGTCGTCGGCATCCACCGCATCGAGATCTGCATCCGTCCGGAGAACGCGCCGAGCCTGCGGGTCGTCGAGAAGCTCGGCTTCCGGTTCGAGGGCCTGCGCCGCCGGTACATCCACATCAACGGCGACTGGCGCGACCACTTCTGCTTCGCCCTCGTCGCGGAAGAGGTGCGCGAGGGAGTCCTCGACCGCTGGGTCGCCGGTCGCGTCCCGCACGGGGCGGGCAGCGTCCCGGCCTCCGCCCGTGAGGAGGCGGCGACCCCGCTCGACACCCGACCGCGCATCTGACGGTCGTCCCGTCGTCCTGTCACGTCGGCCTGGAGGCGCGACCCGCGTCCCACGGATTCGGTCGCGACTCGCGCAACACGCGTCCGGCAATGGGCGGTCCGGGGAACGCGCACCCCTACCGTGTCCCCATGGCAGGTATCGGCTCCTGGGGCGGCGGCATCGTCCTGCTCATCGCGGCCGTGCTCTGGGTCGTCTACCTCATGCCGTCGTGGGCGGCTCGTCGGCAGTACCTCGCGACCGAGCGGAACGCGATCCGGCTGCAGCAGACGCTGCGCATCCTCGCGCAGACCGCCGAGCTCCCCGACGAGGTCCGGGTCGAGATGAACGCGAAGTCCCTGGCCGAGGCGCAGCGCGTCGCCCGGTCGGAGGAAGCGAAGCGGGCCGCCATCGTCCGAGCGCACGAGGCCGCGCGGCAGCGTGAGATCACCCGGCGCCTCGCGGAGCAGCAGCCCCAGCTCGAGCGGGTGTCGTCCGTCCCCGCACTCACGGCCATGCGGATGCGCCGCTCCCGGCTCGGTGCGACCCTCTTCGGCGCGCTCGGTGTCCTCGTCGCGGCGGTCGTCTTCGTCGCGGCCCCGGGCGCCTGGCTCGTCGGTGTCGCCGGGCTCGTCGCCGCCGGTGGGTCCGCGGCGGTCCTGGCGCAGCTGCACCAGGTCGCCCAGGCGCGGAAGGCGCGTGCCGCGGCGGGCGCTGCGGCGGTGACCCGTGCCTCCCGGCCGTCGACCGCGTGGACGGACCCGGCACCGCCGCTGTCCACCGAGCAGCCCGCCGAGCCGACGCGCGACCGGAGCTGGACGCCGGCCAGCGTGCCGAAGCCCCTGTACGTCGAGCGCCCCGCGGCGCCCGCGCCGTCGCCGGAGTCGTCCGCCGAGCTCGCTGCCCGGCTGCGCGAGCGCGTGGCCGAGGCGAAGGCCGAGGCCGAGGCCGAGGCGGCTGCCATCCGGGCGGGGGAGACCGACCCGACGCTCGCGCGGGTGTCCCGGATGCGGTCCGACGTCGAGGAGGCCGCTGCGTCGCTCTCCGCCCACGACCAGGGCCGTCTGGCGGAGCGACTCGGGCTCCGTGCCCCGGCCGGGGAGGCGGCGCCGTCCCGCCCCGCCGGATCGCCTGCCGCCGGATCGCCTACCGCCGAGCCCGCCGTCGCCGCCGAGCCCGAGCAGTCGGCGACGCCGAGCCGCTGGGCCGGCATGGGGGTCATCGACGACGAGGCGTACCGGCAGACCGACCTCGACGCCGTCATGCGTCGGCGCCGCGCGGTCTGACACCGTCCGTGCGCGGCGCGCCCGGACGTGGCGGGCCGATTTCGGTTCGCGCTCCCGGTGGTGCTAGTGTGGTCGAGCACTTGGGGCTATGGCGCAGTTGGTAGCGCGTCTCGTTCGCAATGAGAAGGTCAGGGGTTCGAATCCCCTT
The DNA here is from genome assembly GCF_023712625.1 of Curtobacterium sp. ODYSSEY 48 V2. NCBI lineage: Bacteria > Bacillati > Actinomycetota > Actinomycetes > Micrococcales > Microbacteriaceae > Curtobacterium > Curtobacterium sp. ODYSSEY 48 V2. The sequence continues at coordinate 37,771 of NZ_JAMAXX010000012.1, forward strand.
AGCTCCACCAAGCAGCAGCGAAGGGCCACCCGATCGGGTGGCCCTTCGTCGTTCCTCCGCGAGCGCGTCAGCCCGGCACGCTGTCCGTCAGGACGCCGGCCTGCGCGAGCGACGCGTGGATCGCGTTCGCGGCCTGCTCGAACGCCCGGTTGCCGCGGGCCACGCCGAGCGCGCCGCCCTTGACCGCGGACCGGCCCGAGCCGCGGAGCAGTCGTGCGACGGTCCGGCCGTCGGGCGCGACCATCAGCTGCACGTCGAGCCGCGTGTGGAACGTCCGGTCGTTCAGGAGACCGCCGACGAGCAGGGTGAGGCCCAGGCTGCCGCGGGTGCCCAGCAGCGTGCCCTGGTCGCCGTCGGTGATCGTGTAGCCCTCGCGGACGAGGGCGTCACGGACGATCGTGCGGGTGGACTCGGGGTCGGCGGCGACGAAGAAGTCGTGGCTCTCGGGCATGTGCGGGTCGATCCTTCCGGTGGATGGTGTGCTGCCAGCGATCCTGCCGTACCGTCGCCTACCCTGGTCGGGTCATGACTGCCTCGTTCACGCGCCGTTCCCTGCTGTCGCTCGCCGGCGTCGCCGGCATCGGGGTCGCCGTCGCGGCCTGCTCCCGCGCCGACGACGCGTCGTCGGGCGCGACCACCCGCGCCGGCGACGGGCCGAGCGGCGCGTCGCCCGGGTCGTCGCCCTCCGGCTCGTCGAGCGCCCGCCCCGCGGCGACCGCGGTCGAGCCGGCGCAGGTGCCGCTCGCCGGTGGTGTCACGGTGACGGTCACGGGGACCGGCCTCGCCGCGGTGCAGGGGGTCACGGTCGGCGGGGTCGCGGCGCGGGACGTGCAGGCCTCGGCGACGACCGTGACCTTCACGGCGCCGCACCAGGCGATGTACACGGCGGGGTCGGCTGACGTCGCGCTCTTCACGTCGGCGATCGAGCCGAGCCCGTCGGCGAACCGGTCGTCGGACGGCAACGGCAGTGCCGCCAACGACGGGCAGGCCGGCGCCACGCAGGACCAGGCCACCGCGACGCCGACCCCGACGGCCGCGCCGGTCCCGGACGCCTCGACCGCGGTCGCGACGGCCTCGGTGGCCTACGCGGCACTGACGGACGTCGACCGGCAGCTCGAGTACGCGATGCGGTACTGGGCGGACTACAACCTCGCCGAGTACGGCACGATGAACCCGATCGGCGGGGACTGCGCGAACTACGTCAGCCAGACGCTGATCGCCCGTGGGTGGGAACAGCGCGACGACTGGTACAGCCGGTCCGGCGGCGCGCAGCACAGCGCCACGTGGACGTACTGCCCGGCGATGGACCCGTGGATGACGGCGAACGCGGCGACCTTCGGGTTGACGCGACGCTCCCTCGACGAGCGCAGCAAGGTCAAGGTCGGCGACATCGTGTTCTACGACTGGAACGACAACCGATCGCCCGACCACGTGACGATCGTGTCCGAGGTGTTCACGGAGCCCGACGGCACGATCCGCATCAAGTCGGCGAGCCATAACCAGGACGGGCCCTACCGCGACCTGGACGAGATGATCACCGTGCAGCACCCCGGCGGCACGGCCTGGTTCCACACGTTCGACGCGTAGCGGCGACGCGGCGCGGTCACCCGCCCTGCCGCCCCGTCGGCGCCGGTCGGCGCCGGTCCCGCGGGCCGATCGCGTTGCGCCGGCGCCGGTCATGCCGGCCGATCGCGTCGCGCCGGCGCCGGTCGTGCGCACAACCGGGAGCACCTCGCGCCACGTGATCACGTGGCGCGAGGTGCTCGCCGTTGTGCGGCGGCATCCGACACCGCGTTCCGACAGGCCGCCGCGACGCGACGCGCCGCCGCAACGCGACGCCGCGCCCCGGCTGCCCGGCCGACGCGACGCGACGCGACGTGACGCGGCGCCCTGGCCGCTGCCGCCGCGCCCCGGCCGCCGCGCCGACGCTCAGGGGTACCCGAGGAACCAGAGCAGCACGATCGCGACGGGCTGCAGGCACACCCCGACGACCAGCCACGCGGTCGTCCGTCGCCGCGTTCCCGTGAACACGTCGGCCCCGAGCAGCGGTGCCGTCGGCATCAGCAGGCGCGGCAGGCTCTGCTGCGGCAGGAACACGGCCACCAGGTACAGCGCGTACGCCGCGGTGAACGACACGACGTCGACGCCGAGCGCCCGCACGCCCGGTCGGGTCCAGGACCACACCGCCCCGGCGAGGACCACGACCACGAGCACGACGCCGAGCGGGCCGAGCCACGTGGAGGCCATCGTGAACCACGGCGTGAGCGGCGCGAAGTGCTGCCGGCCGACGAACCCGACCCACCACGACAGCTCGGTCGCGAGGTACGCGTCCGGCCGTCCGGTCGCCGCCGTCGCCACGACGGGCCACGCCAGCCCCGCCGCCGCGACCCCGAGCCCCGCGAGGACGATCGCCACGGCATCCCGCACCGGCAGCGCCCGGCGCTCCCGGACGACCCGCACGACCAGGTGCACCGCGAGGGCCACCGCGAGCGCGAGCACCCCCGGCTTCGTGAACGCCGCGACGAGCCCGAGCGGCAGCACGAGCCAGTACCGCCGGCGCACCAGGGCGAGCAGTGCGCTGAAGAGCAGGAGCAGGAACGTGCTCTCGGCGTACGCCACCTGCAGCAGGAACCCCGTCGGTGCGAACGCGAAGAGCACCGTCGCCCGGGTCGCCCGCCGGTCGTCGGTCACCGCGCGTACGAGACGCCAGAGCACGATGCACGTGCCGGCGCCCGCGAGCGTGGCGACGAGCACGCCTGCGGCCCAGAAGGACCCGCCGACGAGCGGCTGGACGAACCGTGCGAGCGCCGGGAACACCGGCAGGAAGGCCCACGGGTTCGGCAGCACGTGACCCGCCGCGTCGGTGGGCAGCGTCGTCGGGTAGCCGTGCTCGGCGATGGTCCGGTAGAACGACGCGTCCCACGACCCGAGGAACGCCGTGAACGTTCCCTCGCGTCGGACCGACGCGAACCGCCACCCGTGCGCGGTGGCGAGCAGCCAGACCGTGAGCAGCAGGACGGTGCTGACCACGCGGGAAGCCAGCCACACGACGAGCGGAGCGGTCCACCCGCCGTGCCGTCCCTCCAGGCCGACCGTGAGCAGACGACGGACGCGGGACGGCAGCCCCGGCCGGGAGGCACGGGTCGTCTCCGCCAGGTCGGTCACCGCCCGAGTCTCCCATCTCCGCAGCCGCCGCCCGCTGTCCGGTCATCGCACCTCCAGGATCCGTCCGGGCGACGGGCGTTGTATCGGGCACGTTCCCTGGAAACCACCAACAGGAGGAAGCATGCCCTTCGTCACCGTCGGCGCCGAGAACGGCCACGACATCGAGCTCCACTACGACGACCTCGGCGCGGGCGACCCGGTCGTCCTGATCCACGGCTGGCCGCTGTCCGGCCGCTCGTGGGAGGGCCAGGTCCCGGCACTCGTCGAGGCCGGTCACCGGGTCATCGCCTACGACCGCCGCGGGTTCGGGCAGTCGTCGCAGCCGTGGGGCGGCTACGACTACGACACGTTCGCCGCGGACCTCGACAAGCTCATCACCGAGCTCGACCTGACGAACGTCACCCTCATCGGGTTCTCGATGGGCGGCGGCGAGCTCGCGCGCTACGTCTCGACCTACGGCACCGCGAAGATCAAGAAGCTCGTCTTCGCCAGCGCGGTGCCGCCGTACCTGTGGAAGTCGGACGACAACGCGGACGGCGCGGTCGACCAGGACCTCGCCGACTGGTTCGCGAACGGCATCACGGGCGACCGTCCGGCGTTCCTGCACCAGTTCGTCGACATGTTCTACACGCCGGGCGGCGAGCCGGGTCTGCTCAAGAAGCCGCTCGTCAGCGAGGACCAGCGTGCCTACGACCTGGCGATCGCCGAGCTCGCCTCGCCGAAGGGCACGCTCGACTGCACCACGGCGTTCGCGACGACGGACTTCCGCGACGACCTGACGAAGGTCGACGTCCCGACGCTCGTCATCCACGGCGACTCGGACGGGATCGTGCCGTTCGAGGCGTCCGGTCAGCGCACCGCGGCGGCCATCCCGAACGCGCAGACCCACGTCATCGAGGGTGGCCCGCACGGCGTGCTCGCCTCGCACAAGGACGAGTGGAACGAGGCGGTCCTGCGCTTCCTGGCGTCCTGACCTCCCCGCTCCGCAAGACGCAACGTGGGCGGTTCCTCGCAGCGGTGTACCGCTGCGCAGGACCGCCCACGTTGCGTTTCGCGGGTCGCCGGTGCCGGGCGCGGCCTCAGCGCCCGGTGACCGCGGCGCGGATGCGCTCGATCGGGACCTTCGGGGTGCGGTCGGCGTTCAGCAGGCCGTTCGTCTCCTGCATCGTGTCCGTCAGCTGCGTCCAGCACGACCCGGCCAGGAACGAACTCGCCCGGACGCCGTCGTAGAGCGCCGTGATCCGCGCCACCCAGTCGTCGCCGTCGACGGCCGAGGTGTAGCCCCACCCGTCCTCGCGCTTCGCCCCGGGCTGGAAGTCCACGCCGCCGAACTCCGTCAGCATGACCGGCTGCCCCTGGTCCGTCGCGCCGCCCACCAGGATCCGACGATCAGCGGGCCCGCGCCCACCGAGCAGTGCCGTCCGTGCGGCGTCGTCGGTGTAGGTCGCGGCGAGCCGGGGGCCGTCGCCCTCGTAGTCGTGCACGGTGACGATGTCGGAGTTCGTGTGCTCCCAGCCGTCGTTCGAGACCACCGGCCGGGTGGGGTCGAGCGCCCGGGTGACGTCGGCGAGTGATCGGGCGTAGGCCTGCTGCGCCGGGTCCGTCGCGATGTGCTGCACGCCCCAGCTCTCGTTCGCCGGCACCCAGGTGACGATCGACGGGTGCGAGGCGTCGCGTTCGACGGCGTCCATCCACTCCCGCACGAGCCGCTGCACGGCGAGCGGGGAGAACGCGTACGCGCCGGGTGCCTCACCCCAGACGAGCAGCCCCAGCCGGTCCGCCCAGTACAGGAACCGCGGGTCCTCGATCTTCTGGTGGTTCCGCGCGGCGGTGAAGCCGAGCTCCTTGATGAGCTCGACCTCGCGGCGCAGGGCCTGCCGTGACGGTGCTGCGAGGTGCGACTCCGGCCAGTAGCCCTGGTTGAGGACACTGCGGACGTCGTAGGCGCGGCCGTTCAGCAGGAAGGCGCCGCCGTCGATCCCCACGGTGCGGACGCCGAAGTACGACGACACGGCGTCCAGGGGCACGCTGCCCTCGGCCGGCAGCAGCGTGACGACCGCGTCGACCAGGCGCGGGGTCTCGGGGGACCACACCAGCTCGTCCTCGGCCTGACCGTTCTGCTGCCGGGCGACGGGCACGACGACCTCGACCTCGTGCGCGGCCACGGGCACGACCGTCTCGACGGTCGCCAGGTCCTCGTCGCCCTCGGACCAGTGCGCCGCGACGCGGATCCGCGCGCCGGCGGGGCGCTCCCCGACGAGCCGGACGGTCAGCCGCACCGTCGCGTGGTCGACGTTCGTCCAGCGCAGGGCCCCGATCGACGCGGTCGGCACGGCCTCGAGCCAGACGGTCTGCCAGATCCCGGTCGTGCGGCGGTACCAGATGGCGTGCGGGTGCTCGTGCCAGTCCTGCTTGCCGCGCGGCTGGGTGACGTCGTGGGGGTCGTCCTCGGCGCGGACGACCAGGGTGTGCGTCGCGTCCGGCTCGGTGCCGAGCGCCTCGGTCACGTCGAGCGTGAAGGGGGTGTGTCCGCCCTCGTGCTCGCCGATGAACTGCCCGTCGACCCAGACCCGCGCGCGGTGGTCGACGGCGCCGAAGTGCAGCAGGAGCCGGGGTGCCGCGTCGCCGTACCCGGCGGCGTCGAGCTCGGCGCGCGTGATCGTCCGGGCGTACCAGACGACGGGGTGGAACCCCGGCTCGTCGATGCCCGACGCCGGCGACTCGGGTGGGAACGGCACCGTGATGTCCCGGGCGTCCGGGAACCCGGAGCGCCAGGTCGGGTCGTCGCCCGTGTTCCGGAACGACCACGTCCCGTCGAGGTCGGCCCACGCGCCGCGAAGCATCTGCGGTCGGGGGTACGAGCCGTCCTGGTCGGAGGCGCGAGGGAGCGTGTGCGATGGGGCGGCGACGGTGCCGTCGAGCGAGGTCATGCATCCATGCTGGCCGCTCCGTACATCGTTGTAAAGCGGCGCGCGCCAACCGGTGCGCGCCGACCGGTGCGCCACGACTCGGGGCGCGCCCCGGGACCGGCGCGTACCGTTCGCTGCATGAGCGCCGAGGCACCCGAGCACGTCGACGACCGCACGCTGGAGGGCTGGATCGCACGCCAGCGCTGGTACGCCGCGAAGGGTGGGACCCCGGCGCTGCACACCATCGCCGAGACCGACGGCACGCGGTTGGTCCTCGACGACGCCGCGACCGGGCCCGTCCTCTACCAGGTACCGGTCGTCGCGGGCCCCGGCGGGGGAGCCGTCGACCCGGTCGACGCCACCACCGACACCGTCTGGGTGCAGCAGCTCGCGGCGCGCATCGACGCCGACCCCTCGAGCCTCCGGCCGATCGGCGAGGTCACCTCGTCCCGGGTGCTGTCCGGCGAGCAGTCGAACACCTCGGTCATCTGCGACACCGCGTCCGGCGACCGGGTCATCACCAAGGTCTTCCGGGTGCTCCACCACGGTGACAACCCCGACGTCACCACGCAGCTCGCACTCTCTGCCGCGGGCAGCTCCCGCGTGCCGACCGTGTACGGCGCCCAGCAGGCGAGCTGGCCCGACCCCGGCCGCCCCGACGGCACGGCCACCGGGCACCTCGCGTTCGCCCAGGAGTTCCTGCCCGGCCTCGAGGACGCCTGGCGTGTGGCCCTCCGCGACGCCAGGACCGGCACCCCGTGGGACGAGCAGGCCGCCGCGCTCGGCGAGGCGCTCGCCGAGGTGCACCGCACGCTCGCCACCGCCCTGTCGACCGAGCCCGCCGACGATGCACGACGGGACGCTGCGATCGCGACGATGCGCGGCCGGCTCGACGCCGCCGTGCGCGAGGCCCCGACCGTCGAGCCGCACGTCGACGCGATCCGTGCCGTGTACGACCGTGCCGCCGCGTCGCACTGGCCGGACCTGCAGCGCATCCACGGCGACCTGCACCTCGGGCAGGTGCTCGCCGCGCCCGCGCCCCGCGGGTGGGTGTTCCTCGACTTCGAGGGCGAGCCGCTCCGCCCGCTCGCCGAGCGGTCGCTGCCCGACTCGACGCTCCGTGACGTCGCCGGAATGCTCCGGTCCTTCGACTACGTCGCCGGCGCGCTCGCGCACGACGCCGAGTTCGTCGACGCGGGTGCCTGGGCGCAGGCGGCACGGCAGGCGTTCCTCGACGGGTACCGCCGGGGGACCGGTGACGACCTGACCGACCACCGCGCACTGCTCGACGCGTTCGAGCTCGACAAGGCCGTGTACGAGGTGGTCTACGAGACGCGGAACCGGCCCGACTGGGCCGGCATCCCGCTGGCTGCGGTCGCGCGGCTGGCGGCGGACGGCGCGGCCTGATCCTCCGACCCCCGGCGTGACCCGCTGACGGACGGGAGGCGCGGTGCCGGCCGACACCGCGCCTCCCGTCCGTCACGTGGTGACGACGACCGTCGTCGTCAGTTGACGGGGCCCGTGTACTTCTCGCCCGGCCCCTTGCCCGGCGCGTCCGGGATGCTCGACGCCTCGCGGAACGCGAGCTGGACCGAGCGCAGTCCGTCGCGGAGCGGACGGGCGTGGTGGTCGCCGATCTCGGTGGCCGCTGCCGTCACGAGCCCGGCGAGGGCCGTGATGAGCTTCCGCGCCTCGTCGAGGTCGGTCTGCTCCTGCGGGTCGTCGGCGAGCCCCACCTTCACGGCGGCTGCGCTGAGCAGGTGCACGGCGACGGTGTTGATGAGCTCGACCGCGGGCACCTCGGCGATGTCGCGGGCCTCGCCGCCGGCTGCGGTCTCGTCCTGCGTGACCTGCGGGGTGTCGTTCTCGGGGGTGTCGGGCACGGTGCTCCTCTGCTAGACTCATCGGCGGCAGATGCTGCCCGTGTGCCCAGATCGTCTCCACAGGAGTCGGACCGAGCCCCGGACGGCGTCGTAGAAGAGGAGTCTCTCCCACCCGCGGCCGTGCACCACAGGCTACCGGGTCCCAACCGCTCCGTCGGGTCAGCAGTGCGATCGTCAGACCGCACCGCGTCCCGGCAGGCCAGCCCCGCGGGGCCGGTGTCGGGCGGCTGCCGAACGGGTTCCGATCCGTGCGTCAGATCTCCTCTCTCGTGCCGTCGTCCAGCGCAGCAGCGCCGGACGGCCACCACTTGATTGAAGGAGCTCCGCATCACCGATCCCCGCACCAACGACCGAATCCGCGTTCCCGAGGTCCGACTCGTCGGCCCCCAGGGTGAGCAGGTCGGCGTTGTCCCGATCGCCATGGCTCTGCGTCTCGCGCAGGAAGCCGAACTGGATCTGGTCGAGGTCGCCCCGAACTCGAAGCCGCCCGTGGCCAAGATCATGGACTACGGCAAGTTCAAGTACGAGGCAGCGCAGAAGGCCAAGGAAGCGCGCCGCAACCAGGTGAACACCGACCTCAAGGAGGTCCGGTTCCGCCTGAAGATCGACGTGCACGACTACGAGACCAAGCGCAAGCGCGCCGAGGGCTTCCTCCTCGGCGGCGACAAGGTGAAGGCGATGATCCTCTTCCGTGGGCGCGAGCAGTCGCGTCCGGAGCAGGGCGTCCGTCTCCTCCAGAAGTTCGCCGAGGAGATCGCCGAGTTCGGCGTCGTCGAGTCGCGTCCGACCCAGGACGGCCGCAACATGACGATGATCATCGCCCCCCTCAAGAACAAGTCCGACGTCAAGGGCGAGCAGAACGCGAAGCGTGCTGCGCAGAAGGCCGAGCGTCGTGCGTCGGAGCACGCGGCGAAGGGCAAGGAGGCCGACGAGGCCACCGAGTCCGCGCCGGCCGAGGCTCCCGCCGAATAGGTCCTCCCCGGACCACCCCGCGACGACGCGGCTCCCCACCCACCCCACGGAAAGGCACCACGATGCCCAAGCAGAAGACCCACTCCGGGTCGAAGAAGCGCTTCAAGGTCACCGGCAGCGGCAAGATCATGAAGCAGCAGGCCGGTATGCGTCACAACCTCGAGGTCAAGAGCGCCAAGCGCAAGGCCCGCCTCAACGAGGACCAGGTCCTCGCGAAGGCCGACGCCAAGAACGTCAAGAAGCTTCTCGGCCACTGAGCCGGCGGAACGTAAAGGAACAGATCAATGGCACGTGTCAAGAGAGCGGTCAACGCCGCCAAGAAGCGTCGCGTCATCCTCGAGCGCGCCGAGGGCTACCGCGGCCAGCGTTCGCGCCTGTACCGCAAGGCGAAGGAGCAGGTCACCCACTCCCTCGTCTACGCGTACCGTGACCGTCACGCGAAGAAGGGCGAGTTCCGTCGCCTGTGGATCCAGCGCATCAACGCCGCGTCGCGCGCGAACGGCCTGACCTACAACCGCCTCATCCAGGGCCTCTCCCTGGCCGGCGTCGAGGTCGACCGTCGCATCCTCGCGGACCTCGCGGTGAACAACCCCGAGACGTTCGCGGCGCTCGTCGAGACCGCCAAGAAGGCCCTGCCGGCCGACACCTCGGCCCCCAAGGCCGCGTAGTCACGCCAGCTCCCGAAGCCCCCGTTCCGTCCACGGAGCGGGGGCTTCGTGCATGCTGCGACACTTGACGCGTGAGCGATCTCCTCGAGAACCCGAAGTCCGGACGCGTCAAGGCCGTCGCGGCACTCGCCAAGAAGGACGTCCGTGCCGACACCGGACTCTTCCTGCTCGAGGGCCCGCAGGCCGTGCGCGAGGCGATCGAGTACCGCCCGGAGCTGCTCCGCGAGCTCTACGTGACGCCGACCGCCGCCGCACGGTACGGGCTCGACGACGCACCGGTCGACACGTGGTTCGTCACCGAGCAGGTGCTCGACACGATGGCGGACACCGTCACGCCGCAGGGGGTCGTCGCGGTGTGCCAGCAGTTCCCGACGTCGGTGAAGGACGTCTTCCCGGACGCCGGACCCGGCCTGGAGGCGCAGGGCGCGTCCGCCACGGACGGCACGCTGCCCGGGCTGGTCGCGATCCTCGAGCAGGTCCGGGACCCGGGGAACGCCGGCACGATCATCCGCGCCGCCGACGCGGCGGGCGCTGACGCGGTCGTGCTGACCGGTCGTTCGGTCGACCCCTACAACCCGAAGGTGGTGCGGTCCACCACGGGCTCGCTGTTCCACGTGCCGGTCTCGGTGGGCGTGACGCTCGCCGACGCCGTCACACGCGCGAAGGCCCTCGGGTACACGGTCCTCGCGGCCGACGTCTCCGGCGACGACCTGCCGGACGTCCGCGCCGACGGCATGCTCGACGGGCCGACCGCGTGGGTCTTCGGCAACGAGGCCCGGGGGCTCACGGCGGAGGACCTGGCGCTCGTCGACCGGGCCGTGAAGGTCCCGATCTACGGTCGGGCCGAGTCGATGAACCTGGCGACGGCCGCGTCGGTCTGCCTGTACGAGTCGGCGTTCGCGCAGCGGGTGGCGTCCTCCTCCACAGCGCGCTGACCCGTCCTGCTCCTCCACCGTCCGTCCAGTGCAGGACGGCGGTATCCCGGGGGCCGGTAGGCTTGGGCCTCGTGTCAGAACACCTCGAGATCAGCGAAGCGGCCGTCGCCGACGCGGTCGACCGGGCCCTCGCCGCGGTCCGCGCGACGACGACCGTGGCCGAGCTGAAGCAGGCCAGGGCGGAGCACACCGGCGAGCAGTCGACGCTCGCGCGGATGAACGCGTCGATGCGCAGCGTGCCGAAGGAGCAGAAGGCCGAGGCCGGCAAGCTCGTCGGCCAGGCACGCGGCCGGGTCAACGCGGCGGTCGCCGAGCAGGAGTCCGTCCTCGCCGAGGCCGAGGAACGCGCACGGCTCGAGGCCGAGCGCGTCGACGTCACCGCACTGCCGGTCCGTCGCACGCCGGGCTCCCGCCACCCGCTCTCGGTCCTCAACGAGACCGTCGCCGACATCTTCGTCGGCATGGGGTGGGAGGTGGCGGAGGGCCCCGAGCTCGAGCACGAGTGGTTCAACTTCGACGCGCTGAACTTCGACCCGGACCACCCCGCACGGGCGATGGCCGACACGATCTTCGTCGAGCCGGTCGACCGGCACCTGGTCATGCGCACGCACACCTCCCCGGTGCAGGTGCGCTCCCTGCTGTCCCGGGAGCTGCCGCTCTACGTGATCGCCCCGGGGCGCGTGTACCGCGCGGACGAGCTCGACGCCACGCACCTGCCGGTGTTCACCCAGGTCGAGGGCATCGCGATCGACAAGGGCCTGACGATGGCGCACCTCCGCGGCACGCTCGAGCACTTCGCGCGCCAGGTCTTCGGCGCCGGGGCGCAGATCCGCCTGCGTCCGAACTACTTCCCGTTCACCGAGCCCAGCGCCGAGATGGACGTCTGGCAGCCGAACGCCAAGGGCGGCGCGCGGTGGGTCGAGTGGGGCGGCTGCGGCATGGTGAACCCCAACGTCCTGCGTGCGGCCGGCATCGACCCGGACGAGTACCAGGGCTTCGCGTTCGGGATGGGCATCGAGCGGACCCTGCAGTTCCGCAACGGCCTGAACGACATGCGTGACTTCCTCGAGGGCGACATCCGCTTCTCGCAGCAGTTCGGAACGGTGGTCTGATGCGCGTCCCACTCCGTTGGCTCGGCGAGTCCGTCGACCTGCCCGACGACGTCTCCCTCGAGCACGTCCACGCGGCCCTCGTGTCGGTGGGCTTCGAGGAAGAGGACGTCCACACGTACGACCTCACCGGCCCGATCGTCGTCGGCCGCGTGCTCGAGCGCGAGCCCGAGCCGCAGAAGAACGGCAAGACGATCAACTGGTGCCAGGTCGACGTGGGCGAGTCCGAGCCCCGCGGCATCGTCTGCGGTGCGCACAACTTCGACGTGGGCGACCTCGTCGTCGTGACGCTGCCCGGCGCCGTGCTGCCCGGGCCGTTCCCGATCGCCGCGCGCAAGACGTACGGCCACGTGTCCGACGGCATGATCGCCTCGGCCCGTGAGCTCGGCCTCGGCGACGAGCACGACGGCATCCTGCGCTTCGCCGACCTCGGCATGGACCCCGAGGTCGGGGCCGACGCGATCGCGCTGCTCGGCCTCGACGACGCCGCGGTCGAGATCAACGTGACGCCGGACCGCGGGTACGTGATGAGCATGCGCGGCGTCGCCCGCGAGTACGCGCACGCCACCGGTGCCGGCTTCCGCGACCCGGCGGCGCGTGTGACGCCCCGCTCGGGCGAGGGGTTCCGCGTCACGATCGACGACCAGGCCCCGGTCCGCGGCCGTGTCGGCGCGCACACCTTCGTCACCCGCGTCGTCCGTGGCATCGACCCGACCCGGGCGACCCCGGCGTGGATGGTCTCCCGCCTGGCGCTGGCCGGCGTCCGCTCGATCTCGCTGCCCGTCGACATCACGAACTACGTCATGTTCGAGCTCGGCCAGCCCCTGCACGGCTACGACCTGGCGAAGGTCCGCGGTGGCCTCGGCGTGCGTCGCGCGGCGGTGGGGGAGACCCTCGTCACCCTCGACGACACGACCCGCACGCTCGACGCCGAGGACCTCGTCATCACCGACGACGACGGCCCCGTCGGTCTCGCCGGCGTGATGGGCGGTGCACGCACCGAGATCTCGGACACGACGACCGACGTGCTGATCGAGGCCGCCGGCTTCGACCAGGTCTCGATCGCCCGGACGGCCCGCCGGCACAAGCTGCCGAGCGAGGCCTCGAAGCGCTTCGAACGCGGGGTCGACCCGCTCGTGGCCGAGGCCGCTGCGAACCGTGCCGTCGAGCTCCTCGTCGAGCTCGCGGGCGGCACGGCGGACACCCTCGGCTCCACGCTCGTCGACGCCGAGCCCCGCCCGACGATCACGATGCGGGCGTCGCGGCCGGCCGACCTCGTCGGTGTCGAGTACACCGACGCCGAGGTCATCGACACGCTGCGCGCCATCGGTGCGACGGTGGACGTCGACGGCGAGGTGCTCGTCGTCACGCCGCCGTCCTGGCGACCGGACCTGACCGACGACACCACCCTGGTCGAGGAAGTGGCCCGCATCGTCGGCTACGACCGCATCCCGAGCGTGCTGCCGATCGCCCCGCCCGGACGCGGTCTGACCCGGCACCAGCAGGCCCGTCGGCGCGTGTCCGCCGCCCTCGCAGCGGACGGCCTCGTCGAGGTCGTCACCGCTCCGTTCGTCTCGCAGACCACGCAGGACGCCTACCCGGGCATCGACGGCGACGGTGGTCCGAGCGTCGTGCTCGCGAACGCGCTGGACAGCGAGCAGTCGCTGCTCCGTCGCAGCGGGCTCCCCGCGCTCGTCGACGCCGCCCGCCGCAACGTGTCCCGCGGCCTCGTCGACGTCGCCCTGTACGAGACCTCGCGCGTGTTCCTGCCGACGACGGACGTGCAGCTCGGCACCGACGCCGTGCCCGCCGGCGCCGAGCGGCCCGACCCCGACACCCTCGGTGTGCTCGACGCGTCGCTCCCGCCGCAGCCGTTCCACGTCTCGGCGTTGCTGACCGGCAACCGCGTCGTGAAGCAGCCCGGCGTGCAGCCGGAGCCCTACGGCATCGCGGACGCGCTCGACGTCGCCCGGGCCGTCGCCTGGGCGGTCGGTGTGGAGCTCCGGGTCGCACAGACGAGCCACCCGTCCCTGCACCCGGGGCGTGCGGCCGCGCTGCTCGTCGGTGACACCGTCGTCGGTGTCGCCGGTGAGCTGCTGCCCGTCCTCACCGAGGCCGCGGTGCTGCCGCGCGTCGTCGCCGTCGTCGAGCTCGACCTCGACGCCCTGGTCGCCGCGGCACCGGAGCTCGTGTCGGTGGCGCCGATCGTGTCCTACCCGGCGGCGACGCAGGACCTCTCCCTCGTGGTCGCGGTCGACGTCCCGGCGGGTGACGTGCTGGACGTCGTCCGCTCTGGCGCCGGAGAGCTGCTGGAGTATGCTCGGCTCGTGGACGACTACCGGGGCACGGGCGTGGACGAGGGACAGAAGTCCCTGACGTTCGCGCTGCGCTTCCGCGCCACGGACCGCACGCTGACCGCTGCCGAGGCCTCCGAGGCCCGTGACGGCGCCGTCCGACGTGCCGGCGAGCGATTCGGGGCGACCCTGCGCGACTGATCCACCGGATCAGCACCGCCCGGGGCCGCCGCCTCCGACTCTCTCGACGACCAGTCCGACCAAAGGTGGAACCCATGTCCGTATCCGTCGCCGTGGCGGGAGCCTCCGGCTACGCGGGCGGAGAGCTCCTGCGCGTGCTCGCCGCCCACCCAGAGTTCGACGTCAGGACGGTGACGGCCTTCTCGAACGCGGGGCAGCCGCTCATCGCGACGCAGCCGCACCTGCGGTCGCTGGCACACCTGACGCTGGTCGAGACGACGGCGGCGACCCTGCGCGGACACGACGTGGTGTTCCTCGCGCTGCCGCACGGGCAGTCCGGGGCGATCACCGCCGAGCTCGACGACGACACCCTCGTCGTCGACTGCGGCGCGGACCACCGGCTCACGGACCCGGCTGCGTGGGAGGCGTTCTACGGCGGCGAGCACCACGGCGCGTGGACCTACGGCCTGCCGGAGCTGCTGCACGCCGCGCCGGCGCCCGGGACGGCGGAGGAGTGGCGGGACGTCGACGACATCGAGGGCCTCGGGCGGCAGCGCACCGAGCTCGCGACGACGAAGCGGATCGCCGTGCCGGGCTGCAACGTGACGGCGGTGACGCTCGGCATCCAGCCCGGTGTCCAGGCCGGGCTCGTCGAGACGGACGACCTCGTCGCGGTGCTGAGCGTCGGGCCGAGCGGTGCCGGCAAGAAGCTCGCGACGGCCTACCTCGCCTCGGAGATCATGGGCTCCGCGAGCGCCTACGCGGTCGGCGGCACCCACCGGCACATCCCGGAGATCCAGCAGAACCTCGTGACAGCGGGGGCCGGTGACGTCCGGATCTCGTTCACGCCCGTGCTCGTGCCGATGTCGCGCGGCATCCTCGCGACCACGACCGCCAGGCTCTCGCCCGGAGTCAGCGCGCGCGACGTCCGGATCGCCTGGGAACAGGCCTACGCCGACGAGCCCTTCGTGCACCTGCTCCCGGAGGGCGAGTTCCCCCGCACCGCGGACACCGTCGGCGCGAACACCGCGCTCGTCGGCATCGCCGTGGACGAGGCCGCGGGCCGGGTGGTCGCCGTGAGCGCCCTCGACAACCTGGCCAAGGGCACCGCCGGCGCGGCCGTGCAGTCGGCCAACATCGCCCTGGGCTTCCCCGAGACCCTCGGCCTCAGCGTGGACGGAGTCGCACCGTGACCGACGAGACCTCGACGGACCAGCCCGACACGGGCCTCCAGGGCGTGACCGCCGCTGCGGGCTTCCGCGCGGCCGGCGTCACCGCCGGACTCAAGACGAGCGGGAAGCCCGACGTCGCCCTCGTGGTGAACGACGGCCCCGACGCGACCGCGGCCGCCGTGTTCACCAGCAACCGCGCCCAGGCGCACCCGGTGATCTGGTCGCGCCAGGTCGTCGGCGACGGTGTCGCCCGGGCCGTGGTGCTCAACTCCGGCGGCGCGAACTGCTTCACCGGACCCTTCGGCTTCCAGACCACGCACATGACGGCGGAGGCGGTGGGTGCCGCCCTCGGCATCGGCGCCGGCGACGTCGTCGTCTGCTCGACGGGCCTGATCGGCCGCGGTGACCAGACGTTCCGTGACGGCGTGCTGCGCGGTGTCGACCTGGCCAGCGCCGCGCTGGCGGCCGACGGCGGCCCCGACGCTGCGGTCGCGATCATGACCACGGACACGACGCCGAAGCAGTCCGTCGTGACCGAGGACGGCTGGACGGTCGGCGGCATGGCCAAGGGCGCCGGCATGCTGGCCCCCGGGCTCGCGACGATGCTCGTCGTCATCACGACCGACGCCGTGCAGACCGCGGAGCAGCTCGACCAGGCGCTCCGCGCGGCGACCCGCGTGACCTTCGACCGCGTCGACTCGGACGGCTGCATGTCGACCAACGACACCGTCGTGCTGCTGTCCTCCGGTGCGAGCGGGGTGACCCCCGAGGTCGGCGACTTCCAGGAGGCACTGACCGCGGTGTGCGCGGACCTCGCCCGGCAGCTCCAGCAGGACGCCGAGGGCGCGAGCCACGACATCACGATCGAGGTCACCGGCGCGGTGTCCGAGGACGAGGCCGTCACGGTGGGGCGCAGTGTCGCCCGGAACAACCTGTTCAAGGCCGCGGTCTTCGGCAACGACCCGAACTGGGGCCGCGTGCTGGCGGCGATCGGGACCACCGACGCCGAGTTCGACCCGTACGCGGTCGACGTCAGCATGAACGGCGTCCGCGTCTGCCACGCCGGCGCCCCGGACCGGCCGATCGACGAGGTCGACCTGACGCCGCGCGACACCCACGTCCTGATCGAGCTCGGGGTCGGCGTGCACGCGGCGACGATCCTGACGAACGACCTGACGCACGACTACGTCCACGAGAACAGCGCGTACTCCAGCTGATGAGCGACGACCTGACCAAGGAAGAAGAGCACGAGCTCGCCGCCGTCAAGGCCGCGACGCTAATCGAGTCCCTGCCGTGGCTGAAGCGGTTCTCGGGCAAGACCGTCGTCGTGAAGTTCGGCGGCAACGCCATGGTGAACGACGACCTCAAGCGGGCGTTCGCCGAGGACATGGTCTACCTGCGCTACGCGGGACTCCACCCGGTCGTGGTGCACGGCGGTGGGCCGCAGATCTCGGCGGCGCTGAAGGAACAGGGCATCGCGTCCGAGTTCCGCGGTGGCTACCGCGTGACGACGACCGAGGCGATCACGGTCGTCCGCGACGTGCTCGCCGGCGAGGTCAACCGCGAGATCGTCGACCTCGTCAACGAGCACGGTGACGGTCTGGCCGTCGGCGTCTCCGGCGACGGCGGCTCGCTGTTCACCGGTGAGAAGAAGGGCGTCGTCGTCGACGGCGAGTACTTCGACCTCGGCCACGTCGGCGACATCACGCACGTCGACCCGTCCGGCGTCCTCGCGGCGATCGAGGCCGGACGCATCCCGATCGTGTCGAGCATCGCGATCGACGACGCCCACCCGGACCAGGCGCTGAACGTCAACGCCGATGCCGCGGCCGGTGCGCTGGCCATCGCGCTCGGTGCCGCCAAGCTCATGATGCTGACGGACGTCCCCGGCCTCTACCGCAACTGGCCGGACCGCGACTCGATCATCGACCTGATCGCGGTCGACGAGCTCCGGGCGCTGCTGCCGAGCCTCGAGTCGGGGATGATCCCGAAGATGACCGCGTGCCTCGACGCCGTGGTCGGCGGGGTCGGCGGCGCGACGATCATCGACGGGCGGATCCCGCACTCGATCCTGCTCGAGGTCTTCACCCTGCGCGGTGCGGGCACCGAGGTGATCCCGGACCCGAGCCGTCGCACCGAGAACCAGAACACCCACGCCGAAGTCGGCCGACGGGTGCCCGAGTCCGCAGCGGACCCGGGCCGACACGCGGCGACCGACGCCGCCGTCACCGACACCACCGTCACCGACACCGCCACGACGCAGAAGGGGAACGAGCAGTGAGCACCGAGACGCACACCCAGACCTGGAACGACCGGTTCGGGGCGTCGCTCATGCGATCCCTGACCCCGCCGAAGATCATGCTCGACCACGGTCAGGGCTGCCGCGTGTGGGACGTCGACGGCAACGAGTACCTCGACTTCCTGGCCGGCATCGCGGTGAACTCCCTCGGCCACGCCCACCCGGCCCTCCTCGAGGCCGTCGCCGACCAGGCGGCGAAGCTCGTGCACGTCTCGAACTACTTCGCGACGCCGCCGCAGCTCGAGCTCGCCGAGCGCCTCAAGCGCATCACCGGTGCGGGGGACGCCGGCCGCGTGTACTTCGGCAACTCCGGTGCCGAGGCGAACGAGGCCGCGTTCAAGCTCGCACGGCTGAACAAGGGTGCGGACGGTCGCAAGACCCGGATCCTCGCGCTGAAGCAGGGCTTCCACGGCCGGACGATGGGTGCGCTCGCGCTCACCGGCAAGCCCGCGCTGCAGGAGGACTTCCTGCCGATGATCGCCGGCGTCGAGCACATCGACTCGACGGTCGAGGCGCTCGAGGCGGCCGTCGACGACACCGTCGCCGCGCTCATCCTCGAGCCGATCAAGGGCGAGGCCGGCGTGGTCGACCTGCCCGAGGGCTTCCTGCAGGCCGCGCGTCGCCTGACCGAGGAGCACGGCGCGCTGTTCATCCTCGACGAGATCCAGACCGGGGTCGGCCGCACCGGCAACTGGTTCACCTTCCAGGGCCACGGGTTCACGCCGGACGCCGTCACGATCGCGAAGGGCATCGCCGGTGGGTTCCCGATCGGCGCCCTCGTGACCTTCGGCTGGGCGTCCGAGCTGTTCTCGGCCGGCCAGCACGGCTCGACCTTCGGCGGCAACCCGCTCGGCACCCGCGTCGCGAACGCGGTGCTCGAGGAGATCGAGCGCGCCGACCTGGTGGCCGGCGCGGTCACCAAGGGCGAGCGCATCCGTGCCGGCATCGCGGCCCTCGGTTCGCCGCTGGTGCAGGAGGTCCGGGGCACGGGCCTGCTCGTCGGCGTCGGCCTGACCGCGCCCGTCGGCCCCGCCGTCAACGCCGCCGCCCTCGAGCGCGGCCTCATCATCAACGCCCCGAACGAGTCGAGCCTGCGCATCGCGCCGCCGCTCATCGTGTCCGACGCCGAGATCGACGAGTTCGTGTCGATCCTCGGCCAGAGCCTCGCGGCCGTCGCCGCCGAGCAGGAGACCTCCGCATGACCCGCCACTTCCTCCGTGACGACGACCTGACCCAGGCCGAGCAGTCCGCGATCCTCGACCTCGCCGCCCAGATGAAGGGTGACCGCTGGGGCGAGAAGCCCCTCGCCGGGCCGCAGACCGTCGCGGTGATCTTCGACAAGTCGTCCACCCGCACCCGGGTGTCCTTCCACGTCGGGATCTCCGACCTCGGCGGCAGCCCGCTCGTGATCACGACGGCGAACAGCCAGCTCGGCGGCAAGGAGACCCCGTCGGACACCGCCCGCGTGCTCGAGCGCATGGTGTCGGCGATCGTCTGGCGCACCTACGCCCAGTCCGGACTCGAGGAGATGGCGGCGGGCACCCGCGTCCCGGTCGTCAACGCACTGTCGGACGACTTCCACCCGTGCCAGCTCCTCGCCGACCTGCTCACGATCCGCGAGCACCGCGGCACCCTCGCCGGGCAGACCGTGGCGTTCATCGGCGACGGCGCGAGCAACATGGCGCAGTCGTACCTGCTCGCGGGAGCGACCGCGGGCATGCACGTCCGCGTCGCCGCTCCGGCGGCGTTCAGCCCGGACGCCACGGTCGTCGCCGACGCCGAGCGTCGTGCGGCCGAGACCGGTGGCTCCGTCCTGGTCGTCACCGACCCGGTGGCGGCGGTCGCCGGCGCCGACGTCGTGGTCACCGACACGTGGGTGTCGATGGGCAAGGAGGACGAGAAGCAGTCCCGACTCGACACCTTCGCGGGCTACCGGGTGGACGACGAGCTGATGGGGCACGCCGCCGATGACGCCGTGTTCCTGCACTGCCTGCCGGCGGACCGCGGGTTCGAGGTGACCGCCGAGGTCATCGACGGGCCGCGCAGCATCATCTGGGACGAGGCGGAGAACCGGCTGCACGCGCAGAAGGCCCTGCTCGCCTGGCTCCTGGCCGCGAACGCGACCGGCAGCCCGGCCGCCTGACCCCGCTCGACTGGAGTCCCGTGACCGATCGCATCGTCGTCGCCTGCTCCGCCGGGGTGGACCCGGCGGCAGCCGTCGAGCACTTCGCCGTCGACCACGAGGTGCTGGCCCTGGTGGTCGACCTCGGCGGTCGGTCCCGCGAGGTCGACGCCGTGCGGGACCGGATGCGGGCCGCCGGTGCGGTGGACGCCGTGGTGGTCGACGCGAAGACCGAGTACGCCGACCGGTACGTCGTCGCGGCGGTCCGGGCGAACGCCGGCGGCCCGGGTCGCCCGCTCGTCCCGGCGCTGCGGCTGCCGATCGTCGCCGACCACCTGGTCCGCACGGCCCGGCAGCTCGGCGCGGTCGCCGTCGCGCACCTCACGAGCGCCCCGGACGAGGTCGCCCTCACGACCACGATCGCCGGGCACGATCCCGACCTCCGGGTCCTCCCGGTGCCGACGGCCGTCGTGCCGGCCGGCGGTACCGAGCACGACGTGTGGGGCCGTCTCGTCACCGAGCCGGACCTCGAGGACCCGTGGGCCGCGGTCGACCCTGCGGACTGGGCGCGGACGGCGGACGTCTCCGCGCAGCCGGACACCGAGCCCGACGAGGTCACCGTGACCTTCGAGCACGGCGTCCCGGTCGCCCTCGACGGGCAGCGCTTCCCGGTCCTCCGGCTGCTGCGCGAGCTCGACGCCCTCGCCGGCCGTCACGGGGTCGGTCGGCACGACCTGGTCGTCGACCTGCTCGACGGCCGCAAGGCCCGGCGTGTGGCGGAGACACCGGGTGCGACGGCGCTCGTGGCCGCGCACCAGGACCTCGAACGGATCACCCTCGAACGCGAGGTCCTGCGCTGCAAGCAGGGCGTGGACCGCGAGTGGGCGGAGCTGGTCGACGAGGGTCGCTGGGCGAGCGGACTCCGTCGCGCGCTCGACGCCTTCATCGAGGAGACGCAGCGGCACGTCTCCGGTGACGTCCGGCTCCGGTTGCACGGCGGGGTCGCGAGCGTCACCGGGCGCCGGTCGGAGCAGAGCCTCTTCGACTTCGAGCTGGCCGGGGCACCGGCCACCGGGAGCGTGTCGTTCGCGAGCGCCCGGGCCCGACCGACGCGGACGGCCACGCGGCGCGACCGCGCGAACTGACGCCCCACCAGCACCACGCAGCACCGCCCCCACCAGCACCACGCAGTACCACCCCGCGAAGCACCGCCCCACGAACCGAGCACGACCGACCCGTACCCCCAGGCAGGACGACATGACCGACGCGACGCAGCCCAGCAAGACCGACGCCACGAACACGGGCGCCCTCTGGGGTGGCCGCTTCGCCGACGGCCCCAGCGCCGAACTCGCCGCGCTGTCCCGGTCGACGCACTTCGACTGGCAGCTGGCCCCCTACGACATCGCCGGGTCCCGCGCCCACGCCCGTGCCCTGCACACCGCCGGCTACCTGACCGAGGACGAGCTCGAGCGCATGACCGCCGGCCTCGACCGCCTCGAGACCGCCCACGCCGACGGTTCCCTGCAGCCGGACGACGGCGACGAGGACGTCCACGGTGCCCTCGAGCGCCTGCTCATCGCCGACCTCGGCCCGGAACTCGGCGGCAAGCTCCGCGCCGGCCGGAGCCGCAACGACCAGATCGCGACCCTGGGCCGTATGCACATGCTCGACCACGGCCGGCGGATCGGGCGCCTCGTCATCGACCTCGTCGACGCGATCTCGCAGCAGGCGAGCGAGCACCCGGCGGCGATCATGCCCGGCCGCACGCACCTGCAGCACGCCCAGCCGGTGCTCCTCGCCCACCACCTGCTCGCGCACGCGTGGCCGCTCGTCCGCGACCTCGAGCGGCTCCGCGACTGGGCCGACCGTGCGAGTGTCAGCCCGTACGGGGCCGGCGCCCTCGCGGGCAGCTCGCTCGGTCTCGACCCGACGGCGATCGCGCACGAACTCGGCTTCGCCCGCCCCGCCGACAACTCGATCGACGCCACGGCCGCCCGCGACGTCGTCGCCGAGTTCGCGTTCGTCCTCGCACAGGTGGGCATCGACGTGTCCCGTCTGGCCGAGGAGATCATCCTCTGGAACACCAAGGAGTTCGGTTTCGTCCGGCTGCACGACGCCTTCTCGACCGGGTCGAGCATCATGCCGCAGAAGAAGAACCCCGACATCGCCGAGCTCGCGCGCGGCAAGTCGGGTCGGCTCGTCGGCAACCTCACCGGCCTCCTCACGACCCTGAAGGGCCTGCCGCTCGCGTACAACCGCGACCTGCAGGAGGACAAGGAGCCGGTCTTCGACTCGGTCGCCCAGCTCGAGGTGCTGCTGCCGGCCTTCACGGGCATGGTCGCCACGCTCGCCTTCGACACGGAGCGGATGGCCGAGCTCGCGCCGCAGGGCTTCTCGCTCGCGACCGACGTCGCGGAGTGGCTGGTCCGGCAGGGCGTGCCCTTCCGTGACGCGCACGAGATCTCGGGGGCGCTGGTCCGGTACTGCGAGGAGCGGGGGATCGAGCTCGACGAGCCCGGCGACGACGAGTACCGCGCCGTGTCCGCGCACCTCACGCCCGAGGTGCGCGGCGTCCTGACCATCGAGGGCAGCGTCGCGTCGCGCGCCGGTGTCGGCGGGACGGCGCCGGAGCGCGTCGCCGAGCAGCTCGCCGCCCTGACCCGTCGCGTCCACGACCTGGCCGAGGGCGCGCCCTTCACCCGATGAGCGACGCGCTCCTCGCGCTCCTGGCCGAGCCGGCTCCGGTGTGCGCGCCGGCGCTGCTCGGCGCGACGATCACCGGGCGTGGTGTGACACTGCGCATCACCGAGGTCGAGGCCTACTGGGGCCCGACCGACCCCGGGTCGCACGGCCATCGCGGCCCGACACCGCGCAACCGGCACCTCTTCGGGCCGCCGGGCACGCTCTACGCGTACCGCTCGTACGGCATCCACACCTGCGTGAACGTGGTGAGCGGCCCGGAGGGCACGTCGTCCGGCTCGCTCCTGCGCGCCGCCGAGGTCGTCGACGGCATCGAGGTCGCCCGGGCTCGCCGCGGTCCGTCGGTCGCCGACGTCGCCCTGGCCCGCGGTCCGGGCAACCTCGGGCAGGCGCTCGGTGCCGTGCTCGGCGAGGACGACGGCACGTCGCTCCTCGACGGCTCGGGACCGTTCCGGCTCGCGCTCGCACCCGGCCTGGAGGCGCGGCTCGCCTCCGCCGACCCGGCGGACGTGGTCGCGGAGCTGCTCGCCGAGACGGTGGCCGGCCCCGCGGGGACGGCTCCGGTCCGGCGGATCTCGCGCGGACCGCGCACCGGCGTCGCCGGTGTCGCCGGCGGCGCGTCCTTCCCGTGGCGCTCCTGGCGCACCGGTGACCCGACGGTGTCGCCGTACCGACGGCACCGGCGCGCGGTCGACTGACGGGGCCGCGCCGATCCTCCCGGCCGTCGCCCGGTGGCTACGATGGTCGGGTGTCCAGCGCAACCGATCCCGATGTCCTGACACGCCAGCAGAACGACCCCACCTTCGCTTCGGTGTGGGACGAACTGCGCTGGCGCGGTCTGGTGCACGTCTCCACCGACGAGACGGCACTCCAGGAGGCCCTCGACGGCGGGACCGTCACGTACTACTGCGGTTTCGACCCGACCGCACCCTCGCTGCACTGCGGCAACCTGCTGCAGCTGCTCACCATGCGCCGGCTGCAGCTCGCCGGGCACCGGCCGCTGGCGCTCGTCGGTGGGTCGACCGGCCTGATCGGCGACCCGCGTCCCACCGCGGAACGCACGCTGAACACCCCGGAGACGGTCGCCGAGTGGGTGAGCCGACTGCAGGCGCAGGTGTCCCGGTTCCTCAGCCCCGACGGCGAGAACGGCGTGCGGCTCGTCAACAACCTCGACTGGACGGCACCGCTGTCCGCGATCGACTTCCTGCGCGACATCGGCAAGTACTTCCGCGTGAACGCCATGCTGAAGAAGGACGCCGTCGCCGCACGCCTGAACTCCGACGCGGGCATCAGCTACACCGAGTTCAGCTACCAGATCCTGCAGGGACTGGACTACCGCGAGCTCTACCGGCAGTACGGCTGCACGCTGCAGACCGGCGGTTCGGACCAGTGGGGCAACCTGACCTCCGGCACCGACCTGATCCGTCGCACCGAGGGGGTGTCCGTGCACGCGCTCGGCACCCCGCTCATCACGAACTCGGACGGCACGAAGTTCGGCAAGAGCGAGGGCAACGCGATCTGGCTCGACGCCGAGATGACCTCGCCGTACGCCTTCTACCAGTTCTGGCTCAACACGGCGGACGCCGACGTGGTCGCCCGGCTGCGCGAGTTCACGTTCCTCGATCGTGCGGAGATCGGTCGACTCGAGCAGGCGGTCGCCGACGAGCCGTTCCGGCGCGAGGCCCAGCGGACCCTGGCGTTCGAGGTCACGTCGCTGGTGCACGGAGCGGCGGCGACCCGGGCGACGATCGACGCCTCGGCGGCGCTGTTCGGCAACGGCGACCTGGCCGCGCTCGACGAGGCGACGCTGCGTGCCGCGGTCGCCGAGCTCCCCGGCACGGTGTCGCTGCCGGGCGAGGCCGACGTCGCTCGCGCCCTCGTCGACACCGGACTCGTGAAGTCGCTCGGCGAAGCGCGCCGGGCGGTCGACCAGGGAGGCGTGTACGTGAACAACGTCCGCGCCGACGACGCGACCGCGCAGCTCGCGAACCTCGCGCTGCCCGGCGGAGTCCTGGTGCTCCGACGGGGCAAGAAGACCCTGGCGGGCGTCACGCTGGGCTGATCGATCCACCCTCGGTGCACCCGGTGCCCGGTCTCCCGACGGAGACCGGGCACCGCTGCGTCCGGAGGAGTTGCACAGTGCGACACGCCCGGGAGTGGGGCGCGGTTGGCGCTCCCGCCCACCGCTGCGTAGAGTTCTTACTCGTCACCCCAAAGGTGCGGCGGAGCGGCTGGAGCGAAAGCCCAGAGCCTGCCGGCCTCAAGCGGGACCATCCTCCACCGAAGTTCAGATCAAGCCTTGTGCTCGATCGCTTCGACGCTTAGGATGACTACTCCACCGGCCCTCTCCCTCGGGATGAGCCACAGGACCTCGGTCCAACGCGATGCCGGTGGTACCGAGAACACAATGCCCCTCTGGCGGAACTCCTTCGTGGAGTCGAGTGGGGGGTGCGTCTGGTCCTTGAGAACTCAACAGCGTGCACATTGTCAATGCCAATTATTTTGACCCCGTGCGATTGCAGCTTTGGTTGTGGTCGTCGGAGACAATTCCTTTTGGATTGAATTGATTGTCAGTAGACAGTCTTTACAGTCAAGATCAACTCGGCCTGCTGCTTCGGTGGTGGGTTGGTAATTTTTTTACGGAGAGTTTGATCCTGGCTCAGGACGAACGCTGGCGGCGTGCTTAACACATGCAAGTCGAACGATGATCAGGAGCTTGCTCCTGTGATTAGTGGCGAACGGGTGAGTAACACGTGAGTA
>NZ_JAMAXX010000013.1:0-45562 GCF_023712625.1 Curtobacterium sp. ODYSSEY 48 V2
TCGTCCGCTGCGGAGCGACCCCGTGACGGAGGGGTGGCGGGGTGCCTGCGGGCACCGCGCCTCCCGTCCGTAGTCTCCGGAGCAATCCTCGCGGTTGGCTTGTCTTCCGGCCGGAGGTCCGGCAGCATGTCCCCAGAAGAGCGGACAGCCGCCGACGGGGGACCTCACCAGCTCCCGCCGTGTCGGACCGGCCCACCACCGGCGTCCGCGTGCACGGATCAGGAGCAACGATGTCAGGACAGTCCAGCGCGCCCGCTTCGCGGCGCACCAGGGCCGCGGCGCTCGTCGCCGGCGGCGCCCTCGTCGTCGGCGGGGTCGGGTACACGCTCGCGTCGTGGACGGACACCGAGTGGGTGTTCGGCGGGAACGGGACCGGAGGGCCGGGGATCGGGACCTCCACCTTCGAGGTGGAGCAGAACGTCACCGCGGCGCTCGACTCCGGGTGGACGCAGGCCGAGGAGAACCCCGGCCAGGAGATGACCTTCGGCCTCGACGGCATCGCGCTCTCGCCGGGCGACGCGACGTACGCCGGTGTCCGACTCCGGACGGTGGCGGGCTCGATCGCGGGCGACGTGCGGATGGCGGCGGCGGAGACCGCGACCGGGGTGACGACCTCCGACCCCGGCGAGCTGCTCTGGCAAGCCCTGCAGGTCCGCGTCGCGACGACGGCCGACGGCGTCCCGT
Source organism: Curtobacterium sp. ODYSSEY 48 V2 (assembly GCF_023712625.1). Lineage (NCBI taxonomy): Bacteria > Bacillati > Actinomycetota > Actinomycetes > Micrococcales > Microbacteriaceae > Curtobacterium > Curtobacterium sp. ODYSSEY 48 V2. The sequence continues at coordinate 685 of NZ_JAMAXX010000013.1, forward strand.
GCGGTGCGACGGCCTTCACCACCGGCACCGTCATCGCCGACGGGCCCCTTGCGTCGACCGGAGCCGCCGCGAGCCAGGCGCTCGCGGCGGACGCCGGTTCGGAGCAGGCGTACTGCTTCGAGGTGTCGCTCCCGACCACGCCGTCGCTGCCCGCCGGGGTCGCGCTCGACGCACTGCAGGGACGGACCGCGGCGCCGGCATGGGTGTTCGCAGCCACCTCGAGGTGACCGGGGTCGTTCCGGTGCAGGACAGCGCGGCAGTGGTCTCGACCGCCGCTGCACGCCGTCGCGGCGTGCTGCACCGCCTGCGAGCCGTCGTCGTCGCCGTGGCGGGGGTCGTCGGTGTCCTCTGCGTCGCGTGGTGGGTCGTCGCCACGACGACGGGGCTGTCGCTCGTGGTCGTGACCACCGGGTCGATGAGCCCGACGATCCCCGCCGGGGCGGTCGTCGTGTCCGAGCGGATCGCAGCGGCTGACGTGCGACCGGGGCAGGTCGTCACGGTCCCGCGACCGGGATCCGAGCTGCCGGTGACCCACCGCGTGGTCGCCGTCGATCGGGTGCCGGGTGACCCGGAGGCGAGGTCGCTGACGATGCGGGGCGACGCGAACGACACGATCGACCGTGATCCCTCGGTCGTCCGCGAGGCCCGGCTCACCGTCGCCAGCGCCCCCGGGCTCGGGCACGTGCTGCAGTGGTCCTCGACCCCCGTTGCCCGCGGGCTGGCGGTGGCGACGGTCGGCCTGCTCGTCGTGTGGTCGTTCTGGCCAGCACGACGGACCGCTCGGGACGACGACACCGGAGCGCGAGCATGAGTCGTACGGCGGGCGCTCGTGCGGGAGTCACCGCGGCCGGAGCGGTCATCTGCGCCGTCCTCGGGCTCGCCAGCGGCGGTGCGGCCGTCGCAGCGGGGTGGCACGTCGTTCCCGAGACCGGAGTACCGGGCGGTCTCGTGCTCGAGGCATCGCCGTACCCGCTGCGCGCACCCGAGCTGCAGCCCGGTCGACCGGTCCACTGGCAGGTGCGCACCAGTGTCGACCGACCAGGGCTGATCGCGACGGAGGTGCAACTCCGTCGGGACGGAGCGCTCGCCGAGCACCCGGACGGCCTCCGGGTCGCCGTGTCGGCGTGCGAGCGGCCCTGGCGAGGACTCGATGCCGTGCCGGTCTGCGACGGCGGGCAGCGGGTCCTGTCGGTCGGTCCGGGAGAGCCCGACACCCTCCGTGTGCCGGTCTCCGATCCCGACGGCGACGGTGCGACCTGGCTGCTCGTCGAGCTCGCCGTCGCCGACACCGCGGGAGCCTCGGCCGACGACGGGCTCATGGGACTCCGAGCGACCGTGGGGCTCGGGGTGACCGCGAGCGCGGACGACGCGGTCGCGGGGCCACCGGTGTCGCCGACGGCGTCGTCCACCTCGCTGGCCTCCACCGGTGCGGCCTTCGTGGCGCCGCTGTTCGTCGCGGCGGCGCTCGTGCTCGCCGGGGTGGTGGTCCGGGTGTGGCGGACAGCGGCGTCGAGCGACGGGTGCGCCCGGTGATCCCGCGCACGAGCCCCCGCCAGCGACCGCGCCACCGTGCCCGTCACCGCCCGGCGGTGCTCGGCATGCTGCGCCGTGGTCGTGGCGCCGTGCTGGTCGGGATCGTGGCGGTGGTCGGGGCGACCGCAGCGGTGACGGTCCCCGGACCCGCCCCGTCGACCGCGACGTGGCAGGACTCGGAGTGGGTGCACGGTGACGGTGCTCTGGGGACCTCGTCGTTCTCGTGCGGCGAGGACGTCGGCTACACGGCGAACTCCTCGAGCCGGTTCCTCGCCGGGAGCGTGGCGGGGCAGGACCTCGGGGCGGTCGCGGACCTGCGCGGGCTCGACGTGACGAAGACCGGCACGCAGGGCGTCTCGGTCAGCCCGGCGACCGCGCCCGAGATCATCCGCACGGAGACCACCGCCGCGTACGGCAACCCCCTCGACGTCGGCGTCCTGGGCAGTGTCGCCGGACTCGACCTGACCGGCCTCGGCACCGGACTGCCCGGAGGATCGGCCGGAGCGGTCAACCAGGTCGCGACGTCCGTCGCCACGGGCAGGTCGGTCGCCGCTTCCGGCCTGGTCAGTGACTCCGGGGGCGTGCTCGTCACCGACACCACGCCGACCGAGGCGCTGCCCGAGCCGGCGACGCTCGACCTCGGGCAGGCCCTGGCAGGGGTCGTCGACCTGCGGAACGTCTCGGACGTCGGGCTCGAGGTCGGGGCCGTGGGATCCTCGGCGCAGCTCGACGGCTGCGACCTGCTCGAGGACGAGGTGTGGGGGACCGCGGGTCCCACCGCGGCCGGTGCAGGTGCTGACGCGCCCACCGTCCGACCTGCGTTGCTCGCGGCGACGGGGACCACGACGGCTCCCGTTGCGGCTGCCGCTGCCGACGGGTCGCGGCGGGTGACGCGCGACTACGGGATCGCCGGGCTCGACCTGCGGATCGACAGTCCGCTCGTCTCGTCGCTCACGAGCTCGGTGGACAGCACGGTGCGGACGCTCGACGGCGCGGTGGCCCAGCTCGCCGGTCCGGGCGGGCTGCTCGCGAACGCCGTCAGGGCCGAGATCGGCGCGGAGTTGCTCGGCGGCACGCTCCGCGTCGGGACCGTGCGCGGCAGCGTGACCCTGCAGGGAGCCGACCTCGGGACCGCGATCGCCCCGATCACCCGGGAGCCGCTGACCGACGGCGTCGTCACGGTCGACCTCGCGTCCGGCAGCGTCCACGTCGACCTCGCACGGCTCGTCGGTGGTCGGTCCTCGGGGTTGAACGGCCTGCCCCCGAACACCGAGATCGTCCTCGACGCCGGTCTCGTGGACCAGCTCACGGCCAGGGTCACGGCGATGCTGGACGCCTGGACGCAACGCATCGCGGCGGTCCTGACCTCGACGCTCGAGGCGTTGCGCCTGCAGGTCGCGCTCGACGTCCAGCTGCTCGGCCTGCTCGGGACACCGGTCGTCGAACTGGACATCCGCACGGACAGCGGGCTCGGGACCGCCGCCGGCGGGAGCGGGACCGTGACCGTCGGGTCGAAGCTGCTCGGGCTCGACCTCGGACTGGGCGGTCTCGTCAGCCTGCTCGTCAGCGGCCTCACGGAGGACCTCCCGGGAGTCGTCCAGGGTGTGGCGAGGGGACTCCTGGCCCAGGTCACCACCGCGGGCAGCACCCTGGCAGCGGCGACGGGGCCGCTCGTGGCCGCGGTCACACCGGTGCTCCGGGCGCTCCCCGCGCTGCTGTCGGTGCAGGTCAACGTGCAGCGCGACCTCCCCGGTTCCCGTGACGGTCGGTACGCGAGGACGGGCGCGTACTCGGTGACGGCGATCCGCATCGGTGTCCTCGGACCGGGCGGAGGCACACCCCTCGCCCGGGTCGACCTGGCGTCGTCGACGGTCGGGCCGAACCTGGTCGACCTCGGTACCCCGCGGTCCTGAGGGCCTCCGCCGCCGCGCTGACACGGAGCGGGTCGTCCCCTAGGGCTGCCGTCGGCGTCTCGACTCCGCTACCGTCGCGGTACGCGGGCGACGAGTCCGTGAGCGACCGGAGGGGGCACCGTGACGACGGACGAGCGCGCGCAGGACAGCGACCGACCGCTGCGACGACCGACGGTGGTCACCGCTGCCGTGGCGATCTGGGCGGTCGTGCTGCTGGTACGGATCGCCACGCTCTCGGTGGCATCGGTGCAGCTGGCGCAGGACGAGTCCGGTGGTCCGCTCATCGCCGCGATCGGTGGGGTGCTCGGCCTCGGGATCTGCGCGCTGCTCGCCTGGGCGACCCTGCTCGTGTGGCGCGGTTCCGGCACCGCGCGGGTGTGGCTCGGGGTGCTGGGTGCCTTCGCCCTGGTGGACGTCGTGATCGCCGTGGCCGTCGGGAGCGCGGACCGGCCCACGCTCGAGCCGGTCGCCGTCGTCGCCGCGGCCGTGCTGCTCTACCTGCCGTCGGCACGCCCGTGGTTCCCTCGCTGGGAGCGACGCCCGCGTGCGCAGGAACCGAGGACCATCGGCTGGGACCCGCAGACCGGGGAGCGGATCACGGAGCCGCGCGAGGCCGCCGACCAGCGCTGAACACGCCGCGCCCGCGCGCGACACGCCGAACCGGGAACCGATCGCGTCGGTGCGGACACCACCTGACATGAACCAGATCACGGGGGACCGGGCCGACTGGGCCCTGAGCCTCGCGGGGGACGGGCAGGCCTTCGGCAGGGTCTTCGACCGGCACGCCGCGAGGCTCCGGCGACATGCCGTCGGCCTCGTCCCGGCAGCAGCACCGGCCGACGCGGACGACGTCGTCGCGATGACCTTCCTCGAGGCCTGGCGGCGCCGTGACCACGTCCGCTTCGTCGACGACTCGCTCCTGCCGTGGCTCCTCGTCACGGCGACGAACACCGCGCACAACGTCACCCGGTCGGCGCACCGGCACCGGGCGTTCCTCGGCCGGTTCCCGGCGCCCGAGCCGGCGCCCGACCCAGCGGAGCAGTTCGGCGACGGCGGTGCGGTCGCGGCCATGGGGCGGCTGTCGCTCGACGACCAGCGCGTCCTGACCCTCTGCGTGCTCGAGGGACTCAGCGAGCGCGAGGCGTCGGCGGTGCTCGGCGTCGCCCCCGGGACCGTCAAGTCCCGACTCCACCGGGCGAAGGCCCGGCTCCACAAGCGGTACACAGCCACAGCGGAACCCCTCGGAGGCGCACTGTGAACGACGACTTCTCCCCCCGCCTGACCGCCATGCGCGACGCGCTCGTCGCGGAGGTCGACCGGTCCGGCACCCCCGGCACCGCTCCCGTCCCTCGTCGCCGTCCGACCCGGGGCGCGGTGCTCGCTGTGCTCGCAGCCTTCGTGGTCGGCGGTGGGCTAACCGGCGGGCTGACCGCGGCCGCGCTGCCCGGAGCCGACCCGGACGCCGCCGTCGAGACCCAGCTGGCGACGTCCGCGCGGTACCAGGTGGAGGAGAGCAATCACGCGACGGTGCTCGGGACCCCGACCTTCCTCGTCACGCACGGCGACCGGACCATCACGTTGGACGACCGACCGCGCGGTGCCGACGCGATCACGGTGTCGTGGACGTGCCTGGACCGGGCGGACCTCCGGGTGGCGGTCGACGGGACGCGCGTGGACGTCGGCGACCCGTGCCTGCCCTCGACCGAGGACGTCATCCGCACGCCGTGGAGCATGACCCCGGCGGACGACGCCGGGAACCCGTCGGTGACGCTGTCGAGCTCCGGGTCGGCGCGGTACGCCGTCTGGGTGTCGTGGGTGCAGCGGGCGACGATCGCCGAGCCGTCCCCGCAGCAGGACGCCGAGACCGACGACGGGGTCGTCACGTTGCAGGAGTACACGACGGCGTTCAACCGGCTGCAGGCGTGCATGGCCCAGGCCGGCCACCCGATGGCCGTCGTCCCGCTCACGTACGCCGCGGACGGCCTGTGGAGCTCGACACCGGGCGGCGACGGGCCCTGGTACCGGTACGGCATCGCGTCGGAGAGCATCGAGGTCTACGACACCCAGTGCTACCCGCGCGAGTTCGAGGCCGTCGACACGATCTGGCAGGGCGAGCACCCGGAGCCCTGACCCGGCACCGCGGCGGACGGGAGGCACGGTGCCGGCTGGCACCGTGCCTCCCGTCCGTCAGCGGTGCGCGTTCCGCGACGTCGCGGCTGTCGAACGACAGCGGTCTCGTCGCAGGACGCGTGTCACGCGCCGCCGCCCGCGTGCCTCACACGCCCGCGGGCACCGCCACCCGTGTCAACCGCACCGGCACCGCCTTCGACACCGGCGTGTTGCTGCCCTTCGCCGCGCTGTCGAGCGGCACGAGCACGTTCGCCTCGGGGAAGTACGCCGCCGCACACCCGCGAGCACTCGGGTACGCGACGACCCGGTAGTCGCGCAGCACGCGCTCGACGTCGTCGTCCCACACCGTCGCGACGTCCACCCGGTCGCCGTCCTGCAGCCCGAGCTCGACCAGGTCGTCCGGGTTCACGAAGACGACGTGGCGGCCCTTCTTGATGCCGCGGTACCGGTCGTTCAGGCTGTAGATCGTCGTGTTGTACTGGTCGTGCGACCGCAGCGTCTGCAGCAGCAGGGTGCCCTCGGGGCGCTCCACGTGCTCGAGCTCGTTCACGGTGATCATCGCCTTGCCGGTCTTCGTGGCGAAGGTCCGGGAGTCGCGGGGACCGTTCGGCAGGACGAAGCCCTCCTTGCTCGCGGCGCGGCGGGAGTAGTCGTCGAAGCCGGGGACGACGTGGCTGATGTGGTCGCGGATCACGTCGTAGTCGTCCCGCATGCCCTGCCAGTCGACGGCCACGCGGTCACCGAGGGTGGCCTTCGCGAGCTCGCAGACGATCGCGACCTCGGACAGCAGCCCGGGGGCGACCGGCGGGACCTGCCCGTGGCTGCCGTGCACGGAGCACACGGTGTCCTCGACCGAGACGAACTGCGGGCCCGCGGCCTGCACGTCGATCTCGGTGCGGCCCATCGTCGGCAGGATCAGGGCTTCTTCGCCCACGACGGCGTGCGACCGGTTCAGCTTCGTCGACACCTGCACCGTCATCTCGGTGCCGCGGAACGCCGCCTCGGCGAGCTGGCTGTCGGAGATCGCGGCGACGAGGTTGCCGCCCATCCCCATCCAGAACTTGATCTCGCCGCGCTGCATCGCCGTGATGCCCTTCAGGGCGTCGACCCCGTGCTCGCGGGGCGGCTCGAAGTGGAACTCCTCCGCCAGGGCGTCGAGGAAGCTGTCCGGCATCTGCTCCCAGATGCCCATCGTCCGGTCGCCCTGCACGTTGCTGTGCCCGCGGATCGGCGAGGCGCCGGCGCCGGGTCGGCCGATGTTCCCGCGGAGGAGCAGGAGGTTGATGATCTCCTTGATCGTGTCGACGGCCTTGGTGTGCTGCGTGATGCCCATCGCCCAGGTGATGATCGTCCGCTCGGAGCGCATGTAGCGCTCGGCGAGCTCGTCGATCTCCTCGGTGGTCAGGCCGGTGGCGCGGAGGACCTCGTCGTCGTCGACCCGCAGGACGTGCTCGACGAACGCCTCGTACCCGCTGGTGTGCTCGGCGATGAAGGCGTGGTCGACGACCGTGCCGGGGGCGGCGAGCTCGGCCTGCACGACGCGCTTCGCGAGCGCCTGCAGCAGGGCCATGTCGCCGCCGAGCCGGATCTGCACGAACTGGTCGGCGATCTCGGTCCCGCGGCCGACGATGCCCCGGACCTTCTGCGGGTTCTTGTAGCGCTTCAGGCTCGACTCGGGGAGCGGGTTGACGGCGACGATCTCGGCGCCGTTCTCCTTGGCGTCCTCGAGCGCGGTGAGCATCCGGGGGTGGTTCGTGCCGGGGTTCTGGCCCATCACGATGATGAGCTCGGTCTCCTCGAAGTCGTCGTAGGCGATGGTCGACTTGCCGATGCCGACGACCTCCGCCATCGCGAGGCTCGTCGACTCGTGGCACATGTTCGAGCAGTCGGGCAGGTTGTTCGTGCCGAAGGCACGGACGAAGAGCTGGTAGACGAAGGCCGCCTCGTTCGAGGTGCGCCCGGAGGTGTAGAACGACGCCTGGTCGGGAGAGTCGAGCCCGTTCAGCTTGTCCGCGATGATCCCGAACGCCCGCTCCCAGCTGACCGGCTCGTAGTGGTCCTTCCCCGCGGGCTTCCACACGGGTTCGGTGATGCGGCCCTGCTGTCCGAGCCAGTACTCGGTCTTGTCGGCGAGGTCGTGGACCGAGTGCTCTGACCAGAACGTGCGCGGCACGAGCAGCGGGGTGGCCTCCCACACGACCGCCTTGGCGCCGTTCTCGCAGAACTCTGCGGTCTTCCGCTTGTCCGGGTCCGGCCAGGCGCAGCTCATGCAGTCGAACCCGCCCTTCTGGTTCAGGTTCAGCATGAGCTTGGCGGTGCGGGCCACGCCCAGCTGCTCGATCGCCGGGGCCATCGAGTGCAGGACGCCGGGGACGCCTGCGGCCCACTCCTTCGGTTCGCCGACCGTCATCTCGGCGTCGGTCACGTCGTCCTTCGGGGGCTGTTCGGTCACGGTGCGCTCACGGTCTCTCGAGGGGCTGGTGCTGGTTCGGTGATGCGTTCGGGGCGGCTGTAGACGACCATGCTCTGGCCGCGCAGGAAGCCGACGATCGTGATGCCGACCTCCTTCGCCAGGTCGACCGCGAGCGACGACGGCGCGGACACGGCGGCGAGCACCGGGATCCCGGCCATCGAGGCCTTCTGCGTCAGCTCGAAGCTCGCCCGGCCGGAGACCATGAGGACCGTGCCGCGCAGGGGCAGCCGTCCTTCCTTCACGGCCCACCCGACGACCTTGTCGACGGCGTTGTGCCGACCGACGTCCTCGCGGAGCACGAGCATCCGCCCGCTGGCGCCGTCGAACAGCGCTGCGGCGTGCAGGCCGCCGGTCTTCTCGAACACGTCCTGGGCCTCGCGCAGCCGGTAGGGGAACGTCGCGAGGAGCGCCGGGTCGAGCACGAGGTCGTCGTGCAGGACGCTGTGCTGCGAGGTCGTCCGCACGGCGTCGATGCTGGCCTTGCCGCACAGGCCGCACGAGCTCGTCGTGTAGAACGCGCGCTCCAGGCTCGGGTCCGGCGCGGGGACGCCGAGTGCGAGCGTCACGTCGAGCACGTTGTAGGTGTTGAGCCCCTCGTCAGTCGCGCCGGCGCAGTACCGGGCGGCGGCGAAGTCGTCACCCCGGGCGATCACGCCCTCGGACACCAGGAACCCCGCGGCGAGGTCGACGTCGTTGCCGGGCGTCCGCATGGTGATCGCGAGCGAGTTCCCGCCGACGCGGATCTCGAGCGGCTCCTCGACGGCCAGCAGGTCGTCGCGCACCGACCGGGACGTCGCGACGGTGATGCGGGTGACGCGCTTCCGCGCCGTGATCCGGCTCATGCTCCGGGTCTACCACCCGTGCCCGGCACCCGCCAGGGCGGTGCGGTTCCCGCACGCCGTCCTGTGGCGGTCCTCAGGCCTGCCGTCGGACCGTCCGGTGCGCCCGTCAGCACCACGGCAGCCGGACGGGAGGCACGTCCTCGCCCGCCACGCCGCCCCCGGCCGGGACGACCAGCAGTCCGTCCGCGTCGGCCAGGCCCCGCAGCATCGCCGAGGTCTGGTGCGACGCCGGGACGGCGCCCTCGGGCGTCGCGCGGTACGCGAGCACCAGCGCGCCCGGTCGGTCGTTGGGCACGTCGACCGCGAGCCGCACCCGTCCCACCGGCTCGAGCGGCCGTCCGAGCAGTCCGGCGACGAGCGGTCCACCGAGCAGCACGAGGCCGACCATCGCGGCCATCGGGTTGCCTGGCAGGCACAGGAACACCGTCGGGCCCCGGCGGGCCAGCAGCATCGGTCGACCCGGACGCACGTCGACCCGGTCGACGAGCAGCTCGGCCCCGATCCGGGCGAGCGCACCGCGGACGTGGTCGGTCGACGAACCGGCCGTGCCGCCCGTGCTCACGACGAGGCGCTCGCGGGCGGCGTCGAGCACGCGGGCGGTGGTGTCGGCGTCGTCCGGCACGCGGTCCGCGGCGACGGGGTCGGCACCGAAGGTCCCGAGCACCGCGGGAAGGGTGTGCGAGAAGACGTCGCGGACCTGTCCGGGTCGTGGGACCCCGGCACCGACGACCTCGTCGCCGAGCACCGCGACCCGGGCGGTCGGGACCGGCGCGACGCGCACGTCGTCGACCCCCGAGGCGGCTGCCAACGCTGCACGCGGAGGCGTGAGCACCGTGCCGCCGGTGAACAGCACCTGGTCCCGGGTGACCTCCTCGCCCGCCGGCCGGACGTGTCGTCGGGTGGACGGCGTGTGGCGGACCAACCGGCCGTCGTCGTCGACGGTGGCGTCCTCGGACCGCACCACGGCCGCCGTGCCGGGCGGGACGGGTGCCCCGGTCGTGATCGGTCGGGCGTGCCCGGTCGTCAGCGGCGCGTCGGACGGGACCGCTCCGGCGACGATCGGCGCGCCGAGCACCCACGGCCCCGGTCCCGCGACGGCCCACCCGTCCATGGCTGCGCCGTCGTGCCCGGGGACGTCGCCGCGGGCGGCGAGGTCGCCGGCGAGCGTCCGGCCGAGCGCCGACGCCAGGTCGAGCCGGACGGATCCGGCTCCCGGGTCGGCGGCGGTGTCGGCGGCGAGGCGGACGCCCTGCCGGTGTGCCTCGTGCCGGGCGTCGGACCAGGACGGCAGGACCAGCGTCACCGGGCGTCGGACCCGGTGGTGCCGTCGGTCCGGCCCGTCTGCTCGGGTCCGTCCGGGCCGTCGGTCGTGTCCGGGGTGTCCCCGTGCGCGAGCGCGAGCCGTGTCGCGGTCGCTGCGGCGTCGGCCAGGTCCGCCTCCGACCCGCCGCGGAGCCCCGCGGCGTACCCGACCAGGAAGGTGGTCAGCGGGGCAGCCGGACGGGCCACGCCGTGCGCGGCGTCACGGGCGAGGTCGAGCACGACGTCGCGGTCGAGCGCAGAGCCCTCGGGGAGGCCGAGCGCCTCGGCGAGCTCGGCGGTCCAGGCGGCGAGGACGTCGTCAGTGGTCATGCGGTCAGTCAAGCAGCCGGGCGTCCGCCGTGGCCCGCGTGGCGTCCTCCGGTTCGTCCACGTCCGCACAGAGTGCGGCGGGCAGCGGGACCTCGACGAGCCGGAGGCCGTCGGTCAGCCGTCGCACCGCCGCGCCGGTCGGGTCGCCGAGCGCCCGGACCGCGGCGCGCAGCGCGTCCGAGCGGTACAGCGCGAGCAGGTGCTGGCGACGCCCGTCCTCGTCGACCGCGACGACGCCGTCCGTGTCGTCGGGTGCCGTGCCGGCGGCGTCGAGCAGCAGCGCGGCCGCCGGCTCCGGACGCACGAGGTCGCACGCGAGCACGAGCGTCCACGGCGCGGGGTCGGCCACGGCGGCGAGTCCGGCGGCGATCGCGGCGACCGGCCCGCCGAGGGGCGGGTCCTCGCGCGTGTGCACGACCCCGGCGGGTGCACCCCGTCCCGCCCGCAGCCCGACGAGCACGGTCCGACGAGCGCCGGCGGCCGCGGCGACGGCGTGGTCGGACAGTGCGACGCCGTCGGCGACGAGGGCGGTCTTGTCGATCCCACCCATGCGCGTCGCTCGGCCGCCGGCCAGCAGGACGGCGTCGTGGTGCGGTGCGGTCGGGGAGGTCATGCCTGCACCGTAGCCGGACGGCCCGGGGTCAGGAGCAGCGCTCGAGCGCGAAGGACTGGAGTGCGTCCCACTGCGACGGTCCCTGGCCCAACGCGGGGCCCCACCGGTGCAGGACGCGGCACCCGAGCGCGGTCGTGGCCTGGCGCACCGGGTCCGCGGCGCGTCCGTCCCGTGCGACGAGGAACAGCCGTTCCCGACCGGAGTGCACCATCGACTCGATCTGCGCCGCGGAGAACACGGCTACCTGTCCGGAGAACCCGCCGTCGGTCAGGACCTCCTTGCCGGTGGCACCGATCACGTCCGACGCGACCCGCCACGAGTCGGTGAGGAACAGCGGGGCGCCGTCCCGCCCGCCACCTGCGCGCTCGGCGTCCCGCACCAGTTCGGCGTCCGCCGTGGGCAGGCCCTGCCCAGCGCCCCACGGGTCCGGTGCCGAGACGGTGAAGGGAGCGTCCTCGGTCGCCTGCCCGACGCGGCGGGGACCGCCTCGGCCCGGCGCCGACACCCGCCGCGACCGTGCAGCGTCCCACGTCGCAGCGTCCTGTCGCACCCCGACCGACGCGTCGCCCCGGTCACCGTCGCGAGCGGCGTCGAGCGCCTGCAGGGAGAAGCACGCGGGCCCGAGCACGACCGCGGCGACGAGCAGGGCCCCCGCGGTCCGGCGCCCCGCCCCGCCCGGCGCTCGTCCGGTCGCCGCCGACCCGGACCGACGGCTCCGGACAGCGAGCACGACGAGGGCGGCGGCGGTCGTGCCGACGGCGACGGTCGCGAGCAGTGCCGGCTCTGCCGAGGTGCGTGCGAGCCAGGTCCACCAGGCGCCCTGCAGGACGAGCAGCCCGGCGGGGACGAGCCGCAGTCGGCGGTCCGGCGCGTCCGCGAGCCGGGCGGCTCCCCACCAGCCGAGGGCGGCGAGGGCGGCGAGCTGCACGCCGATGCCCGCGACGTAGGCGGTGTGCGGCAGGTGCATGACGGACAGGACCACCACCGCGGTCGCCAGCCAGACGACCAGCGTGCACAGCGTGGCGGAGGGGACCCGGGCCTCCCGGACGGTGCGCCGCGGCCACCAGCGGAACGCGCCGAGCACGATCCCGGCGAGCGCAGCGGGCCACGACCACCCGACCTGCGAGGCGTAGCGGGGCGAGAACAGCTGCAGGAGCGGGTGTCCGGCTGCGTGGCTGACCGCGAGCGACCACCGGTCCGCGGCCGCGTCACTCGCGGTCCGCAGCGCACTGACGGCGCCCGGCCAGGCGCCCGGCAGGAACCGGTCGACCCCGTTGTAGCCGAAGACCATCGCGAAGACGCTGTCGTCGGTGGAGCCGTCGACGAACGGGTGGTCGGCCGTCGGGAGCAGGGCGACGACGACCGACCAGCCGAGGCTCGCGACCAGCGTCGCCGACACCAGGGCGGCGAGGTGACCGGCGGCCCGACGCCAGCGCGGACCCGGACCGGCGGTCGCGACGAGGGTGCCGACCACCAGCGCCGGCAGGACCAGCCACGCCTGCAGCATCTTGGCCTGGAACCCGATGCCGACGAACAGCCCCGCGAGCAGCAGCGGCCACCAGGTGCGGGTCAGGGCGGCGCGTTGCCACCACACGAGGGCGACGGCGAGCGCAGCGGTGAGCAGGCCGTCCTCCATCGGGTGGCCGAACATCGACACGAAGATCGGGGTCGCGGCGGTCAGCGCGGCCGCGACCAGACCGGCGCGGGCCCCGAGCCAGCGGAGCACGACCACCGACACCGCCAGCGTGGTGACGGCGCCCTCGACGACCTGCGGCAGGCCCATCGCGGCCGCGGACATGCCGAAGAGGTGCACGCTGATCGCCTGGGGGACCGCGAAGCCGGCGAGCTTGTCGAGCGTGACCGTCGCATCCGGGTCGAAGGAGCCCGAGAGGAAGGCCGGCAGGGACTCGGACATGGACCGGACGGCGCTCGCGTAGAAGGACAGGTCGCCGCCGCGGCCGAGGTTCCAGCTCGTGAGCACCGCGCCGAGCACCACCACCAGGGTGAGGGTGGTCTGCTCCCACCGGCTCTGGTGCCACCACCGGGCCGGGCGTCCCGCGGCCGCGTCGATCGTCGTCGTCATGCGGTGACTGTCCCGCCGCAGTCGATGGAGCAGCCGTGCGGAGCCGCCCGGGGGCAACGGATCCGTTCAGCCAGGCCCCCAGGGAACCGCGGTCTCCGGACGACGGTGGGGTCGGGGCTGTCGCGTCCGCCGAGCACCGGCTATGTTCGGCAGCACAACAAAACCGGACGACGCTGGCGACGCGGCCGCCGGAGGAGCAGCCCATGGTCGAGCACGGAGTCCAGCACGAGTCGGTCGCGCACCGCACCGGCGAGACGGTCCTGACGGTCGTCGACCACCACGGCGCACCGCTGCCGGACGTCGAGGTCGCCGTCGAGCAGACCCGGCACGCCTTCGGGTTCGGCAACATCGGGTTCGACTTCGTGGAGCTGGCGAACGACGAGGTCGACGGTGCCGGACGGGAGCGCCTCGAACGCCTCGCCGACCTGTACGCCGACGTCTTCACGACCGCGACGCTGCCGTTCTACTGGGGGCGCTTCGAGCCGGAGCGCGGGCGCCCGGACACCGCTCGACTCCGGCGCACCGCGGAGTGGTTCCGCGACCGGGGGATCGCGCTCAAGGGGCACCCGCTCGTCTGGCACACCGTGCAGCCGGACTGGCTCCCCGGGCTGCCCCTCGACGAGGTCGAGCAGCTGCAGCGGGAGCGCATCCGCCGTGACGTCGGCGACCTCGCCGGGCTGGTCGACACGTGGGACGCGATCAACGAGGTCGTCATCATGCCCGTGTTCGACAACGGCGACAACGCCATCACCCCGCTCGCCCGGGCGAAGGGCCGCATCCCGACGATCCGGATGGCGTTCGAGGAGGCCCGCGCCGCGAACCCGCACGCGACCCTGCTGCTCAACGACTTCGACCTGTCGAGCGCGTACGAGTGCCTGATCGAGGGCGTGCTCGAGGCCGGCGTGCAGATCGACGCCATCGGGCTGCAGACCCACATGCACCAGGGGTACTGGGGTGAGGAGACGATGCTCGCGATGGTCGACCGCTTCGCCCGGTACGGCCTGCCGCTGCACCTGACCGAGACCTCGCTCGTGTCGGGTGACCTCATGCCCGCGGACATCGTGGACCTGAACGACCACGTGGTGGACTCGTGGCCCTCGACGCCCGAGGGCGAGGCCCGACAGGCGGACGAGGTCGAGCGGCACTACCGGAGCCTGGTCGGGCACCCCGCGGTCGAGGCGGTCACCTCCTGGGGCATCACCGACGCGGGCGCCTGGCTCGGCGCGCCGATCGGGCTGGTCCGCGAGGACGGGACGCCGAAGCCGTCGTACGAGGCACTCCGTCGCCTGGTGAAGGACGAGTGGTGGACCGGGCCGACGGTGCTCCGCACGGACGAGCGCGGGCAGGTGCGGGTGCGCGGGTTCCGGGGGGAGTACCGGGCCGAGGTGCGGGGCACGTCGGCGGCGGTCACCGTCGGGCGCGAGCCGGCCGAGCAGCGGGTGGTCGCGTCCGCGACGTGACCAGCGGCGGACGGGAGGCGCGGTGCGGGTCCGTCCCGTGCCTCCCGTCCGGTGTCGCCCCCCGGTCCCGCGCCGCGCGGTGCGGTGCCGTCGGGACCGCGGACGCGGCCCTGCGTGCTCAGCCCAGGTCGAGCGTCCGGCCGAACGTCCGCGTGACGGGCGGCGCGGCGACGATCGCCGCGAGGGCCCTCGGGGCACCCTCGTCGGTCGCGCGCCAGGCGACGTAGGCGTCGTGGTCGGCGGGCGTCGTCCACCGCTCGAGCACGACGAGGTGCAGCGGGTCGGAGTCGTCGACCAGGACCTCGAGCGACTCGTTGCCGGCGAAGGTCGCCGTCTGGGCGAGGGTCTCGCGGATCGCGGAGTCGATCGTGTCCTGCGCGACGTCGTCTCGCAGCTGGACCTCGAGGAGGACCGTCTGGGTCATGTGCGTGCCTTTCGTCTGGTGCTCGTTCTCGGCACCCGTCCGTCGGGTGCCGAGTGCGCCAACGTCCGGGTGACCCGTGGTGTTCCGCGGACCGACGGAGAAGCGCAGAATGCAACGTCGGCGACTGCTCGCAGCGGTGGGGCGCTGCGGGGAACCGCCGGAGTTGCGCGTTGCGGGCCCGACGCCGACACATGTCGGAAAGAAAGCTTCCGGAGGAAGGTTTTCGGTGTTACTGTCCTGATCACCTAGCAGCACTAGGTATTCGAGAGGGCACGCCGCCCCCGATGGCTCGAGGAGGAGTCATGTCGACACCGACGTCGAAGGAAGAACCGCAGTCCGGTCTCGCCGGTACCGCGAACCCGCCGGTCACCGCGGCCGCGGGAGCCACGAGCACCGACCCCGCAGCCGCATCGCGTGCGTTCTCGGTCGAGGGCCTCACGCAGAACGTCAGCACCGTCCGGGTCGGCCCGAAGTACCTCTGGGCACTCAGCCTGGCCCAGTTCGGCCTCTTCGCCGCCCTGCTCACCCCGGTGTTCGTGGGCATGGCGATCAAGGCGACGGTGCTGAACCCGGACAGCCCCGAGACGATCGTCGGGTCGGTCCTGCCGTTCGGTGCCCTCGGCGCCCTGCTCGCCAACCCGCTGGCGGGGGCACTCTCCGACCGCACCCGCACGCGCTGGGGTCGCCGTCGGCCCTGGATGGTCGGTGGCGTCGTCGTCTTCGTCGTCGCGCTGGCCTGGCTCGCGTTCGCGCCGGACGTCCTGCAGCTCACCATCGCGTGGGTGCTCGCCCAGGTCGCCGCGAACGCCGTCCTCGCCACCCTGACCGCGAGCTTCGCGGACAACGTGCCCGAGTTCCAGCGCGGCAAGGCGTCGAGCGTCATCGCCCTCGCGCAGAACATCGCGATCCTCGCCGGCCTCTACCTCGCCGTGTACCTGGTCGGGAACCTGCCGGTCCTCTTCATCGCGCCGGGCATCCTGGCGATCGTCGTGATCCTCGTCTACGCGGTCGTGGCCCGCGACGAGCTCCCGGCCACGACCAAGCCCTTCAGCTGGGTCACCCTGATCGCGTCGTTCTGGACGAACCCGATCAAGCACCCCGACTTCGGGCTCGCCTGGTGGGGCCGCTTCCTCATCACCTTCGGCACGTTCATGTTCACGACGTACCGCGTGCTGTACATGCAGGAGCAGATCGGGATCGAGGACCTGGCCGAGGCCACCGCCACCGTCGCGTTCGGTGTGCTCCTGTACACGGTCGCCCTGCTCGTCAGCGCCGCGGTCTCGGGCTGGGTGTCCGACCGCGTCCGACGCCGCAAGGTCTTCGTCTGGGGTTCCACCGCCCTCACCGCGGTCGGCCTGGTGATCCTCGCGCACGTCGACAGCGTCGGCGGGTTCTACTTCGCGGAGATCGTGCTCGGGTTCGCCTTCGGCATCTACGCAGCGATCGACACCGCGCTCGTCGTCGACGTGCTGCCCGACCCCGAGCGTCCGGGCAAGGACCTCGGTGTCATCAACATCGCCAACGCCCTGCCGCAGTCGCTCGCCCCGGCGGTCGGCCTGTTCCTGCTGGGCCTCGGCGGCGGCCAGAACTACACGCTCATGCTCTGGGGTGCCGGCGTCGCCGTGCTCCTCGGTGCGCTCGTCATCCTCCCGATCAAGAAGGTCCGGTGACCACCGTGGCACCCCGCATCTCCCTCCAGCTCTACACGGTCGACAAGGCGCTGGCGCCCGACCTCGACGGCGGCGTCGCCCGCCTGGCCGGCATCGGGTTCGACACCGTCGAGGCGTTCGCCTTCGTCGGCCGCGCAGCCGAGCTCCGGACGGCGTTCGACGCGCACGGCATCAGCGCCCGCACCGGCCACGCCTTCCTGGTCGAGGAGTCGATCCCGCTGCCGGACGGCACGGTGATGACCGCCCCGTCGCACGCCGAGACGTTCGCCGAGGCGTCGGCGCTCGGCATCGAGATCGTCATCGACCCGTTCGTCGGTCCCGACCACTGGACGACCCGCGAGGGCGTCGAGCGGGTCGCCGCCCGGCTGAACGCCGCCGCCGAGGAAGCCGCCGTCCACGGCCTGCGCGTCGGCTACCACAACCACGACCACGAGCTCCGGCCGCGCATCGACGGGAAGCCCGCGCTCCAGGTGCTCGCCGAACTGCTCGACCCGCGCGTCGTGCTCGAGCTCGACCTGTACTGGGCGTCCGCCGCGGGCATCGACCTCGTGCCCTTCGTCGAGGAGCTCGGCGACCGCATCGTCGCCGTGCACGTCAAGGACGGCCCGATGCGCGAGGGGATCTCCACCGCGCAGGTGCCGACCGACCAGACCCCGGCCGGCCAGGGCGACGTCCGGCTGGCCGAGGCGCTCGCCGCAGCACCGGCGCTCGAGTACGCCGTCATCGAGTTCGACGGCTTCGACGGGGAGATCTTCGACGGGGTCGAGCAGTCGTACCGCTGGCTGCAGGCCGCGCTCGCCGGGTCGGACGAGACCGCCACCACGGGGGTGTCCGCATGACCCGCACCGGCCGCGTCGGCGTCGGCTTCATCGGCGCCGGGATGATCAGCGAGCAGTACCTGACGAACCTCACGACCTTCCCGGACGTCGAGGTGGTCCGGATCGGCGACATCGACACCGAGCGCGCCGCGGCGTCGGCGGCGAAGTGGGGCATCCCCGCGTCGGGCACCGGCGACGAGGTCCTCACCGACCCCGACGTCGAGATCGTCGTGAACCTCACCCTGCCCGCCACGCACGTCGAGGTCTCCACGGCGGCACTCCGCGCCGGCAAGCACGTCTGGAGCGAGAAGCCGATCGGCGTCGACCGCGAGAGCGCCGCCGGACTCGTGGCGCTCGCCGACGAGCTCGGCCTGCGTCTCGGCATCGCACCGGACACCGTCCTCGGCACCGGGTGGCAGACCGCGAAGCGCGCGATCGAGGCCGGCGCGATCGGCACCCCCCTCACCGCCGTCACGAGCTTCCAGTGGCAGGGACCGGACGTGTTCCACCCGAACGCGTCCTTCCTCTACGCGAAGGGTGCCGGCCCGCTGTTCGACATGGGCCCGTACTACTTCACGGCGCTCGTGCACCTGCTCGGCCCGGTCGCGTCCGTCGTGGCGACGGGGTCCCGGTCGCGCGAGACCCGGCAGCTGGTGGTCGGTCCGAACGCCGGGCAGGAGTTCCCGGTCGAGGTCCCGACGCACCTCTCGGTGCTCACGTCCTTCGAGCAGGGCGGGAACGCGCAGTCGCTGCTGTCGTTCGACACCCCGCTGTTCCGGCACGGCGTCTTCGAGGTGAACGGCACCGAGGGCACGATCGTGCTCCCGGACCCGAACACCTTCGGTGGCGGACACCCGATCCGCATCGCACGACCGCTCGGCACGGACGTGTCGTTCCCGATCGAGCAGGCGTGGGAGACCCTCTCCGACGAGGAACCGACGGTCGGCCGCGGCCTCGGCGTGCTCGACATGGCACGGGCGATCCGCGGGGGCGGTGCGCACATCGCGACCGGCGAGGTCGGGTACCACGTGCTCGACACCATGGTCGCGGTCGAGGAGTCCGTCGCGCGCCGCGCGTTCGTCGAGGTTGCGTCGACGGTGGCGCCGATCGCGTCGCTGCCCGAGGACTTCGACCCGCTCGCCGCGACCCTCGAGGGTGCGTCCGCCACGGTCTGAGCGGCCACACGACGGACGGGAGGCTCGGTGTCGGCCGGCACCGAGCCTCCCGTCCGTCACGTGGTGCGGGACGGCCGCAGGACGCTCGCGTAGACCGCCACCAGCTCGTCGACGCGCTGCTCGACGCGGTCGCGGGCCGCGACCAGCGCGGCGCTCGCCCGCACGAGATGCTCCGGCTCGTCGTGGAGCCGTCGGACGACCGACGCGATCCCCGCGGCGTCCGGCGTCGGCGTCGTGAAGCCACCGCCGTCGGGGACGACCTCGGCGAGGTCCGGGTCGCAGTGCACGACGGGCAGGCCGGTGGCGACGGCCTCGAGCATCACCATCGGCTGGTTGTCGAAGTCGGAGGAACTCGACACGAGCACGTGTGCACGGCGCATGGCGGCGAGGACCTCGTCGTGCGGGGTCGAGCCGTGCAGCCGGACCGGGGTGCCGGCCGCTGCCCGGGCGACCGCAGCACGCGCGACGCCGTCGCCGAGCACGTCGACCACGGTGCCGGGTGGGAAGGAGCGGGCAGCCTCGACCAGGACCTCCGGACGCTTCTCGGGCGACAGGCGCCCCACCCAGAGCACCCGGAGCGGCTCGTCTGCGGTCCTGGTCCGGACGGTCGCCGGTCCGATCGCGTCGAGGACCGCGGGCTCGATGCCGTTCGAGACGACCGACACCGGGGTCCGGACGCCCCGGTCGACGAGCTTGTGGGCGAAGTGCCGCGACGGGACCACGACGTGGTCGCTCGCCCGGGACTGCGCGAGCATGACCCGCCACATCCGCCGCGCCGTCCGGGTCCGGGTGTACGGGGTGTCGGCCGCGACACGGACGCCCCGGCGGGGGACCTGCGTCGCGTGCAGGAAGGCGAGCAGCGCGGTCGTGACGGCGGGCACGGGCAGGACGTTCCGCGTGTAGACGTCGATGCGGCCGTGCATCGTGTGCACCACCGGGATGCCGAGGTCCTGCGCGGCCCGGATCCCGCCGAGCGCCGCGAACATCTCGGAGTGGGTGTGCACGACGTCGACCCGGCGTGCGGCGAACTCGCGGCGGAGCAGGGCGCGGAGGCGACGCGGGGACCACGCGAAGGGGTAGCCGTCGGGGCGGAACACGGGGGAGACGGGCAGACCGACGACGGCCGGCACGGTGGCGGTGCCGGGTGCCTGCGCCGTGCCCGCCGAGTGCGCGGGGCCCGCCGGGTCGTCGGGACAGAAGACCGTGACGTCGTGTCCCGCTGCCGTGAGGGCCTCGGCCAGGGAGCGCACCGCCGTCTGGACGCCCCCGAGCGTCGGCAGGTAGTAGTCGGTGACCAGCGCGATCCGCACGCCCCGAGCCTAGGGCCGTCGGCTCCTGCCGGGCTCGTAGGATCTGGGGCATGGGGGGAGCAGGCACCGGGGAGCGCGCGCTGGTCACGGGGGCGAGCGGGTTCGTCGGCGGTCACGTCGTGCGGACCCTGCGCGAGCACGGCTACCGCGTCACGGCGTCCGGTCGGCGGGCGTCGGCGCTGCCCGCCGGGGACGTCCACGTCGGCGACCTCGACGACCTCGCCCGCGCGGACGTCCCCGCCGACGTCGTCGTGCACTGCGCGGCGCTCAGCTCGCCGTGGGGCCCGTGGTCGGCCTTCGAGCACGCCAACGTCACCGGGACCGCCCGGGTGCTCGAGTACGCACGTCGCGTCGGGGCGCGGCGGCTCGTGCACGTGTCGTCGCCCGGCATCTACGCCGCACCGCGCGACCGGCTCGACATCCGCGAGGACCAGGTCGACCCGAGCCGCCCGATGAACCACTACATCCGCTCGAAGCTGCACGCCGAGGCGCTCCTCCGCGCCGCGACCGGCGACCCCGACGGACCCGAGATCGTCGTCCTGCGGCCGCGCGGCATCATCGGCGCGGGCGACACCGGACTCGTCCCGAGGCTGCTCCGCGTGCACGAACGGGTCGGCGTGCCCCTCCTGCGCGGCGGACGCGGACTCGTCGACCTGACCGCCGTCGAGAACGTCGCGCACGCCGTCCGGCTCGCGGCCGAGGTGCCCGGGGCCGCCGGGCTGGCGTTCAACATCACGAACGGGGACCCGCGTCCGTTCGTCGAGCTCCTCGACCAGCTGCTCACCGGACTCGGGGTCCGGCCGCGGCACCTGCACCTGCCGGCCGGGCCGGTGTCCGCGCTGGCCACCGTGCTCGAGGCCGTGTGCACGGTGCTGCCCGGGCAGCCCGAGCCGCCCATCACCCGGTACACGGTGACGACGATCACGCACTCGCAGACCCTCGACCTGACCCGGGCCCGGCAGGTGCTCGGCTACCAGCCGGTCGTCGGGCTCGACGAGGCACTCGCGAGCTACGCGACCGCCGGCCGGCGCGTCGGTGGGCAGCCCCGTGGCTGAGCGCCCGGTCGGTACCCTGCGCGCCGCCGCCTGCGGGTGGACGACCCACGACGTGCACGGTCTGCTCCGCGGTGCACCCCGTGGCCGTCGGGTCTTCCCCGCGAACGTCTTCCACTGGTCCGGTCCGGACCGCTCCGTGCTGTTCGACACCGGGTACGCACCCCTGCCGTGGCGCACGGGTGCCGCCGGGTGGCTGTACCGACGCCTGCTCCCGCCCGTCGTCCCCCCGGGCAGCACACTCGCCGACGCGATCGACACGGACGACGTCACGCACGTCGTCCTGTCGCACCTGCACCCCGACCACGTCGGCGGGCTGGCTTCCGTGCCGCACGCGCGGGTGCTGGTCTCCGAGGGCGTGGCCCGGAGCACCGCCCGCCCGCGGGTGCTCGCCGGGCAGCTGCGGGGGCTGCTGCCCGCGGGGCTCGTCGACCGGCTGCAGGTCGTCCCGGACAGCGCCTTCGGCCCCGCCCCGACCGGGCCGCTCGCCGCGGTCGGTCTGTCGACGGCCGACCCGTTCGGCGACGGTCGCACGCGGCTCGTCCGGCTGCCCGGGCACGCCGACGGGCACCTCGGCCTCCTCGTCGAGGACCGTGTGCTGCTCGCGGGCGACGCTGCATGGAGCCGCGACCTGCTCGGACGCGAGCGCGACCTGCGCCTCCTGCCGCGTGCGGTCGCCCACGACGCCCGATCGCAGCGCGACACCGCCGAGCGCCTGCTCGCCCTCGAGCGCCCAGGTGTCAGACTGCTGTTCAGCCACGACGAGCACCGGACCGGGGTGGACCTGCTCGTCGACGACGACGAGGACCGAGGGGGACCATGAAGCACTGCGCCATCGCCGGGTGGGGGACGGCACTGCCGGACCGGACGGTCACCTACGGCAGCGGTGCCCGCACCGTCACCCGGTACCGCATCGCCGACGACGTGTCGCACCTCGACATGCTCGCCACGGCAGCGTCCCGAGCCATCGAGCACGCCGGCATCGACGCCGCCGACCTCGACCTCGTGATCGCCGCCTGCGCCGCCGGCGTGCAGCCGATCCCCTGCACGGCGGCACTCGTGACGGAGCGGGTCGCGCCCGACGCCCGAGCGGCCGCGTTCGACGTGAACTCGACGTGCACGAGCTTCATCACGGCACTCGACATCGCCTCCCGCTACCTGGAGGACGGCGACCACGACCGGGTGCTCATCGTCTCCGGGGACGTCGGGTCACGTTTCCTCGACCCGGCGCAACGGGAGTCCGCCGAGCTGTTCTCCGACGCTGCGGCCGCGGTGGTGCTGACGCGCGGCGACGGGACGCAGGGGGTGCTGTCGGCGCTGCAGCAGACCTGGCCGGAGCACGCCCACGACACCGAGCTCCGGGGCGGCCTGTCCCGGTACCCGGCGCAGCAGTACGCCGACGGCGACCCCGCTGACTACCTGTTCGACATGCACGGCCGGCGCGCCCTGACCGGGATGCTCCGGGTCCTGCCCGGGTTCTTCGCGCGGTTCTGGGAGCGCAGCGGTCTCGGGCTGGACGACGTCGACCTGGTCGTACCGCACCAGGCCAGCGGCGCGATCGGGCTCGCGATGCGCCGGCTCGGGATCCCGACGGACAAGTACGTCGACGAGGTCGCGGCGTTCGGGAACTCGGTCTCGTCGTCGGTGCCGTTCATGCTCGCGCGGTGCCTCGACGACGGTCGGCTCCGGCGCGGGGACACCGTGCTGCTCTGCGGGACGGCTGCCGGCCTGACCGCGAACGCCCTCGCGCTGCGCCTCTGACGCGCCCGCGGTCGGCGCTGCGCCGGGTTCGCCGGGGACACGACGACGCCCCCGCCGCTGCTGCGACGGAGGCGTCCGATGACCCCTGATCCCCGGGGAGGCCACCGCTGGTCCGGTGGACCGCCCAGCACCGGGCGGTCCACCGGGGTCGGTCAGCGGGTGGTGCGTCCGGCGCGCGGCAGGAGCACGCCGAGGACGATCATCGCGACGGCGAGGAAGGCGTGCAGGACGTTGTCGGCGCTGTTCAGCGGGACGAAGTTCGCAGCCCCGGCCATGCCGGCGACGAAGAGGCCGAAGACGAACAGCACGGCGTAGACGATGCCGCCGATGAGCAGGTACGAGCGCGACCCTGCGGCGGAGCGGGCGGCGAGGATGCCGACGATGCCGAACAGCAGGTGGACGATGTTGTGCAGGGCCGACACCTGGAACAGGCCGAGGAGCATGGCCATCGAGCTGTTGCCCGCGAAGGACAGCGTGCCCATGTCCATCGTGAGTCCGGGGATGAAGCCGGCGATGCCGACGATGAGGAAGACGATGCCGAAGAGCAGTGCGCCCTTCTGGACGAGGGTCGACGCGAAACCGGTACGGGGTGATGCTGCGTTGCTGGTCATGGTGCGGTCCTTCCGAATGCGTTCCACGACGGCGTCTCCGGGTCACCGCGCAGGGGCAGCGTCGTCGTCGTACAGGGGTTTCGGAGCAGGTGCGCAGCCGGATTGGTGCGCCGTCCGGGTGTCCTTCCAGCGCGGCGTCCTCCTGCGGGATGACCCCGGGTCTCCGCCCCAGGGGGGACGCGCTCGACGGTGTCCCGGAAATAGCGTGGACCACGTGATCGAGATCGAGCATCTGTCCAAGCGCTACGGCGCCAAGACCGCCGTCGACGACATCTCCTTCGTCGTCCGTCCCGGCAGCGTCACCGGCTTCCTCGGGCCGAACGGCGCCGGGAAGTCCACGACCATGCGGATGATCATGGGCCTCGACACGCCCACGTCCGGACGCGTCCGGGTGAACGGCCAGGACTACCGGTCCTTCCGCGACCCGCTCCGCCAGGTCGGCGCGCTGCTCGAGGCGAAGGCCGTCCACTCCGGGCGCAGCGCGTACAACCACCTGCTCTCGCTCGCGGCGACGCACGGCATCCCGAAGTCCCGCGTGCACCACGTGATCGAGCTCACCGGCCTCGAGTCGGTCGCGAAGAAGCGCGTCGGCGGGTTCTCCCTCGGCATGGGGCAGCGGCTCGGCATCGCGGCGGCACTGCTCGGCGACCCGAGGACCCTGATCCTGGACGAGCCGGTCAACGGCCTCGACCCGGACGGCGTCGTGTGGGTGCGCCAGCTCGCCCGGCACCTGGCGTCCGAGGGACGCACGGTCTTCCTCTCCAGTCACCTCATGAGCGAGATGGCGCAGACGGCCGACCGCGTGGTCGTGCTGGGCCGCGGCAAGGTCCTGGCCGACGCCCCGATCGCGGAGTTCGTCGCGGGCAGCGGACAGGGCGGCGGCGCACGGACCCTCGTCCGGACCCCGCACCCCGACCAGCTCTTCGATGCCGTGGGATCAGCGGCGTCGTCGATCACCCCGCGCGAGGACGGCGCCTTCGTGGTCGTCGGTCCCGACGCACAGCAGATCGGCACCATCGCCGCCCGTGCCGGCGCGGTGCTCCACGAACTCACCCCCATGGGTGCGAGCCTCGAGGAGGCGTACATGGCCCTCACGAAGGACGAGGTCGAGTACCAGGCGGAGGTCGCACGATGAGCGCCGCGACGGCCACCGCGATGCCCGACCGCGTCGGACTCGGGTTCGGTCGACTCGTCCGCAGCGAGTGGATCAAGTTCCGCAGCATCCGGTCGACGTGGTGGTGCTACGCCATCATCGTCGCGCTGACCATCGGGCTCGGTGCGCTGCTCGGGCTCTACGCGCCGATCGTCGGTCTGCCCGAGGGCGCCGAGGTGACCCAGGCGGTCGCGAACGCCCAGATCGTCAACCTCAGCATCTCGTCGGTCGGCTTCACCGTGCTGGTCGCCGCGGTCCTGGGTGTCCTCATCATCACGGGTGAGTACGGCACCGGGCAGGTCCGCTCGACCTTCACGGCCGACCCCGGGCGCACCGGTGCGATCCTCGCCAAGGCCGTCGTCCTCGCCGTGGCCACCTTCGTGGTCAGTGCAGCGGCGACGTGGATCGGGGTCGTGCTCGTCGCGCTGTTCCAGGCGGACAAGGGCGTGCACGCCGACCTGGCCGACCCCGCCGTCTTCATGCCGATCCTCGGTTCGTCGGTCTACGTCACGGGGATCGCACTGCTCGCCTTCGGCATCGGCCTCCTGGTCCGGTCGAGCGCCGGTGGCATCGCGATCGCGCTCGGCGTGCTGCTCGTCCTGCCGATCGTGCTGCAGCTCTTCGCGGGGCTGGTGGACCAGCAGTGGCTCCTCGACGTGTCCCGCTTCCTGCCCGACCAGGCCGGCAGCCAGCTCTACACCTACGAGCGGTCCGCGGGCCAGCCCGCACCCGAGGGCGTCGTGCTGAACGGTTGGGCCGGCGGCGGGGTCCTGGCAGCGTGGGTCGTCGCGATCGGTGTCCTCGCCCTGGCCGCGGTCAAGAAGCGCGACGTCTGACGACGAGCCGCGCGGCTCGCGACGCGGGGCGTGACGGAACGGAGGCTCGGTGCCGACCGGCACCGAGCCTCCCGTCCGTCCGCAGCCGGGTACCGGCGGTTCAGGCCGCCCGTGAGAACAGCCCGCGCAGGGCGCGCGTCAGTCGCCACGAGCGCCGCGGCTGCTGGACGACCTCGACCGCACGGGTCGGCATCCGGAAGGCGAGGTCGTGGAGCATGTTCCGCTTCGAGCCGTCCCAGTTCGCGAACAGGTAGGAACCGCCGATGAACGACATGCTCCGGACCGGCGTCCGCTTCCACGAATCGGCGGCGACGTAGTAGCCGGCGTGCCCGGCGCGGATGTGGTCGATGACGGTGTCGACGTCGAAGACACCGGTCGTGGTGACGACGGTGGTGATGCCCGTCCGGTCGCGGGCGACGTACTCGATGAGGTGTTCGGTCACGGCGTGCTCTGATCTGTGTCTGACTCGACCGGCCCGTGAGGTCGGTGCTCGGGAGGTGTTCGGAACCGCCCTTGCTTCCGCCTGGATGGTACGCCGACAGGCGGTGGGGTCTCCAGGCGTCGGTGCGGTCGGGGGATGAACATCCGGGCAGCGCGGCGGGCAGGGTGGTCCCATGCGCACCACACGTCACTCCCGTCCCGCCGGCCTGCTCCTGATCGTCGTCGGGGCGTCCCTCGCCCTCGCGGGGTGCACCGGCGGGGGCGGCGGTGGCCCGACCGCGACCGTCACGCGGACGGTCACGCCCTCGACCTCGGCGTCGTCCTCGTCGTCGACGACGGGCAGCGGGACCCCGGGCCCGTCGTCGACGCCGACCGCGACACCCTCCTGCGGACCGTCCGACGGGGCCGCTGCCGCCGCTGGTCCGATCGCCGACCTCCCGCTGCCCGCCGGCCTCGAGTCGGCGCGGTGGGACGCGTCGAACGCCGACACCTCGGTCTACGACGGCTGCGCCGCGCTGTCCGCGGTGACCGTCAGCGTCGTCGACGGCACCGCGAGCTCGCCGGTCGCGATCCTGCTCTTCCACGACGGGACGTACCTGGGGACGGCGACGAAGGAGCAGTACCCGTTCGTCCCGCAGGTGACGCGGGAGTCCGCGGGGGCGATCCGCGTCGAGTACCGCTACCCGCAGGGTGCGGACAGCAACGCCGACCCCTCCGGTCGAGCGACCGCGACGTACACGTGGGACGACGCTGCCGGTCGCGTTGAGATGTCCGGAGACGTCCCGCCCGCCCGGTGACGTCCCGCCGCCCTGTCACTCAGCGCGGTGCTCCGCGTCGACCGGCGGACCCGGACCCGGGCGCTGACCCGGGCCCCGACCCGGGTCGCAGCGCCCGCAGCACGTCCCGCAGGACGCCGAGCCGGGGCTGGGTCGCGCTGAACGGTCGACCGAGTGCCGAACGCGGTTCGAGGACGAACGGTCCGCCGTCCGTCAGCGTGAGCCACAGCCCGTAGTCCTCCCGTCGTCCGCGGTGGTCCTTCGTGGCCAGGTCGATCCGTGCGACGCGCGTCCAGGGGATCGTCACCACCGGGTCGGGTGACACGGGGGACCAGCCGAGCAGCCCGCTCCGGTCGACGGTGACGAGCGCGATGCGCGGGTCGGGGAGGTCCTGTCCGGCGATGGTCCCGCGCGCGGAGACCGGGAGGTGGAACGCCGGTCGACCCCGGCCGTGGCCGTGCGCGTGCCGGAGCGCACGTCGGTCCCGTCGTCCGTCCCGCCAGGCGCTGATCGGCGCGACGACGCAGCCCACGGCGCCGAGCAGCGGCAGGAGGACGGCGATCGAGCCGCGGCCGGTGAGCGACGCCTGGTCGACGAACCGGGCCTCGAAGACGAGCACGCCGACCGCGACGGCGAACAGGCCGAGCGCGCCCGCGACGAACGGCCACAGCGGCGGTACGACGCCGTCGCGCAGTCGCTGCACCCACGGCTCCGACTGATGGTCCACCACCTCAGCCTGCCCGTACCGCCTGGGCACCGAACGGTGGGATGCTGGTCCGCATGCCCCTGTCCCGCCCGGCGCTCGCCGCTGCCCTGCCCGGTGTCGCGCTCGCCGTCGTGATCGGCGTCGCCGCGACCCTGGTCGGCCGCGCGGTCCCGGTCGTCGGCGGTCCGGTGCCGGCCGTCCTGCTCGGTGCGCTGGTCGGTTGGCTCGTCCGGCGTCGACGGGCCCAGGACGACGGAGCAGCCGACCTCGGTGGGCTCCAGCCCGGCGTGAAGTTCGCGTCGAGCCGCGTCCTGCAGGCAGCGGTCGTGCTCCTCGGCGCACAGCTGTCGATCGGCGAGGTGCTGCGCATCGGCGGCGAGACCCTCCCCGTGATGCTCACCACGCTCGTGGTGTGCCTCGTCGCGGCGTGGGGGATCGGCCGGCTGCTCCGGGTGTCGAGCACGCTCCGCACACTGATCGGGGTCGGCACGGGCATCTGCGGCGCATCGGCCATCGCTGCCGTCACCCCCGTGGTCGGTGCCGCCAGTGCCGAGGTCGCCTACGCCCTGTCGACGATCTTCCTCTGCAACATCGCCGCGGTCTTCGTCTTCCCGCTCGTCGGCCACGCGCTCGGCCTGTCCCAGCACGCGTTCGGCGTCTTCGCCGGGACCGCCGTGAACGACACGTCCTCCGTCGTCGCGACCGCCACGGTCTACGGCCGTCAGGCGACGGACACCGCCGTCGTCGTCAAGCTCGTGCGGACCCTGATGATCATCCCGATCGTGATCGGGCTCGCCGGCCTGGAGGCGCGCCGCACCGCCCGCACGCAGCCCGCCGCCGTCGACGGCACGGGTCGTGCCGGGGGCGTCCGCGTGCTGCGGCTGGTCCCGTGGTTCCTGGTCGGCTTCCTCGTCGTGGTCCTGCTCCGGACCACCGGGGTCCTGCCCGCGGCGGCGGCCCCGGGGTTCTCGACGGCGGCGACGTTCCTCATCACGGTGGCGCTGGCGGCCGTCGGGGTCTCGACGGACTTCGCGGCGCTGCGCCGGGCCGGGTTCCGGCCGATGCTGCTCGGCATCGTGCTGTGGGTGCTCGTCGCGGGGACGAGCCTGGGCGTGCAGGCGGCCTTCGGTCAGCTCTGACGGGCCCGGCGGCACGGTGCCAGCCGGCACCGTGCGTCAGCCGTCGCGTCGGCGACGCCTGCGTGGCGTGACGTGCTCCCGCACAACGGAAGGCACGTCACGCCGTGCGGTTCCGTGGCGTGACGTGCTCCTGGTTGTGCGGGGCGCCCCGCGCCCGGCGTATTCGCGTTCCGGGCGGGAGGCGCGGTGCGGTCCGGGCCCGTGCCTCCCGTCCGGCGGCATCCAGCGTGACGTGACGGGCTCCCGCACAACGGGAGGCACGTCGCGCCGTGCGGTTCCGTGGCGCGACGTGCTTCCGGTTGTGCGGGGCGCCCCGCGCCCGGCGCGGCCGCGATCCCGACGGGAGGCACGGTGCCGGCCGGCACCGTGCCTCCCGTCCGTCGGCGTCCGCGTGGCGTGATCTGCTCCCGCACAGCGGAAGGCACGTCACGCCGCGCGGTTCCGTGGCGCGACGTGCTCCTGGTTGTGCGGGGCGCCCCGCGCCCGGCGCGGCCGCGTTCCGGACGGGAGGCGCGGTGCGGTCCGGTCCCGTGCCTCCCGTCCGGCGGCGTCCGCGTGGCGCGACGTGCTCCCGCACAACGGAAGGCACGTCGCGCCGTGCGGTTTCGTGGCGCGACGTGCTTCCGGTTGTGCGGGGCGCCTCGCGCCCGGCGTATTCGCGTTCCGGACGGGAGGCACGGTGCCAGCCGGCACCGTGCCTCCCGTCCGTCGTGCGGCGACGTCAGCCGCGGATCGCCTCCGTCAGCTTCACCCGTCCGCCGGTCCGCAGCAGCGCGTTCTCGTAGATGCGGGCGCCCACGGCGACGACCACGACGACCGACGCGGCGACGAGCAGCAGCGACAGGATCGGCTCCCACCACTCGGCGGTCCCGAGGAAGATCCGCATCGGCATCCCGATCGGCGCGCTGAACGGGACGTACGACATGATCCCGACGATCGTCTCGTTGTCCGCCGCCGAGACGATGAGGATGTACGGGATCATCACGAGGAGCATCACGGGCATCGTGACACTGCCGACGTCCTCCTGGCGGGACACGAGCACGGCGGACGCGGCGAACAGCGCGGCGATGAGCACGAAGCCGACGGCGAAGAAGCCGACGAACCAGAGCACGCTGGGGCCGAGCAACGTGAACAGGTTGTCCTGCCCGGTGACCGCGAGGGCCACGGCGCCGGCGATCGCGATGGCGATGATCTGCGCGAACGCCATGATGCTGCTGCCGAGCACCTTCCCGGCGAGCAGGGCACGGGCCGGGATGGCGGCCATCAGGATCTCGACCACCCGCGTCGACTTCTCCTCGACGACGCTCTGCGCGATCGACGACCCGAAGGTCACGGCGGAGGTGAAGAAGACGACGCCGAACAGGATGCCGATGGCGGACACCAGGCCCGCCGAGAGCGTGCCGGGCTGCAGGAGCTCCACCGCAGGGGTGACGCTGAGGGCACCGACGACGTCGGTCGGGGTGTCCTCGAGCCCGACGACGCTGTACCCGAGGGTGTCGTCGGACGGCACGACGGCGGCGTCCACGTCACCGCTCCGCACGAGGCGCTCGGCCTGGGCGACGGTGGTGGTCGGGGTGACGTCGAGGCCGTCGGTGGACTGCAGCGAGACGCCGTCGACCACCGCGACGGGCGTGGTGTCGTCGGCGGTCGCCTTGCCGATGATGCCCGCGATGACGACGGACACGACGACGGCGAGCACCAGGATCGCGGCGGAGACCACGAAGGCCTTGCTGCGGACGCGGGCCTGGATCTCGCGGACGGTCACGAGCCGGACGGCGTCGACGAAGTGGCTGGTCATCGGACGACCTCCCGGAAGACCTCGCTGAGACGGGGCACGCGCGGGGCGAACGAGCCCACCGTGCCGTGCTGGACGGCGCGCTGCAGGATGCGCTGCGCCGTGGGCTCGTCGGCCTCGAACACCGCGTACCCGCCGTCGAACTCGCGCACGGTCACGCCGGGTTCGTCGCGGATCCACGCGACGTCGCCGTCGACGAGCAGCTCCCACGCGGCGGGGCCGGCGCTGCGGCGCAGGTCCTCCTGGGAGCCGGCGGCACGGATCGTCCCGTCGGCGATCACGACGACGTCGTCGCACAGCCGCTCGACCACGTCGAGCTGGTGGCTCGAGAAGAGCACCGGGACACCCCTCGCCGCCTGCTCGCGGAGCACGCCGAGCACGGTGTCGACGGCCATCGGGTCGAGGCCCGAGAAGGGCTCGTCGAGCACCAGGACCTCGGGGTCGTGGACGAGCGCCGCAGCGACCTGCACGCGCTGCTGGTTGCCGAGCGAGAGCTTCTCGACGGCGTCGCTCGCGTGCTGCGTGAGGTCGAGTCGTTCGAGCAGCGCGGTGGTCCGCTGCCCCGCGGTCCGCTTGTCGACACCGTGCAGGCGTGCGAGGTAGGTGATCTGCTCGGCGACCGGCATCTTCGGGTAGAGCCCGCGTTCCTCGGGCATGTAGCCGAAGCGGCGGCGGTCGGTCGGGCCGACCTCGGTGCCGTCGATCGACACGCGCCCGGTGTCGGCCTGCAGGACGCCGAGCAGGATCCGCATGGTGGTGGTCTTGCCGGCGCCGTTGCCGCCGACGAACCCGGTCAGCCGGCCGCTGCCGACCGAGAACCCCACGTCGTCGAGCACCCGGCGGTCGCCGAAGTGCTTCGTCACGCCTTCGATGGTGAGCATCGCCCGTTCCCCTTCCGCCGGCGGTCCTCGCCGACGTCTCGACGCTACGGTCCGGGAGGCGCTGCCCACCTCCGGCGGGAGGCGGGACTTCCCGACGCCCCGGCTCCACCGCGCGGGGGAGCGGGGTCCGTCAGGCCGCGGAGGAGACGCCGTGCTCGAAGGCCCACACGACCGCCTGGATGCGGTCGCGCACGCCGGTCTTCTGCAGGACGTTCGACACGTGCGTCTTGACGGTCGCCTCGCCGACGAAGAGCGCGCGGGCGATCTCGGCGTTGCTGCAGCCGCGCGCGAGCAGTCGCAGGACCTCGGCCTCGCGTTCGGTGAGCCCCGCGGCGGCGATGGCGGCCGCACCGTCGTCGACCGGGGACGCCGTGTGGCCGGCGTGCGCTGGGCAGGTGGGCCCGTGCCCGGCGGTCGCGCGGCTGATCACCCGGCGCGTGACGTCGGGGGCGAGCAGGGCGTCCCCGGCGGCGACCGTGCGGACGGCGTCGATCAGCCGTTCGGGGGAGGCGTTCTTCAGCAGGAACCCGCTCGCCCCCGCCTCGAGCGCCTGGAACAGGGCGTCGTCGTCGTCGAACGTGGTGAGCACGAGCACCGCCGGCGGGTCCGGGAGCGCGCCGATGCGTCGTGCCGCCTCGAGCCCGTCGATGCCGGGCATCTGGACGTCGAGGCACACGACGTCGGGTCGCAGCGCGACGACCGCGTCGACCGCGGCGCCGCCGTCCGGGGCCTCGCCGACCACGCGGAAGCCCGGCTCGGACTCCAGGATGACGCGGAAGCCGGCACGCACCAGGTCCTGGTCGTCCGCGAGCACGATCGTCAGGTCGTCGGCAGCCATGCCCGTACCAGGTACCCTCCCCGGGCGCGGGGCCCGATCTCGATGCGACCGCCCACGGCGGCGACGCGCTCCCGCATGCCGACGTGGCCCAGCCCGCTGCCGCCCGGGTCGCGGACCGCGCCGGCGCCGTGTCCGTCGTCGGCGACCTCGACCTCGATGCCGTCGTCGAGGTACCGCAGGCGCAGGTCCGCGCGGGCGGTGGGGCCGGCGTGCTTGACGACGTTCGTCACGGCCTCCTGCGCGATGCGGAACGCCACGGCCCCGACGGTCGGCGGCACCGAGCGCTCGTCACCGACCACGACGAGCCCGGCGTCCCGGCCCGAGGAGCGGACGGCGTCGACCAGCTCCGGCATCCGACCGAGCCCGGCCGTGCTCGGCGCGGTGTCGGTCGCGCTCGCGCCGGGGTCGTCCTCGCGCAGGGTCCCCAGCATCCGGCGGAGTTCCTCGACCGCGGTGCGTGCGCTGTCCTCGACCACCGTGAGCGAGGCGGTCGCCTGCTCCGGGTCGCGGCCGACCACGCGTCGGGCGGCTCCGGCCTGGACACCCATCAGCGACACGTGGTGGGCCACGACGTCGTGCAGCTCGCGGGCGATCCGCACGCGCTCGAGGGTGATCGCCTGGGCCGCCGTGCGCTCCCGTTCGGCGGCGAGCTCCGCGGTGCGTTCGGCGAGGTCGTGCTTGGCCACCGCGGCTGCCCACGCGCGGTTGCCGGCGTACCAGGCGCCGCCGAAGTACAGCACGTTGATGAGGATGTTCACGAGCGAGTACGCGATGTACGGCGGGATCAGGGCGTCGTCGTCGTTCGGCAGCGCGTTCGGCACCGCCCACCCGAACGAGAGCGCGAGGAACACCCACGCGAACATCCCGCCGATGATCACCCAGCGGACCACCTCGGCGCGGATCCGGTCCGAGCACCACGCCCCGACCGTGTACAGCGCGATGAAGAGGGTGAAGTTGACGAGGATGATCTCGGGGACGTGGAGCAGCTGTGTCGCGGCGAACGCCAGCGCGGACACGACGGCGACGGTCATCGGCCAGCGGCGGCGGAACGCGATCGGCGCGCCGTTCGCGACCACCATGAGCGCCGACACCCACCACGGCGCCTGGTCGTCCTCGTAGACGCCCGCGGCGCCGTACAGCGTGGTCGTGACGGCCAACCCGACGCCGAGCACGAGCGCGAGCAGTGCGTCCTGCCGGTGCTCCCGCGGTCCGACGGGCAACCGGGCCCACCCCTCCCTCGTCCACCCCATGCGGGCAACGCTACCGGGTGGGCACCGCCGGCCGCAGGTCCCGCCGGGCGACGACGAGCGGTGTGGTGGCAGCGACCGCCACGACGGCGGCTGCCGCGGTGAAGGTCGTCGCCGTGCCCGCCGGCCCGACCAGCACGCCGGCCGCCGCTGCCCCGAGTGCCTGGCCGGCGACGAGCACCACGAAGAGCAGTGCGGTGCCCGCGGCCGCGTGGACGTGGTCGATCTCGGTCGTCCAGGCGATGAGCGCGCCCGTCGCCGCGGTGTAGCCCCACCCGAACAGCGCGCACGCCACCAGTGCGGCCCCGACGACGTGGGGCAGCAGCCCGAGCGTGAGCACCGCGACGGCGGCGAGCGTCGTCGTCAGCAGCCACAGGCGGGCAGCGGGCAGCCCGCTCGTCCACCGTGCCGTCACCGCGACCGAGGCCCCGCCGACGCCGAGCGCGATCCAGGCGACGACCGTCAGTCCGCTCGGCACGCCGGCTCCGACGAGCGCCGAGCGGCCGTAGGTCCAGACCGCCGCCGAGCCCGCACCGAGGAGGAGCGCCACCACGACCGGCACGACCTGTGCGCCGAACCACGACCGTCCCGGGAGCGCCGCGCGGAGCGCGGGGCGCCGGACCGCGGGGCGCTGGAGCGCGGAGCGCTGGGCCGCTGCCGGGGTGGAGCGCGCGTCCGGTGCTCTTCTTCCGGCCGCGAGGAACACCACCGCACCGACCAGCAGCGTGACCACGCCGGCGGCGGCCCAGGCGGTGCGCCAGTCCGGCAGCAGCACGAGCGCGAGGACCCCGGCCGCGACGAGCCCCGGGCCCGTCCCGGAGTTCACCACCGCCTGGGCCCGGTCGCGTGCGGCGCCGTCGAGCCGGCCGGCGACCAGCTGCACCATCGCCGGCGACGCCAGCCCGGCCCCGGTCGACGCCACCACGGCGGCCACCCCGAACACGACGGTCGTCGCGCTCGCCGCCGTCGTGATCGCGCCGAGGCCTGCGGTGAGCGCCGCGACCACGACGAGCTCCCGGGCGGCGCGGTCGGCGAGCAGGAACCCCACGACGGCACCGGTGCAGTACAGGACCGAGGCGCCCGAGGACACCGCACCGCCGACGTCCGCGCCGAAGCCGAGGTCGCGCTGGACGTCCGGTAGGAAGAGCCCGAACGCCAGGCGCACCAGGCCGTAGGTCGCAGCGACGAGCCCCAGCCCGCTCGCGAGCAGGACGGAGGTCGGTAACGAAAACGATCGTTTCACTTCTGTGACCCTAGGCTGGCTGCATGGCGATGCGTCCAGGGACCGAGCAACGGGTGCTCGACGCCGCCGAGGAACTGTTCTTCACCCGCGGGATCGCGGCGACCCCCGTCGACGCGGTGCTCGAACGCGCGGGGGTGTCGTCGGCGACGCTCTACCGCGGGTACCCGAGCAAGGAGGCCCTGGTCGCCGCGGCGCTCGACCGACGACACGACGACTGGGTCGCGACGTGGGACCGTGCCCTCGAGCGGGCGACCGACGACCGCGGCCGCCTGCTCGCCGTGTTCGACGCGCTCGACGAGTACCGGTCCACCCCGACGGGCTCCCGCTGGTGCGCCTTCCTCGGCGCCGCTGCCGAGTACGTCGATGCCCCGGAGGACCTGCGCGCCGTCCTCGACCGCGAGACCGACACCCTGCGACGGCGGCTGACGGAGAGGGCTCGTCCGCTCGTCGGCGACCGTGCCCCGGCGCTCGCCGAGCAGCTGCTGCTCGTCGTCTCGGGTGCGCTGGCGATGCGCCTGCGTGACCCCGCTGCGGACTCCGCCACCGCACGCGCGGTCGCGTCCGCACTCCTGCCCTGACGGCCGCGCCGCGGTGCGGTCGGGAGGCGCGGTCCGGGTGACGGACGTCCGTCACCCGGCCCGCGCCTCCCGTCCGCTCCGGTCGGCTCCGCGCCGAGCGGCCGGTCAGGGCGCGGGGACCACCAGGGCGTCGACCGCGGTCAGCACGTCCGCGACCTCGGTGCGCGTCGTGTAGTCGACGTGCACGTCAGCGGAGCGGACCACGCCGTCCGCGTCGATCACGAAGACCGACGGGAACGGGATCGCCGCGGTGTCGTCGGCGTTGCTGTCGGCGACGTCGAACCCGAGCTGCGTGTGCGCCGCCCGCGCGGCGTCGCTCGGCTCCGTGACGATGCCGAAGCGTCCGGCGAGCACGTTCTCCGGGTCGGTCAGCACCGGGAACTCCAGCTCCCCGTTCGCGATCGACTGCTCGGCGGCCTCCGGCGTCTGCGGCGAGACCGCGACGAGCTGGACGCCCCGCTCCCGCAGCGCCGGCAGGAGCTCCTGCTGGTAGGTGCGCAGCGTGATGTTGCAGTAGGGGCACCAGGCGCCGCGGTAGAAGACGACGACGGTCGGTGTGGAGCCGCGGACGGCGGCGAACGACGTCTCGTCGCCGGTCGGGGTGACGAGTCGCGCGTCCGGGGCGGTCTCGCCGACACCGACGACCCCGTCGGGCACCCCCGAGGCGCGCAGGTCGGCCTGCTCGCCGTCGAAGACCGCGGACAGCTCCGGGCCGATCTGGGTGGTGAAGCCCTGGTTGAAGTCGTCCACCTGGCGGGCGATGGTCTGGTCGGTCACGTCGGTCTCCTCGGGTCCGGGACGCCGGCGACTGGGCCGGTGCGTGGAGCGTAGGCACGTCACCTCGGCGGGGGAACGGGCGTCGTCACGGAGCGTCATCCGGGCTGCGGAGCGCGACCCGAGCGGCGGACGGGGGGCGCGCACAACCGAGAGCACGCCGCACCACGGAACGACGTGGCGCGGATTGCTCCCCGTTGTGCGGGATCGCCGCGCACGGCCAGATGCCGTCGGCCACGAGGAGCGCGCTGCGCGCGGCGCGCACCGTCGCGCAAGCGGCCCGCCCCGCGCCTCAGGCGCGACCGCGGTTGCGCCGCCGGATCTCCTTCGGGGCCCGGCCGGCCATGAACGACCGCGCGGGGTCGACCAGGAAGCCCTGGCGCAGCGCCTCGCGGCCGACGAGCATGCGGAAGCCCATCTGGTCGCGGTTGCTCAGCGTGACCTCGGCGTCGATCGTGCGACCCGCGAGCGTGATCGGCGTCAGCACGACGATGCGCTCCTGCGTGTGCCCCGTCGAGCTCCGGACGATCCGTCGGTCGTGCACGTCGCACTCGTGCGTGACGGCGTCGGCGTCGGTGTCCTGCCACGGGTGCACCGAGAAGCGGACGCGGTCGCCGGGGAGCTCCTCGAGGTCGAACGCGTGCAGTGCCGAGCTCCGCGCCCCGGTGTCGAGCTTCACCTTGATCCAGGGCAGGTCCAGCCCGGGCAGGGCAGCCCACTCACGCCATCCTGCGATCGTCGGGTTCCGGGCCATGTGCCCATCCTGTCGCATGCTTTGATTGAGCGTCGCCGTCGACGTCTCGACCCCGTGGAGCAACCCCGATGAAACTCGCCATCCTGTCGCGCGCCCCGCACGCGTACTCGACGCAGCGTCTGCGTGCCGCAGCGGTCGATCGCGGCCACGAGGTCAAGGTGCTGAACACCCTGCGGTTCGCCATCGACCTGTCCGGGGACGAGCCCGACCTGCTCTACCGGGGCAAGCTGCTCAGCGACTACGACGCCGTGCTCCCGCGGATCGGCAACTCGATCACCTACTACGGCACCGCGGTGGTGCGGCAGTTCGAGCAGATGGACGTCTACACGCCGAACACGGCGACGGGCATCACGAACTCGCGCGACAAGCTC
The DNA here is from genome assembly GCF_023712625.1 of Curtobacterium sp. ODYSSEY 48 V2. Lineage (NCBI taxonomy): Bacteria > Bacillati > Actinomycetota > Actinomycetes > Micrococcales > Microbacteriaceae > Curtobacterium > Curtobacterium sp. ODYSSEY 48 V2. The sequence goes on from NZ_JAMAXX010000013.1 coordinate 37,717, forward strand.
CGGGCGAACCAGATCCTGTCCCGCCACCACATCGGCATGCCCGCGACCACGTTCGTGAACAGCCGTGCCGACGTCCGCGGGGCGATCGACAGCGTCGGTGGGGCGCCGGTCGTCATCAAGCTGCTCGAGGGCACGCAGGGCATCGGCGTGATCCTGGCACCCGAGGCGAAGGTCGCCGAGTCGATCGTCGAGACGCTGCACTCCACGAAGCAGAACGTGCTCATCCAGGCGTTCATCTCCGAGAGCCGGGGCCGGGACATCCGTGCACTGGTCGTGGGGGACCGGGTCGTCGCTGCGATGCGTCGCAGTGCCTCCGGCGACGAGTTCCGCTCGAACGTGCACCGCGGCGGCACCGTCGAGAAGGTCACCCTGAGCCCCGAGTACGAGGAGGCGGCGGTGCGCTCGGCGCAGATCATGGGGCTCCGCGTCGCGGGCGTCGACATGCTCGAGGGCAACGACGGACCGCTCGTCATGGAGGTCAACTCCTCGCCGGGGCTCGAGGGCATCGAGCGTGCGACGGGTCTCGACGTCGCCGGCGCGATCATCGACTTCATCGGCAACCAGGTCGCGTTCCCGGAGATCGACGTCCGTCAGCGCCTCAGCGTCTCGACCGGCTACGGCGTGGCCGAGCTCCTCGTGCACACGAACGCGGACCTGGTCGGCAAGACCATCAAGGAGTCCGGGCTCTGGGACCGGGACATCACGGTCCTGACCCTGCACCGCGGCGCCTCGGTGATCCCGAACCCCCGCAGCGGCGTCGAGCTGCAGGCCAGCGACCGCCTGCTCTGCTTCGGCAAGCTCGAGGAGATGCGGTCGATGATCCCGGACCGTCGGCGTCGCCGGTCGAAGGTCCGCAAGCTGCCGAAGGACGCCTGACCGGTGCCGCCCAGCGCACCCGGATCGCACATCCAGGTCGGATGCGGAAGTATGTGTCGGTGACGATCATGACGGAACGACCGGTCGACCAGTCGACGAGCAGCGAACCGGAGCGCCCCGGCAACGCCACGGCGAAGCACCAGAACGTGTCGCTGCTGTCGGTGGCGACGACCGTCGCGGACCGCGTGACGACCTCCGCGGACATCGAGGCGAAGCTCCGCGGGGCGCTGCGTCGGCTCCGTCTCCCGACCGGTCTCCTCGAGCGCGTCGCCGGTGTCACCGAGCGCCGCAACTGGGGCGAGGGGCAGACCTTCCAGGACGCCGCGATCGACGCCGGCCGTCGCGCGATGGCCGAGGCCGGCATCCGCCCGGAGGACGTCGGCCTGCTGATCAACACCTCGGTGACCCGTCCGCACCTCGAGCCGAGCGTCGCCGTCCGCCTGCACCACGGGCTCGGGCTGCCGACGTCGGCCATCAACTTCGACATCGCGAACGCGTGCCTCGGCTTCGTCAACGCGATGAGCGTCGCCGCGGGCATGATCGACTCCGGGCAGATCAAGTACGCGCTCATCGTGGACGGCGAGGACGCCGACCAGGTGCAGCTCAACACGATCGACCGCCTGAACCAGGGTGGCCGGAACCGCAAGGACTTCATGAGCGAGTTCGCGAGCCTGACCCTCGGGTCCGGCGCCGCGGCCGCCGTGCTCGGCCCGTCCGACGTCCACCCCGAGGGGCACCGCATCATCGGCGGCGTCACCCGCGCGGCGACGCAGTGGTACGACCTGTGCGTCGGCAGCGTGGACGGCATGTTCACCGACGCGAAGATGCTGTTGAAGGGCGGCATGGAGCTCGTCGTCGCCGCCTGGACCGAGGCGCGTTCGCACTTCGACTGGCAGGACATGGACCGCTACGTGCTCCACCAGGTCTCCGACGTGCACACGAACGCCTTCGTCGAGGCCATCGGCATCCCGCGCACGAAGGTCCCGACCACCTACCAGCGCTACGGCAACGTCGGCCCGGCGTCGATCCCGATCACCCTGGCCGACGAGGTCGACCGCGGCGGCATCACCCGCGGTGACCGCGTCTTCCTGGGCGGCGTCGGCTCCGGCATCAACACGGCGATGATGGAACTGCGCTGGTGAGGTCCGGCCTCCCGCGCGTCGCTGCCAGCACGGCCCCGGCGACGCTCCCGCCGCCCCTGCCCGGACTCGACCCGGCCTGGTCCCGTCTGGTCACCGTCCCCGCGTCGCCGGACGGCCGGCCGGGAGGCACGCACCACCCCGCGCGCACCTGGCACCTCCTCGACACGGCCGGTCAGCTCGAGGCGCTCGGCGTCACCCCGGTCGGCACCCTGCTCTGCGTGCACGGCAACCCCACCTGGTCCTACCTCTGGCGGTCCGTCGCGGCCCGCACGCTCAGCGTCGCCCGGGCCGGTGGCCCGGCCTGGCGCGTGATCGCCGTCGACCAGCTCGACATGGGCTTCTCGGAGCGCACCGCCGACCAGCACCGCCTGGCCGACCGCGTGCGCGACCTCGGTACCCTGACCGACGAGCTCGGACTCGCCGGACCCGTCGTCACGCTCGGGCACGACTGGGGCGGCGTCGTCTCGCTCGGCTGGGCGGTCGACCACCCCGACCTCGTCGTGGGCGTGGCGACGTGCAACACCGCCGTGCACCAGCCCGACGACGCCCCGATCCCCGCACCGCTGCGGCTGGCCCTGCGTCCCGGCGTGCTCGGTCGCGGCACCGTCCTGACGCCCGCGTTCCTCGAGACGACGCTCGCCATCGCGCACCCGACGCTCGACCGGCCGACCGCCGACGCCTACCGGGCGCCGTACCGCGGAGCAGCCCGCCGCGGGGGCATCGGCGGGTTCGTGGCGGACATCCCCGTCGACGCCGCGCACCCCAGCGCGACCGAGCTCGACCGGATCGCGGCCGGTGTCGCGGCTCTCGAGGTCCCGGCGCTCGTCATGTGGGGACCGCGTGACCCGGTGTTCCTCGAGCGGTACCTCGACGACCTGGCCGACCGGTTGCCGCACGCCGACGTGCACCGCTTCGAGGGTGCCGGTCACCTGCTGCCCGACGACGCCGACGTCGCGGGCACGGTGCTCGACTGGCTCGGCGACCGCCTGCCGGACGGGCACGCGCCCGGCGGTGGCGAGTCGAGCCTCCAGGCCGACGCCCGGACGGCCGACGCCCGGACGGCCGACGCGAGCGACGCGACCGGCGCGACCACCGAGGGCCCCGCGACCGACCGACCGCTCTGGGCAGCCCTCGACGACCTCGCGGACGACGCGAGCCCGGCGCTCGTCGAGATGGCCGCTCCCGGCGGCCCGCGGACGGTCTCGTGGCGGCTGCTCGCCCGCCGTGTCCGCGAGGTCGCCGTCGGTCTCGCCGACCTCGGCGTGCGTCCCGGCGACCGCGTCTCGTTGCTCGTCACGCCCGGGGCCGACCTGACGGCCGTCCTGTACGCCTGCGTCCGGATCGGTGCCGTGGTCGTCGTCGCGGACGCCGGCCTCGGTCTGCGCGGGCTCACCCGTGCCGTCCGCGGCGCCCGGCCGGACTGGGTGATCGGGGCGCTGCCCGGTCTCGGAGCTGCGCGCGCACTCGGGTGGCCGGGTCGACGCATCGCGACGGTCGCGCTCCCGGCCCCCGCGCGAGCGGTCCTCGGCGTGGAGCACACCCTGACCGAGGTCGCCCGACGTGGCGCCCGACGACTCGCAGCCGGAGCAGACCTGCCCGCTGCACCGTCGCCGGACGCACCCGCGGCCGTCCTGTTCACCTCGGGCTCGACCGGTCCGGCCAAGGGCGTCGTCTACACGCACGGGCAGCTCACCGCGGTGCGGGACGTCCTCGCGGCGCAGTACGGCGTCGGCGTCGGCACGGGGCTGGTCGCCGGCTTCGCGCCGTTCGCCCTGCTCGGTCCCGCCCTCGGTGCCCGGTCGGTGGCCCCGGACATGGACGTCACCCGTCCGCGCACGCTGACGGCGTCGGCGGTGGCCGACGCGGTGGCCGCCGTGGACGCGACCGTGGTGTTCCTCTCACCCGCAGCGCTGGCGAACGTCGTCGCGACGGCACCGGCGCTGGCGGCCGGCGACCGCGACGCCCTCGGTCGGGTGCGTCTGTTCCTGTCCGCGGGGGCACCGGTGCCCGCGGCGCTCCTCCGGGCGGCCACCGACCTCATGCCGAACGCAGCGGCGCACACGCCCTACGGCATGACCGAGGGCCTGCTCATGACGGACGTCGACCTGGACGGCGTCCGGTCGGCGGGTTCCGCTCCCGACGACGGCATCTGCGTCGGTCGACCGGCGGTCGGTGTGCGCGTGCGGATCGCGCCGCTCGACGCCGACGGCGCACCGACCGGAGACCTCACGGAGCAGGCCGGCGTCACGGGCGAGGTTGTCGTCGCGGCCCCGCACGTCCGCGACCACTACGACCGACTCTGGCGCACGGACCGCGTCTCGCGGCTCGGGGTCGACGACCCGCGCGGGCACCGCACCGGCGACGTGGGGCACCTCGACGCCGACGGGCGCCTGTGGATCGAGGGCCGGCTCCAGCACGTCGTGACGACCCCGCACGGTGTCGTGACACCCGTCGGACCCGAGCAGCGCGTCGAGCGCGTCGACGGCGTCGGCCGTGCCGGCATCGCGGGCACCGGACCGTCCGGCACCCAGCAGGTCGTCGCCGTGGTCGAGACCGTCCCCGCAGCCCGGCGTCCCGGCCTCGCGTCGGCCGAGCTCGCCGCCGCCGTCCGCACCGCCGCCGGGGTCCCGCTCGCCGCGGTGCTCGTCGTCCCGGTGCTGCCGACGGACGTCCGGCACAACTCGAAGGTCGACCGCGCCCGGCTGTCGCGATGGGCGACGACGGTGCTCGGCGGCGGCCGGATGACCCGCCCGTGAGGGTCCTGGTCACCGGTGCCAGCGGCTTCCTCGGCCGGGCGACCGCCGCTGCCGTCCGGGACGCCGGGCACGACGTCCGCACGTTCCAGCGTCGGCCGTCCCGGGTCGACGGTGTGGAGGACTCGCTCGGCACGATGACGGACACCGCTGCGGTCGCGCGCGCGGTCGAGGGCGTCGACGCCGTGGTGCACCTGGCGGCGAAGGTCTCGCTCGCCGGGGACCCGGCCGACTTCGCGCGGGTCAACATCGCCGGGACGAGCGCGCTGCTCGACGCCGCGCGGGCCGCCGGGGTGGGGCGCTTCGTCTTCGTGTCGTCGCCGTCCGTGGCGCACACCGGGTCGTCGCTGGCCGGCGCCGCTGCCGACCCTGCCGAGCCGATGGCCGCCCGCGGGCACTACGCGCGGACGAAGGGCGCCGCGGAGCTCCTCGCGCTGGCGGCCGACGAGCCGGGCTTCGCGGTCGTCGCCGTCCGCCCGCACCTGGTGTGGGGACCGGGCGACACGCAGCTGGTCGGACGCATCGTGGACCGGGCACGTGCCGGTCGGCTGCCGCTCCTCGACTCGGGCGCCGCGCTCATCGACACGCTCTACGTCGACAACGCGGCCTCGGCGATGGTCGCTGCGCTCGAGCACGCGGCGGACGACGCCGTGCACGGCAACGCCTACGTCGTGACGAACGGAGAGCCGCGGCCGGTGGGGGAGCTCCTGGCGGGCATCTGCACCGCGTCCGGCGTCCCTGCACCGCGGCTGCACGTGCCCGCCGCCGTCGCCCGTGCAGCCGGGTCCGTGGTCGAGGCGGTGTGGCGGGTGCGTCCGGGGGCGGACGAGCCGCCGATGACGCGGTTCCTCGCCGAGCAGCTGTCCACCGCCCACTGGTTCGACCAGCGACGGACGCGCCACGACCTCGGCTGGTCCCCGACGATCACGATCGACGAGGGCCTGGCCCGCTTGGCGGCCGCCGCCGGACACTGACCGGCCGTCGGTCGGGTGGGCGGACCGTCAGCCGGTGAAGCGCTGCCAGAGCTCGGTGACGATCGGCCACACGTCGCCCGCGCGGTCCGCCGAGGCGATGGCGATCGTCACCACGGGGTAGGCCGTGACCGCGAGGCTGACCAGGACCGCGAGCACGACGGCGAACACCGACGTGACCGTGTGCCGTCGGGTCAGCGCCCAGAGCAGCAGGGCGAGGACCACCACCAGGCCGAGCACGGTGACGAGGGCGATCCGGACGAACGGGAACGGCACGAGCCCCGCTGTGGTGGCGGTCACGCCGCCGAGGAACCCGACGAGCGGCAGGTACCCGCCGAGGGCCACGGCGAGCACCAGCACGATGCCGATGCCCGACGTGGTCCAGACGCCGCGCGGGCGAGGACGCCGGGCGGTGGTGCCCCGGCGTCCCGCCCACGCGGTCATCGCTGTGCCTCGCCGTCGCCGCTGCCGCTGCGGTGGGCGGCGGCCTGGTCGTGGCGGGCGTCGGCCTCGTCGCGGACGACGTCCGCGGCGTGCTCGATGCGGTCGGCCGCCTCGTCCAGCGCGTCGGCGACCTGCTCGTCCGCGGCGGGTGCGCTCTCCACCGACGGCTCGTCGGCGTCGGTGCTGCCCTCGCGACGTGCACCGTCCGCTGCGTCCTGCGTCGCGGTCACCGCGTCCTGCGTCGCGGTCGCTGCGGAGTCGGCGGCGTCCGAGGCCGCTGCGCCCGCGTCGGCCGCGGCGTCGGTCGCTGCCGAGGCAGCACCGGAGGCACGGTCGCGGACCTCCTGCGAGGCGTCCGCCGCGGCGTCCTTCGCCGCGCTGACGGCCCGCTTCGCCGCGTCGCCGGCGTCGGAGGACTTCTCCGCGGCACGCTCCGCCGCGTCGGATGCGGTCTCGCGCGCCGTGTCGACGGCGACGGCCGCCTTCGCCCGCGCGGTGTCCACGGCGTCGGACGCCCGCTCGCGCAGGTCCCCCGCGGTCTCCCGTGCCCGGTCGACGGCGTCGCCGGCGGCGTCGCGTGCGCGACCGGCGGCCTCGCGCGTGGCACCCGCCGCGTCCTGCGCGGCGTCCCGTGCACGCTCGGCGACCTCGGCGGCACCGCCGCGGACGTCCTCCGCGGCACCCGAGACGGCCTCCTTCGTGCGGTCCACCGCATCGCCCACGGCCTCCCGGGCCCGGTCGACGGGGGTCGGCTCGTCGTCGAAGGGTCCGTGCACGTCGAGCACGCGGACGTCGACCGTGGTGGGCTGTCCGGCGCCGAGCTGCGACACCGCGGCGGCCACCTGGCGGCGGACCTCCTCGGCGACCTCGCGGACGGGCTGCGGGTAGCTGATGACGACGGACACGGTCACGTCGAGCGTGCCGTCGTTGTCGTCGACCTGCACCCCGGGCGCTCCGGCGGTGCGGCCGAGCTGCGAGCGGACGCGGTCGGCGGCGCGGGCGACGAGCCCGCCCAGGTGGTGGACGCCCGGCACGCCGAGCGCCGTCTCCGCCGCGGTGCGGGCGGCGACCACCAGGGGCCCGGCATCCTCGGGGAGCGGGGTGGTCAGCTCGGGCGGCAGGTCGACCTCGGTGATCTGCGTCCGGGCGTTCGGATCGTGCTGCATGGCTTCCTCCTCTGTGAACAGGACGGCCGTCGCTCCCCTCGGGGAGCGACGGCCTCGGTCCGCTGTTACTTGAAGACGTCCTTGACGTCCTCGCCGGTCTGCTTGGCGCTCGCAGCGGCCTGGTCCTTCTTGCCCTCTGCGACCTTCTCGTCGTTGTTCGTCGCGTTGCCGAAGGCCTCCTTGGCCTTGCCGGTCAGGTCCTGTGCGGCGTTCTTGATCTTGTCGTCGAGTCCCATGGTGGGTTCCCTTCTCTCTCGTGGGCTGGTGCCCGGTGGTGACGGTAGGGAGGCTCGATCTGCCTCGTCCGACCGGGTTGCGGTGGTGCTGGTAGTGCGTTCGTGTCCGGCGTCGTCCGCCGGGTGGCGTCACTGGACGCGGGTGGTGCGTGCCAGTGCGGTGCGGGTGCCGCCGGTGAGGTGGACCAGGACCGGGATCTGTCGGCCGAGGGTCTGGTCGAGGGTGGTCAGGGCGTGGTCGACGGCGTCGAGGACGGT
>NZ_JAMAXX010000014.1:0-11489 GCF_023712625.1 Curtobacterium sp. ODYSSEY 48 V2
GACAAGATCCCCAGGTGAACCCGGTGACCGTCTCGGCCGTTCCGTTCTCCGCCTCAGCGGCAACGAGTGATTACTCTACGCACGGCCCGACCACACCACCAACACCACCCACATCCCGGGCGTGTCGTCCCCCGACTTCCCCGAGGACTCGCGGGAGGAGGGGTACCGAGCCGTGGACCGACGGGTGCCGGACGGCGGTGGCACGCGTGCCGACGCGACCCGGGAACGACGGAAGGCACGGTGCGGACCCGCACCGTGCCTCCCGTCCGACCGATCGTCGGCTCAGACGTCCGTCTCGTCCGCCGCGGCCAACTGGCCGCACGCGCCGTCGATCTCCTTGCCGCGGGTGTCGCGCAGGGTCGTCGGGACGCCCGCAGCGTTCAGCCGGCGGACGAACTCGTCCTGCACGTGGGGCTCCGACGAGGTCCAGACCGAACCGGGCGTCGGGTTGAGCGGGATCGGGTTGACGTGCACCCAGCCCTTGCCACGCGCGTTGAGCTTCTCGGCGAGCAGGTCGGCGCGCCAGGCGTGGTCGTTCATGTCCTTGATGAGGGCGTACTCGATCGAGACCCGTCGACCGGTCTTCGCGTAGTACTCGTACGCGGCGTCGATCGCCTCGTCGGCCTTCCACCGCGAGTTCACTGGGATGAGCTCGTCGCGGAGCTCGTCGTCCGGCGCGTGCAGCGACAGGGCGAAGGTGAGCGGGATGTCCTCGTCCGCGAGCTTCTTGATCGCCGGCACCAGGCCGACGGTGGAGACGGTGATGCCGCGCGCGCTCATCCCGAGACCGTGCGGCTGCGGGGCGATCATCGTGCGCACCGCCTCGATGACCCGCTTGTAGTTGGCGAGCGGCTCGCCCATCCCCATGAAGACGATGTTCGTGACCCGCTCGGCGTCGACGCGGTCCTGCCCGCCCTTGCGCGGGTCACCCCCGAGCTCGCCGGCGGCGATCGCGGCGTTCGCGCGGACGATCTGCTCGATGATCTCGGCGGTCGACATGTTGCGGGTCAACCCCGCCTGGCCGGTGGCGCAGAACGGGCAGTTCATGCCGCAGCCCGCCTGCGACGAGACGCAGAGCGTGATGCGACCGGGGTAGCGCATCAGCACCGACTCGACCAGGGCGCCGTCGTGCAGCTTCCAGAGGAACTTGATCGTGTCGCCCTTGTCCGTCGCCAGACGTCGGGTCTCCGTGAGGAGCGGCGGCAGCATCCCGGCCACGAGTTCCTCGCGCTGAGCTGCCGGCAGGTCGGTCATCGTCGCCGGGTCGGACGACCAGTGCGTGAAGTAGTGCGTCGACAGCTGCTTGGCGCGGAAGCCGGGCAGGCCGAGCTCCTTGACCTTCGCGACGCGCTCCTCGATGGTCATGTCGGCGAGGTGCACCGGCGGCTTGCCGCGCTTCGGCGACGCGAACTGCAGGAGGGGTCGCCCCTCGGAGTCCTGCGCCTGGGTCCACCCCTCGGTGCGCGGGCGCACCTGCGGACGCGTGGAGCGCTGCTCCTCGAACGGGGTGCGGGTCTCGGTGGCCATCACTCCAGTTTACGGGAGGTGCGCAACTCCCCGTCGACGCGTCACTCCCCCGCGGGCAGCAGACGCGCGAAGTGGTGGGCGTTCGGGTACAGCGGCACGATGTCGACCGGGTCGCCGGGGTGCGGCGCCTGCAGCACGATGCCGTCGCCGAGGTAGATGCCGACGTGGTCCTCGTCGTCGAACACCACGAGGTCGCCCGGCAGGGCCTCGGACTGCGGGATCGTCGTGGCGACCGCGTCCTGCGACGGCACGTAGTGGACGAGCGGGATGCCGACGGCCGCGTACGCCACCATCGTCAGTCCCGAGCAGTCGATGCCGGAGTGGCTCGCGCCGCCCTCGACGTACGGGTCCCCCATGTACTGCAGCGCCGTCGAGACGATCGTGGCGCGCTTGCCGCCCGCCGACAGCACCTTCGAGATGGCCGCCTCGGCCTGCTGCGTGGTGACGCCGTACTTCGTGACGATCGTCGGGTAGGACACGATCGTCGTGGTGGTCGTCATGCCGTCCGTCTGCACGACGGGGACCTCGACGTCGCGGGCGACGGTGAAGGACTGCGCGTCGTCCGCAGCCGTGACGGTGGACGACGAGCTGCTCGTCGTGGTCGCCGGGGCCGCGTCCGCAGGGACCGCGAGCGTCAGCGTCGACGTCACGGCGAGCGCCGGTGCGAGCAGGATCGCCGCGCGCTTGGCGTTCGCGGCGCGGCGGACGTGCCGCGGGTCCGCGGCACGCTCGGCGCGGAGTGCTGCGGAGCGTGAGAGCACCGCGGCGCCGGCCACGGCGGTCGACGCGACCGGGCGCGGTGCGGCGAGCGAGACCGTGCGCGCGGGCTTCGCGGGCTGCACGAAGGAGGAACGGGCGACCGCGGGGCCGAGGGCGGCGCGACGGCCGCGGGGACGCCGCAGCTCCGCGGGTCCCGACGATCCGGGTGCGGTCGGCTCGGGTGCTGCCGACCGTGCGCCGTCGTGGGCTGCGGGCAGTGCGTGTCGTCCCATGGTTCCTTCCGCGATCGGGCGACGGGTGGTCGACCGGCTCCGGGAGATAACGTATTGGTCACGAAGCTGTGACCGCCAGGGCTGGAGCGTCCGGTTCCTGCGGTTCGTCTCAGCCTGCCGGGTCGAGCGTAGCCCTCCCCGAGCGAGCGGAGCCGGTACGCAGCGGTCAGGCGCGGCAGCGGTCAGGCGCGCTCGAGGTGGCTCCGGACGCGCTCCTGCACGCGGGCCGCGTCGTGGTGGTCCCAGAGCCCGAAGTGGGTGCCGCCGGGCAGTGTGAGGAGCTCGGCTCCGGGCACGGTCGCAGCGGCCCGGACACTGTGCTCCATCGGGACCTCGGTGTCCGCGTCGCCGTGCACCAGGAGCGTCGGTGCCCGGACGGCCCCGAGCTCGAGGTCGTCCACCGCTCCGAGCACCCGCACGTCGTTGTCCCACCCCGGACGGTTGCGCCCGCCCGCGTTGCCGCTCGAGGACAGGTCGAGCAGGACCCGGCGCCGGGGCCGGTCGTGCAGGACGTCCGCGACGTGTGCGGTGAGTGCCCGCCCGCGCAGGGAGCTGACGCCGGCCTCGGCGGTGCGGACGACGACGGACGGCAGCAGTCGCGCGGCGGACGCGGCGAGCGCCGCACCGACCCGGGTGTACGCGACGACCCACTCGGCGAAGGACGGCTTCGGCGGGACCCACCGCGCGGACAGCCCGGCGACGACGACGAGCGTCCGGATCCGGTCCGGGTGGCGGACCGCGAACCGGTAGGCAGCCGGGCCGCCGCCGGACCACGCCAGCACGGCGACACGGTCGATGCCGAGCCCGTCGAGGAGCGCCGCGTACCGGTCGGCCTCGTCGTCGAGCGAGGGGTGGTCCGGCTCGAGGGTCGTCCCCGCGTAACCCGGTCGTGCGAGGGTCACGACGCGGAAGCGGTCGGAGGGCAGGAAGCGGGCCATCGCCTCGGCGGAGGAGATCCCGCCGGGGGTGCCGTGCAGGACGAGGACCGGGGCGCCGGTGCCGCGCACGGCGACCGCGATCCCGCCGGTCCCGGTGCTCGGTGACGTCCGCTGCATCCCTGCACGCTACCCAGCGCAGCATGGGGCGGACCGGGGCTGCGCGGTGGACGCGCCGGGTGCCTCCCGGCCGACCTGCGGATCCGGACAGGCGAGGGAGACGGGCGGGCTCAGCCCGGCTGGGACCCCCGCGTGCGACCGGAGGTCCCGGCGACCGCGATCATCCGTCGCTGCCCTCGCAGCGTCTCCCCCGGGTGCTCCCCGTAGCGCGCGGAGTACGCGCCGGAGAAACGCCCCATGTGCCGGAAGCCGCAGGAGGACGCCACGGCTCCCACCGAGGTCTCCCGTGCGTCGGCGAGCTGCAGCGCGATCCGGGCCTTGTCGAGCCGGAGGTCCCGGAGGAACGCGGTCGGCGTCGATGCCTCGTGCCGTTGGAAGGTCTCCTGCAGCGTCCGGACGCTGGACTCGGCGCCGGCGGCGATCTCCGCGGTGCTGAGCGGGCGGGCGAAGTGCGCGTACATGTACGCCTTCGCCCGCTCGAGCGTGGCGACGGAGCCGTCGGGGACACCGCCGTCGGGGTCGGGGCGGAACGCCTCGAGGACGGCCTCGGCGAGGCGCAGGTCCAGCACCGCCCGCTCTCCGTCGACCACGTCGACGTCGAGCATCGCACCGGCGAGCTCGCGGAGCGTGCGCTGCAACGGCGCGAGGCGGGCGGACGGCACGGCGGCCGGGAACGCCAGCGGCACGGGGACGGCCGCACCGCCGACGACCGCGACGGCCTCGAGGAAGTCCGCGTCGAAGTGCACCAGGTGCACGGTGCCGGGCGGCGCCACCACCGAGAAGGGGCGACCCGCCGGGCACATCACCGGGACGCCCGGGCGGAGCGTGACGCCGTCCTCGCGGTCCGGGTCGAGCACGACACCGCCCTCGACCGACCACGCGAGCAGGTACTGCCGACCGGGGTCGAGCACACCGCCGTGGTGCGCCGAGACCGACGAGGTCCGCAGGCTCACCCGCCCGTCCCCGGTGGCGCGGTACCGGTAGCTGAAGGGGGCGTCCCCGTCGGGACGGCACCACAGGTCGTGGCCGTCGTACACGTCCTCGTGGAGGGTGCGGGCCCCGCCGCGTTCCGTGCCGCTGTGCACGACCTGTCGGACCGAGGTCCGGCGCTGCTCGGTCGACCGGTCCTCCGCGGGCGGGTCGACGGTCGCGGTGATCACGTGCGGTCGCCGCGGCTGGGTCCGCGGACCCGCCCCAGGTCCGCGAGCGACGGCGCCGGGGCGCCCTCGGGCACCGCCCAGCCCCGACGCGCGGCTCGGCGGAGGTGCCGGTAGGTGATGACGCGGACCGGTTCGACCCGCTCGTCCGTCTGGTACGTCGACATGTCGTGCTCCCTGCATCACGACCGCCTGGCGTCCTGCGTCGTCCGGAGCGTCCGGTCGGCAGGGTCGCGGGGTGGCGTGGCACCCACCCTGGCGGCCCCCGCGTGGCGTGGCCGCCGGACGATCTCGTCGTGTCGGCGACGGTACGCGCCGCCGGACGGCACCGCGGACACCGGACACCCAGGCCGCGCACTCCGGACGGAACGTCGTCGTCCGTCCGTCCGGTGTGCGACGGACGGGAGGCGCGTGGCGGGCGGCCGTGTGCCTCCCGTCCGGCAGCCGCTCGCGACAGGCTGCCGTCGCCGGTCCGGGCCTGATCGCGGCGGGCCGCCGTTGCCGGTCCGGCAAGGATCCTTGCGGTGCGCTCCGGTGCGCGGTCGACTGGGCGGATGCACGCGCACGACGACCCCTCCGCCCCCGCCGACGCACACACCTCGGCCCGCCCCGACGGCACTCCCGCGGGTGGGGGCGGCACGGCGCGTGACTGGTGGGAGGCCCGGTACGCCGAACGGGACGGGATCTGGTCGGGCCGGGTGAACGCGGTGCTCGCCGACGTGGTCGCCGGACTGCCGTCGGGTGGCGGCCGGGCACTCGACCTCGGGTGCGGTGAGGGCGGCGACGTCGTCTGGCTCGCGGAGCAGGGCTGGACGGTGACCGGTGTCGACCTGTCGCAGACCGCCGTCGACCGCGCCGACCGTGCGGCGCGGTCGGCCGGGGTGGCCGGACGGACCCGGTTCGTCGCCGCCGACCTGGCGACCTGGAGCCCGGCTCCCGACGAGCGGTTCGACCTGGTCACGGCGTCCTTCCTGCAGTCGTGGCCGGTCGGCATCCCCCGCGACGCGATCCTGCACCGGGCGACCACGGCGGTCGCCCCCGGCGGGCACCTGCTCGTCACCGCCCACGCCGCTCCGCCGCACCGCGACGTGCCCGAGGAGATGCGGTCCTACCGCTTCCCGACGCCCGAGCAGGACCTGGCGGCGCTGCGGCTCGACGACGGGTGGGACGTCCTGGTGGCCGAGGGCCGACCGCGATCGGCGACCGGACCGGACGGGGAGCGACACGAGACGGTGGACAGCGTCGTGCTCGTGCGGCGGCGGCCGGCGGAGGTCGACGCGTAGCGTCGGCGAGGTGGGGACGGACGGCACGGAGGGCACGGGCACGGCGCACGGCGTCGTCGTGCCGCTCGACGTCGCCGGGGTCAGGGTGGGCGAGCTGCACGACGGCGCGGACGTCCCGTCGGCCTGGGTGCCGCGGCCCTTCCTGCACCCGGTGCGGACCCTCGGCGGCGTGGTGCTCACCGACCGTCACCCCGAGGACCACCCCTGGCACTGCGGCCTCGGCGTCGCGTTCCCGGACCTCGACGGCGTCAACTGCTGGGGTGGACCGACGTACGTGGACGGTCCCGGCTACCGGTGGCAGGACGACCACGGCACCGCGAACGTCGGCCCCTCTGAGACGGACGGCGCCCGGGTGCGGCTCGGCACCGAATGGCGCGACCCGGCCGGCGCGCTGCTGCTCCACGAGGACCGCACGCTCGGCTGGCGTGCGACGCCGGACGGCTGGCAGCTCGAGTGGACGTCCACGCTCCGCGCGCCCGGTGCCCGACCGGTCGCGCTCGGCAGTCCGGCCAGCCACGGTCGCTCCGGTGCCGGCTACGGCGGCTGGTTCCTGCGGTTCGCCGCCTGCACGGACGTCGTGGTCCGCACCCCCGACGGCGCGGGCGAGCACCGCGTGCACGGTTCCGTCGCACCGTGGTTGGCCTGGACCGGTTCCTTCGCCGACGGACGGGCGCACGTGCTCGTCGAGGCGCTGGACCACCGCGATCCGTGGTTCGTCCGGGTCGCGGAGTACCCCGCGGTCGGTTCGGCGCTCGCCTGGCGCTCCCCCGTCGTCGTCCGGCCGGACGAGCCGCTCGTGCGGTCCTTCCGCGTGACGGCCTCCGACGGCTGACGATCCGTCTGCGCCGTCCGCGTAGCCTCGCGGTGTGTTCCTGATCTTCGGCACCCGCGGCTCCGACACCCTGCTCACCGTGGTCCGCTTCGTCTGCGGGGTGTGCGGCGTCCTGGCGGCGCAGCGGGTGGTGCGCCGCACGACGAAGCTCAGCCTGTTCTTCGTCCCGCTCGTCCCGCTGTCGCGCTCGCACCGCAACGAGTGCACCAACTGCGGTGCGGTGACCCGGATCACGGCCGAGCAGGCGGACCGGGCGATGACCTGGTCGGACGGCCGACCCGGCGCCTGAGGCGGGTCAGCGCGCGCCGTCGAGCGGCAGTGCGTCGCTCGTCGTGCGCAGGGACTCCTGGCGGAGCTCCAGCTGCGTGGTGGCCAGCGCGGCGAGGTCGCGCAGGTTCGCCAGGTCGCCCTCGGACGCCTCACGCGGACGGACGTCGAGCACGGCGAGGGTCCCCACCGCGGTGCCGTCGTGCCGCAGCAGGGGCACGCTCACGTAGAACCGGATGCCGAGCGGCCCGGTGACGAGCGGACTCTGCCGCATCTCCGGGTGCACGGACCCGTCCGGGATCACCACGGGGACGGGCACGGGCGCGAAGCCGCTGCGGAAGCTGATGCTGCGCGCTGCCTCGTCGACCCCCTCGGCGATCCACGACTGCGACCACTCACGGTCCTCGTCGAGCACGTCGACCAGGGCGATCGGAGCGTCGAAGAGCCGTGCGGCCATCGCCACGGTCCGCTGCAGCGACTCCTCGGGCAGCGAGTCGAGCGTGGCAGGGCGGGCGTCCGCCGGGGCGGCTGGGGTCGGCTCGGCGGGGCCTGCGTCGGCGGTCGCGGTCGCAGCGGGGGCGGCATCGGACCGGGCGCCGTTGGCCGCGGGGTCGGCTGCAGCGCTCTCGGTGATGACGACGTCGCGCAGCATCGCGACGAGTTGCGCGCCGAGGGGCCGTTCCGTCGGGTCCTGCGCCGTCATCGCGCGGAGCAGGTGCTTCCAGTGCTCCGGCAGCGGCTCCGGCACGACCGGGTCGCGCGACAGCCGGGCGATGGCGGACTCGACGAGCGACCCCGGGAACTCGCGGCGTCGCGTGAAGCACTGGAGCAGCACGAGACCGAGCGAGTACACGTCGCTCGCGGGACCGACGTCCGCACCCCGGGCCTGCTCGGGGCTGAGGTAGGCAGCCGTGCCCGTCGTGACACCGTCAGCGGTGAGCCGTTCGACCCCCGCGGCCAGGGCGATCCCGAAGTCGGTCAGCCGTGCCCGGGCCCGGTCGGAGCCGGTGCCGTAGTCCACGAGCAGGATGTTGGACGGCTTGATGTCGCGGTGCACGACGCCGTGCGGGTGGATGTACTCGAGCGCCTCGGCCATGTCGTAGCCGATCTCGGCGATGTGCTTCGCGGAGAGCGGTCCGACCTCGAGCCGCGCCTCCAGGTCCTGTCCGACGACGAGCGACATGACGAGGAAGCGTCGCGGACCACTGCCGACGACGTCGACCACACCCGCGTCGAGCAACCCGACCAGCCCGTGGTGCTCGAGCGCAGCGAGGACGCCGAGCTCTGCCTCCTGCCGTGCCAGGTCGACGGACCCCGGGTGGAAGAGCTTCACGGCGACGGGACGGTGCAGCACCTCGTCGGTGGCGCGGTACACGACGGACATGCCGCCACGTCCGATCTCCTGCTCGAGTCGGTAGCGCCCGTCGAGGAGCGGCGCGGCGTCGTCGTGTCCCATGGGTTCCTCGTCGTCCTGTCGGTGGGCAACGATGCATCTTCGCATCCCGGTGCCCCGGATGCGCGCAGGGGCACGTCCACCGGATGGTCGCGCGTCGCAGCGGTGCCGCTAGCGTGACCGTGTGAGCGAAACCAAGACCCCGCAGCCACGACCCTCCGACCCCGACTGGGAAGCACGCGTCGCGGCGCTGTGGGCGGACGACACCGTGGACGACGCTGCCCGGATCGACCGGATGCGCGAGCTCGCGGCGGTCGCACCCCATCCCGCGCTCGGCTCGTTCGAGCTCGGTGGCGCACACGACTCCGGCGGGCAGGAGGCCGCCGCGCACGAGCAGTACGCCGCGGCGACCGAGGCGGGGCTCGGTACCGTCGACCCCGATCGTGCCGTACGGCTGGTCGTGCAGCACGCGTCGACCCTCCGGAACCTCGGCCGGATCGACGATGCGATCGCGATGCTCCGCGACGCCCCACCGCACCCCGCGACCGGAGCGGCCCCTCGCGTCTTCCTCGCGCTCGCGCTGCACAGCGCGGGGCAGGTGGACGAGGCGCTCCGGGTGGCGATCGAGGCCGTCGAGCCGACACTCCCCCGCTACAACCGATCGGTGCGCGCCTACGCGGCCGCGCTCACGGGCGCGGACTGATCCGCCCTCGCCCAGCAAGCTGACTAGTTGCACGCTGGTCAATTGATATTAACACCTGATGTTTGACATCGACCGGCTCAGGATGGACAGTGGTCGGACCGCAGACGGCGGTACGAACGGGGAAGTCATGGCCAGATCGATCATCACCACTTGTGCACGATGGAAGCGCCTCGGCGTCGCGACGCTCATGGTCGCGCTCGTCGCCTCGGTCGCGTCGGTGTCACCGGCCCACGCTGCACCATCCGACCCTTCGGCTGCTTCCCTCGGGGCCGCCTTGTCGAGTGCGATCGGCAGCGACGGCGTCTTCGATGGAGATCGTGCGCGCGCAATCGGCGTGTCCACCGAGGCAGTCGATGCGTTCGCGACCGGACGGTCGCTGGTCGGTCTCGCCAGTCGGCACGCTGCGGTCGACCGCCAGCTCGTTGACGAGGTAGAACGGTCGACCGCCGTCGTGCGCGCCTGCGCCGGGAAGAATCGGTGGGACCACACCGGGATCCAGCTGAACGTCTACCTCAACTCTTGCAACACCACGAGACTGCTCGGCGTGCTCGGAGCTTCTGCGGGAGTCGCGACCGCCATCGGGATCATCACCGCCGCGACCGGTCTCGGAGGAGCTGCGGCAGGCATCATCGCTGCCGGTCTCGCAGTCGCCGGCGGCGTGCTGACCGCATGCTCGTCTCGCGGGCGAGGCACCGTCATCCACAACATCCCGCCGGGATCCGTGGTCTGGTGCAACAACCAATGACCAACGGCAGGAGAAGACCGTGTCCGGAGATCGCCTGAGGACCAGCTTGCTGTGCATCGCTGCACTCCTCTCGGGTGCAGGAACGACGCTGGCGCTCGTCGGCGCGTTCGTGAGCCCTGCGGATCAACCGACCGCGACGTGGCTCACCGTCACGGCCCTGCCGTTGGTGCTGCTCGGAGTGGCCGCGCTGCTCGCCGCAGTGTTGCTCAGCCGTCGGCCCAGGTGAAGCAACGGACGGGAGGCGGCCTTCTCGATCTTCTTGCGGAGCTTCGCGCGCTGCTTCCGCGCGTGCGGGTCGTTCCAGGCCTTGCGGATGGTCTCGGCCGTGCTCGTCTTCTTCACGACGGGCCGGTTCGACCGGGACCCGATCCAGATGCCGACCAGGGCGATGAGCCCGATGACGATGATGCGGTTGCGCATGCTGTTCTCCTTCTCTCGGTGTGTGACCGCGTGGGGTCAGCCGGTGATGCGGCGGCGACCGCCGACGCGGACGATCAGGCCGGCGACGACCGCACCGAGGACCGGTGCGACGATGAAGACCCAGAGCTGGGCGAGCGGCGTGGCCCCACCGTAGACCGCGGCAGCGACGGAGCGTGCGGGGTTCACGGAGGTGTTGCTCACCGGGATGCTCACCAGGTGGATGAGGGTCAGGGTGAGGCCGATGCCGATCGGGGCGAGGGCCTGGTACTCCTGCTTGGCGGTGATCGAGAGGATCACCGCGAGGAAGACCCCGGTGAGGACCGCCTCGGTCAGGAAGACGGCGCCGAGGCCGTACCCGCCCGGGCTGGCACTGCCGAAGCCGTTCGAGGCGAAGCCCGCGTCGTGCGCGGCCCGGAAGGCGCCGGCCTTCCCGGAGAGCACGATCGCGATGATGCTGGTCGCGGCGAGGCCGCCGAGGACCTGCGACACGATGTAGCCGGCCACGTGCCGCAGGTCCGTACGCCCGGCGGCGAGGAGGCCGAGGGTGACGGCCGGGTTGAAGTGGCCGCCGGAGATGTGCCCGACGGCGGCGATGCCGGCGACGAGCGTCAGACCGAAGGCCAGTGCGACGCCGAGGAAGCCGACGCCGGACTGGTTGTCGGTGTCGCTCGGGAAGTTCGCGGCGAAGAGTGCCGTACCGACGCCGCCGAGCACGAGCAGGAAGGTGCCGAAGAACTCGGACAGGTAGCGGGCCAGCGGGCTCCACTCGGCAGCGTCCTCGCGACGCTGTTCCGAGGTCGATGCGCTGACGGCTCCGTGGTTGCGTGCCATGTGGGGTCTCCTCCTGGGTCTGCGGACGGGAGGCTCGGGTCGCCTCCCGGGTTCGGCTGCGGCTGTGTGGACGGCCGGTTCCGGGCACGGAACGGCCGGGGGACGTCGGGCGTCCCCCGGCCGGTGGGTGGTGCTGCGTGGTGCTGGTGGTGCTGTTACTGGACGCGGGTGGTGCGTGCCAGTGCGGTGCGGGTGCCGCCGGTGAGGTGGACCAGGACCGGGATCTGTCGGCCGAGGGTCTGGTCGAGGGTGGTCAGGGCGTGGTCGACGGCGTCGAGGACGGT
>NZ_JAMAXX010000015.1:0-1797 GCF_023712625.1 Curtobacterium sp. ODYSSEY 48 V2
CGGTCTAACGCTCGACCCCATGCTGGTGCGGCTAGCGTATGAACAGGTGTGACGCAGGAAGGTAGCTGAGCCAGGCGATGGTATCCGTAAGGTGAACCTGGTGTAAGGATGTAGGGCTGACGATAGGCAAATCCGTCGTCTGTGTGCCTGAGATCCGACGCGTACCCGTAAGGGGAAATCAGTGATCCTATGCTGCCGAGAAAAGCATCGACGCGAGGTTGCAGCCGCCCGTACCCGAAACCGACTCAGGTGGTCAGGTAGAGAATACCAAGGAGATCGAGAGAATCGTGGTTAAGGAACTCGGCAAAATGCCCCCGTAACTTCGGGAGAAGGGGGGCCGGACACGTGATACGACTTCTCGTCGTTGAGCGTTGAAGGCCGCAGAGACCAGTGGGAAGCGACTGTTTACTAAAAACACAGGTCCGTGCGAAGTCGCAAGACGATGTATACGGACTGACGCCTGCCCGGTGCTGGAAGGTTAAGAGGAAGGGTTAGCCCTAGGGCGAAGCTCTGAATTTAAGCCCCAGTAAACGGCGGTGGTAACTATAACCATCCTAAGGTAGCGAAATTCCTTGTCGGGTAAGTTCCGACCTGCACGAATGGCGTAACGACTTCCCAGCTGTCTCAACCGCGAACTCGGCGAAATTGCACTACGAGTAAAGATGCTCGTTACGCGCAGCAGGACGGAAAGACCCCGTGACCTTTACTACAGTTTGGTATTGGTGTTCGGAGTGGCTTGTGTAGGATAGGTGGGAGACTGTGAAGCGGGCACGCTAGTGTTCGTGGAGTCATTGTTGAAATACCACTCTGGTCACTTTGGATGTCTAACGTAGGACCCTGATCGGGTTCATGGACAGTGCCTGATGGGTAGTTTAACTGGGGCGGTTGCCTCCCAAAGAGTAACGGAGGCGCCCAAAGGTTCCCTCAACCTGGTTGGCAATCAGGTGGCGAGTGTAAGTGCACAAGGGAGCTTGACTGTGAGACTGACAGGTCGAGCAGGGACGAAAGTCGGGACTAGTGATCCGGCAGTGGCTTGTGGAAGCGCTGTCGCTCAACGGATAAAAGGTACCTCGGGGATAACAGGCTGATCTTGCCCAAGAGTCCATATCGACGGCATGGTTTGGCACCTCGATGTCGGCTCGTCGCATCCTGGGGCTGGAGTAGGTCCCAAGGGTTGGGCTGTTCGCCCATTAAAGCGGTACGCGAGCTGGGTTTAGAACGTCGTGAGACAGTTCGGTCCCTATCCGCTGCGCGCGTTGGAAATTTGAGAAGATCTATCCCTAGTACGAGAGGACCGGGATGGACGAACCTCTGGTGTGTCAGTTGTTCTGCCAAGGGCACCGCTGATTAGCTACGTTCGGACCGGATAACCGCTGAAAGCATCTAAGCGGGAAGCCGTCTTCGAGATGAGATTTCCATGCACCTTGAGTGTGAGAGGCTCCCAGCAGACTACTGGGTTGATAGGCCGGATGTGGAAGCGGGGACTAACGACCCGTGGAGCTGACCGGTACTAATAAGCCGAAGACTTGACAACACAACTTTTACCGTCGCCCCTTGTGGGTGGCGGGCTCGCGTCCACTTTGTGGTTCCCGACAGACGATCGGGAATCAAACTGAATACTTCAGCAATGCTCTGAAGGAACAATGGTTTGATCCAGGATCTGGGTCGACAGTGTTCCGGTGGTCATAGCGAGAGGGAAACGCCCGGTCACATTCCGAACCCGGAAGCTAAGCCTCTCAGCGCCGATGGTACTGCAAGGGGGACCTTGTGGGAGAGTAGGACGCCGCCGGACTCAAC
>NZ_JAMAXX010000016.1:0-1756 GCF_023712625.1 Curtobacterium sp. ODYSSEY 48 V2
TTTTTTACGGAGAGTTTGATCCTGGCTCAGGACGAACGCTGGCGGCGTGCTTAACACATGCAAGTCGAACGATGATCAGGAGCTTGCTCCTGTGATTAGTGGCGAACGGGTGAGTAACACGTGAGTAACCTGCCCCTGACTCTGGGATAAGCGTTGGAAACGACGTCTAATACTGGATATGATCACTGGCCGCATGGTCTGGTGGTGGAAAGATTTTTTGGTTGGGGATGGACTCGCGGCCTATCAGCTTGTTGGTGAGGTAATGGCTCACCAAGGCGACGACGGGTAGCCGGCCTGAGAGGGTGACCGGCCACACTGGGACTGAGACACGGCCCAGACTCCTACGGGAGGCAGCAGTGGGGAATATTGCACAATGGGCGAAAGCCTGATGCAGCAACGCCGCGTGAGGGATGACGGCCTTCGGGTTGTAAACCTCTTTTAGTAGGGAAGAAGCGAAAGTGACGGTACCTGCAGAAAAAGCACCGGCTAACTACGTGCCAGCAGCCGCGGTAATACGTAGGGTGCAAGCGTTGTCCGGAATTATTGGGCGTAAAGAGCTCGTAGGCGGTTTGTCGCGTCTGCTGTGAAATCCCGAGGCTCAACCTCGGGCTTGCAGTGGGTACGGGCAGACTAGAGTGCGGTAGGGGAGATTGGAATTCCTGGTGTAGCGGTGGAATGCGCAGATATCAGGAGGAACACCGATGGCGAAGGCAGATCTCTGGGCCGTAACTGACGCTGAGGAGCGAAAGCGTGGGGAGCGAACAGGATTAGATACCCTGGTAGTCCACGCCGTAAACGTTGGGCGCTAGATGTAGGGACCTTTCCACGGTTTCTGTGTCGTAGCTAACGCATTAAGCGCCCCGCCTGGGGAGTACGGCCGCAAGGCTAAAACTCAAAGGAATTGACGGGGGCCCGCACAAGCGGCGGAGCATGCGGATTAATTCGATGCAACGCGAAGAACCTTACCAAGGCTTGACATACACCGGAAACGGCCAGAGATGGTCGCCCCCTTGTGGTCGGTGTACAGGTGGTGCATGGTTGTCGTCAGCTCGTGTCGTGAGATGTTGGGTTAAGTCCCGCAACGAGCGCAACCCTCGTTCTATGTTGCCAGCGCGTTATGGCGGGGACTCATAGGAGACTGCCGGGGTCAACTCGGAGGAAGGTGGGGATGACGTCAAATCATCATGCCCCTTATGTCTTGGGCTTCACGCATGCTACAATGGCCGGTACAAAGGGCTGCGATACCGTAAGGTGGAGCGAATCCCAAAAAGCCGGTCTCAGTTCGGATTGAGGTCTGCAACTCGACCTCATGAAGTCGGAGTCGCTAGTAATCGCAGATCAGCAACGCTGCGGTGAATACGTTCCCGGGCCTTGTACACACCGCCCGTCAAGTCATGAAAGTCGGTAACACCCGAAGCCGGTGGCCTAACCCTTGTGGAAGGAGCCGTCGAAGGTGGGATCGGTGATTAGGACTAAGTCGTAACAAGGTAGCCGTACCGGAAGGTGCGGCTGGATCACCTCCTTTCTAAGGAGCATCTGACCGGCCCTGCTCTGCAGGTGTCTGGTTCAGGCGCCGAGTAACCCGAACGTGGTTGCCGGTAGCTCATGGGTGGAACATTGACAGTGCAGTCGGGAGCGTAGCTTCCGGCCCTAGTACGCCAGCTTGCTGGTTGGGACGGGTCGGGGTGAGCGGGTCGGCTGGTGCACGTTGTTGGGTCCTGAGGGACCAGGCTTCCTGTTGACACGTGAGTGTTGG
>NZ_JAMAXX010000017.1:0-1609 GCF_023712625.1 Curtobacterium sp. ODYSSEY 48 V2
TTCGGGTTGGTTGTTGTTCGAGTCGATCG
The DNA here is from genome assembly GCF_023712625.1 of Curtobacterium sp. ODYSSEY 48 V2. Classification (NCBI taxonomy): domain Bacteria; kingdom Bacillati; phylum Actinomycetota; class Actinomycetes; order Micrococcales; family Microbacteriaceae; genus Curtobacterium; species Curtobacterium sp. ODYSSEY 48 V2. The sequence goes on from NZ_JAMAXX010000017.1 coordinate 30, forward strand.
CAATTTTAATCTTTGTGGTCAAGTTTCTAAGAGCAAACGGTGGATGCCTTGGCATCTGGAGCCGAAGAAGGACGTAGAAATCTGCGATAAGCCTCGGGGAGCTGATAATCGAGCTGTGAGCCGAGGATTTCCGAATGGGGAAACCCCGCCAGGCGACTTGTCGACCTGGTGACTCCCGCCTGAATATATAGGGCGGGTAGAGGGAACGTGGGGAAGTGAAACATCTCAGTACCCACAGGAAGAGAAAACAACATGTGATTCCGTGAGTAGTGGCGAGCGAAAGCGGATGAGGCTAAACCGATCATGTGTGATAGCCGGCGGGCGTTGCATGGTCGGGGTTGTGGGACACGTCGCTCAGTTCTGCCGGACTGGGACGGTTACAGCGCATCATAGTCGAACCGGTTTGAAAGCCGGGCCGTAGTGGGTGCCAGCCCCGTAGACGAAATGGTGTTATGGCCGGATGTGTATCCCAAGTAGCACGGGGCCCGAGAAATCCCGTGTGAATCTGTCAGGACCACCTGATAAGCCTAAATACTCCCAGATGACCGATAGCGGACAAGTACCGTGAGGGAAAGGTGAAAAGTACCCCGGGAGGGGAGTGAAATAGTACCTGAAACCGTTTGCTTACAAACCGTCGGAGCCTCCTTGTAGGGGTGACGGCGTGCCTTTTGAAGAATGAGCCTGCGAGTTAGTGATATGTGGCGAGGTTAACCCGTGTGGGGCAGCCGTAGCGAAAGCGAGTCTGAATAGGGCGATTCAGTCGCATGTCCTAGACCCGAAGCGAAGTGATCTATCCATGGCCAGGTTGAAGCGACGGTAAGACGTCGTGGAGGACCGAACCCACTTCAGTTGAAAATGGAGGGGATGAGCTGTGGATAGGGGTGAAAGGCCAATCAAACTTCGTGATAGCTGGTTCTCTCCGAAATGCATTTAGGTGCAGCGTTGCGTGTTTCTCGCCGGAGGTAGAGCTACTGGATGGCCGATGGGCCTCAACAGGTTACTGACGTCAGCCAAACTCCGAATGCCGGTGAGTGAGAGCGCAGCAGTGAGACGGTGGGGGATAAGCTTCATCGTCGAGAGGGAAACAACCCAGACTACCAACTAAGGCCCCTAAGCGTGTGCTAAGTGGGAAAGGATGTGGAGTTGCACAGACAACCAGGAGGTTGGCTTAGAAGCAGCCACCCTTGAAAGAGTGCGTAATAGCTCACTGGTCAAGTGATTCCGCGCCGACAATGTAACGGGGCTCAAGCACACCGCCGAAGTTGTAGATTTCGCACACAGACAAGCCTTCGTGGTTCAGTCGTGCGGAGTGGTAGGAGAGCGTCGTGTGGCGAGTGAAGCGGCGGAGTAATCCAGCCGTGGACGCCACACGAGTGAGAATGCAGGCATGAGTAGCGAAAGACGGGTGAGAAACCCGTCCTCCGAAAGACCAAGGGTTCCAGGGCCAGGTTAATCCGCCCTGGGTAAGTCGGGACCTAAGGCGAGGCCGACAGGCGTAGTCGATGGACAACGGGTTGATATTCCCGTACCGGCGAACAACCGCCCAAGCTAATCCAGTGGTGCTAAGAGTCCTAACCCGG
>NZ_JAMAXX010000018.1:0-1502 GCF_023712625.1 Curtobacterium sp. ODYSSEY 48 V2
ATCTTCAATCCAAAAGGAATTGTCTCCGACGACCACAACCAAAGCTGCGATCGCACGGGGTCAAAATAATTGGCATTGACAATGTGCACGCTGTTGAGTTCTCAAGGACCAGACGCACCCCCCACTCGACTCCACGAAGGAGCTCCGCCAGAGGGGCTTGGATTCTCGACACCATCCGCCGAACCTTGCAGCTCGTCAGGGTGGTGGTTGGTTGCCGAGCGGGACCCCGTCCGGACTGCATCTCCAGGTACTCGCCCTGGTGACCGTCTCGGCCGTTCCGTTCTCCGCCTCAGCGGCAACGAGGTACAACCTTACGCGGAGGTGAACGCGCTGCCAAGTGGGGTCACATCCCGGGCGTGTCGGGCGATGAGCGGACGCGTTGCAGCGTTGCGACCGACCCACTCCTCGCGCGGTTCTCCGCTGCTTCCATCGACGGTCGGGAGCTCGAGTGCAGTCGCCATCTCTTCGATGACGGCGTTCGGCAACCCGTCGGCCGCGCGCCGGCGTCCCGTCCTGCGGAAGCCGTGGCGAGCGTAGAGGCCCCGCGCCGGCGCACCGTCCGGAGCGCAGTCCACCCACAGTCGGATCGACGGGGCACGGAGGGCGGCCCAGCTGAGGACCTCCGCGAGGAGCGCGTCCGCCACGCCGTTCGCCCGGCCGCGCCCTCGAGGACGGACGAACACCCCCGTGAGCAGCGCGGCAGGCTCCTCGTCAGTCGGCAGCTGAGCGGCCATGATCCCCAGCCACGCCCCGTCCTCCGCGACTGCCACGACAGCAGTGGTGCCCCGCCCGGTACCGCGCCGCGCCCGCAGCCGCCAGTCGTCCTTTGTCATCGCGAGGGTGGTCCGGAGGTCGGCGCCGTACGACACCGGGTTCTCCGCCGCGTTCTCGAGCCGGAGCGCTCGCACCGACCGCCAGTCCTGCTCGACCGTGCTCCGCACGACGTACCGGAGACCCGGGAGACCGGCCCGCCCCAGGAGGAGGGGCACGCCGGTCGCGGACCACCACGAGGGCGACACGTGCCCGGAAGACATCCCGCCGTGTGCGAAGCGCTCGACGAACACCCCTGCGCCGGCGTCTCCCGACATCGCACGACCGACCTCCGCCGCAAAGCCCCGCCGCAGCATGCCGTCGAGCTCGCCTCGTGTGCTCGGGAGTCTGACGTGCACGAACCGCTCACCGAGAGCTCGCCAGAGCCACGGGTCGCCACGCAAGCCCCACTGGTCAGGCTCGTCCCGGAACAGATCACCGACGTGTCGTGCCACGTTCTGATGGTGGCCGATCGTGCGGGATCGCGCCACCGCGCGATCGCCGCTGCGCTCGCCCGCACGGCCCGAGCAGTCGAGGGCGGTGGCGGTGTGCGGCTCGGCCCGTTAACGCAGGAAACCCCTGACCGATCACGGTCAGGGGTTTCCTGGTGTTGCTGAAGTTGAGTCCGGCGGCGTCCTACTCTCCCACAAGGTCCCCCTTGCAGTACCATCGGCGCTGAGAGGCTTAGCTTC
>NZ_JAMAXX010000019.1:0-1316 GCF_023712625.1 Curtobacterium sp. ODYSSEY 48 V2
CTAGGGCGTGTTGATCAAGAGGTTCCGCTCCTCGGTGGGTGAGTCTTGAACGGTGACGCGACAGGAGATCTCTGACGAGGTGTGGGCCGTGATGGAGCCGTTGATGCCGACGGTGACCGGTCGGTCGCGGCCGTGGACGGATCACCGGCTCGCTATCGAGGGGATGGCGTGGAAGTACCGGACCGGTGCGCCGTGGCGTGACGTTCCGGAACGGTTCGGGAAGTGGAACTCGATCTACAAGCGGTTCAACCGGTGGGCCGGGGACGGCACCTGGCAGAAGCTGCTCACCGAGGTGCAGAAGCAGGCCGACGCCGCTGGGGAAATCGACTGGGTCGTCTCGATCGACTCCACGATCGCGCGCGTGCATCAGCACGGCGCGACCCTCGCCCGGGACACAGGGGGCTGTGCCGAATCACAAGAATCCGTGGTCCGAGCCGCCTGATCACGGGATCGGACGCTCCCGCGGCGGGCTGACGACCAAACTGCACCTGGTCTGCGACGGCCGCGGCCGGCCGCTGAGCATGATGATCACCGCCGGGAACATCAACGACACCACGATGATGAGCGCGGTGCTGGAGAACATCCGCGTTCCCCGCGACGGGAAGGGCCGCCCCCGCACCCGCCCCGACCGGGTGCTCGCCGACAAGGGGTACCCCTCAAGGGCGAACCGCGCCTGGCTCCGCGACCGGAGGATCGCGGCGACCATCCCCGAGCGGGACGACCAGATCGCGCACCGCCGCAAGAAGCCGGGCCGGCCGATCGCTTTCGGCGACAAGCAGAAGGAACGCTACAAGGGACGCAACGTCGTAGAACGCTGCTTCAACCGTCTCAAGCAGTGGCGCGGCATCGCGATGCGCTCGGACAAACTCGCCCGCAACTACCGAGCCGCCGTCAGCCTCGCCGCGGCGCTGATCTGGATCAAGACCGATCTCCGCCGAGCGCTTCGCGCTCCTGCAGCGTGCGCTCAAGCTGTCCCACCGTCGGCGCACCCGCAAAGCCGCGCTCGGTCAGATAGACCCTGCACGCCAAGTCGGCAGTGTTCCCCTGGGACGGGAACAAGTCCTGACCGTCCAGAAGAATCGTGGGCGAGCCCGCGAAACCAGAGCTCACCGCCTCAGCCTCGGTGCGGATCAACACGAACTCCACCGGAACATCGCCCCGTCCGATCGAGTCGAGCACCAGCCGTACTCGATCGCCCGCCTCCTGCCAATTCGGGCAATCCTCGATATGCAGCACCTGGATCTTCATACGCCCATTCTCCCGCGCAACTCGCGGCGGCTGGCCACCCCGCACCTTCTTGATCAACACGCCCTAGG